>NZ_QKRS01000001.1:34733-308732 GCF_024261405.1 Pseudomonas sp. FBF18 | reverse complement strand
GGCGCTACGGCTCGCGAGCCGCCGATTGCAATAAGGGCTTCAAATCGTCTCGCGGTTCTGGTACAAAGTGCGCCTGAAAGCGGGTGTCGTATAATGGCATTACTCCAGCTTCCCAAGCTGATAACGAGGGTTCGATTCCCTTCACCCGCTCCAGTCACTTCAGCTCCTCCAGCGCCACACCAGGCGGCTCGACAGAACGGATGACCGTTTGGTTGACCGGTACCTGATCCGAATTCAGCCTCTTCAAATCCCCTCTCCCTCCCTACCTTCTCGTTTCTAAACCACAACGTTCCACTTCTTTTGTTGCCTACTTCTTTTGTTGCCGCTAGCGTGAATACGCTACGGATAGCGCTGAAGATGAAAGGGCTCACTTTTGGAAAAGATCAAATTTGATGTCGACACTGTTTACTGCATATCCATAAAGGAAAGGCAGGACCGGCGTGATCTTTTCGAGAAGGCCGTCGGTTGCCTGCTTGAGAATCCAGTTACCTTTTATATTGTCGAGCGAAATGACGACCCTGTGCGAGGGTGCTTCGAGTCTCACCAGGCGCTGGCAAAGATGGCGTTGGCCAATGGTTTGCAGCGAATCCTGATATTCGAAGATGACGTAAAACCCTATCAACTGAAACCTGCGCAGATCGGCTGGACAAACCGCTTCATCCGTACCCGCCCTTTCAAAGCCCTGCATCTCGGCTACAGCATGGGCCGGACGTGGTTGACCTGGTTTCCTTTCATTGCCCGAGGGCGCGTGGTAGCGCTGCACGCCTACATTCTCTCCCGTGAAGGCTGTCGTGCCGTGGCCGAGGCTCGATACGACGGCACACCGATCGACAGGCTGTTCAGGAATCACATCAAGCAGTACTGCGCTTTCCCCATGCTGTTTCGACAACACGCAGCGTATGAGACTGGTAGTGATATCGAGGGAGCGTCAAAAGATGAGGATGAGTGGTGGGAGCGAAACTGGGACCGCCACAAGCGCTCACCGATCAAGAACTTCTGGAGAACGCTGTTCCGACTGAATTTTTGAAGCCGTGCCGTGGGGACGCCTGGCGATGATCGCACCATTGCAGTAGAAACCTGCCTGCGCCTGATTCAGATCAACACCGCCCCCAAAGACCTTGGTAAAACCCACCGCTGCTCCGAAACATCACAAGGATCGGTCCATGTTTCTCTCCCGCTGGCTCCCCGGCCTCGCCAACCTGCTGCGTTACCGTGCCGAATGGTTTCGCCCTGACCTCCAGGCAGGCCTGTCGGTTGCCGCCATCCAGATCCCCATCGCCATCGCTTACGCGCAGATCGTCGGCCTGCCGCCGCAGGTCGGGCTGTACGCGTGCATCCTGCCCATGATGGTGTACGCCCTGGTGGGCAGCTCGCGCCAGTTGATGGTCGGGCCCGACGCTGCCACCTGCGCCATGGTCGCCGGTGCCGTGGCGCCGCTGGCCATGGGCGACCCGGCGCGCGTGGCACAGTTGTCGGTGATCGTCACGGTGCTGGTGGGGCTGATGCTGATCGCCGCAGGCCTGGCACGGGCCGGCTTCATTGCCAGTTTCTTCTCCCGACCGATTCTGATCGGCTACCTCAACGGTATCGGCCTGAGCCTGCTGGCCGGCCAGCTGGGCAAGGTGCTGGGGTTCAAGATCGAGGGCAACGGCTTCGTGCTCAGCCTGATCAACCTGCTCGAACGCCTGAACGAAATCCATTGGCTGACGCTGTTCATCGGCCTGGCCGGCCTGGCTCTGCTGATCTGGCTGCCTCGGCGCTACCCCAAGCTGCCGGCAGCGCTGGTGACCGTGGCCATCGCCACCCTGGTGGCCGGCCTGTTCGGCCTGGACCGCTTCGGCGTGGCAGTCCTCGGTCACGTGCCCTCGGGCATGCCCACCCTCGCCTGGCCGCAGACCAACCTCGAAGAGATGAAAAGCCTGCTGCGTGACGCCCTGGGTATCGCTACGGTCAGTTTCTGCAGCGCCATGCTGACCGCACGCAGCTTCGCCGCACGCCATGGCTATGCGATCAACGCCAACCATGAATTCCTCGCCCTGGGCGTATCGAACCTGGCCGCCGGCGCCTCGCAGGGGTTTGCCATCAGCGGCGCCGACTCGCGTACCGCAGTCAACGACATGGTGGGTGGCAAGAGCCAGCTGGTGGGCATCATCGCGGCGCTGGTGATCGCGCTGTGCCTGCTGCTGTTCACCGTGCCCATGGCGTGGATCCCGCAGGCAGCCCTGGGCGCCGTGCTGCTGATGGCCGGCTGGGGCCTGATCGACGTCAAGTCGCTGAGCAAGATCTACACCCTCAGCCGCTTCGAGTTCTGGCTGTGCATCCTGACCACGGTCGGCGTGCTGGGCGTGGGCGTGCTGCCGGGCATCATCATCGCGGTGACCCTGGCGATCCTGCGCCTGCTCTACACCATCTACCAGCCCACCGATGCAGTGCTGGGCTGGGCGCCCGGCATCGAGGGCCAGGTGGACATCCGCCGCCACAAGGACGCGCGCACGGTGCCAGGGTTGGTGGTGTACCGCTTCGACGACGCGATCCTGTTCTTCAACGCCGACTACTTCAAGATGCGCCTGCTCGACGCGGTGCAAAAGGAGGTGGAAGCCCGCGCCGTGCTGTTCGACGCCGAGGCGGTCAGCTCGATCGACGTGAGCGGCATCGCGGCGCTGCGCGAAGTGCGTGAAACCCTGATGGCCCAAGGCATCGTGATGGGCATCGCCCGGGCCCGCGGCAGCTTCCTGCGGATGCTGGTGCGCTCGGGGCTGGCGCGGGAGATGGGCAGCGAGCTGCTGTACGGCTCGGTGCGGGCAGGCATTCGCGCCTACCGACTGTGGCGCAACAAGGTCAGGCGCGAGGCGGCTGTCGCGCAGTAAACCTTTCGCCGGCAAGGCCGGCTCCTGGCGATGTTGCAGGAGCCCGCCTTGCCGGCGAAGCGGCCAGCAGGGTCAACGCGGCTCACAGGCCTGCGGCGTCCCCTGCCCGCTACCGATCAGGGCGATCAACCCACACGGCAATGACCCACGCCATTGCAGGTAGTCATGCCCGGCCGGGTATTCCACCTGCACCACCGGATACCCCTTGGCCTGCAGCACGTCGCGCAACTGGCGATTGGTGTCGAGAATCTTCGGCCCCTCGAACAACCCCGACTGCAGGTAGAAGCGCAGCGGCACACGCGGTGCACGCACGTACTCGCGGGTCAGCCAGCCAGGCTCCATCCCTTCCGGCGCCCACCAGTACGACCCCGACAGGCTCAGCACATTGCCGAACAGCTCCGGATGCTGCAGCCCCAGGTAGGCCGAGGCCAGCCCGCCGTAGCTGGAACCTGCCACCACCGTGCGGTCGGCCGGGGCCGACAGCCCGCGCGCCTTCGCCCAGGGCATCAGTTCCTCGGCCATGAACCGCGCAAACTGCGGGTTGGGTGGCAACTCGACCTGGCGCGACAGGTCGGTGGGGTTGGCGATGATCAGCGCAGCAGTGGGGCCGATCAGGCCATCGGCGAGCAGGTTGTCGAGCAGCGTCGGGGTGGGCACCTGCCGGGTGTAGGCATGCGCATCGAACAGCACCAGCAGCCCCTGCCCCGCCGCCCCCGGCGTCCAGCCCGGCGGGCGGTACAGGTACACGTCACGCTGGTTGCCCAGCACCTTGCTGGTCAGCACCTGGCGCTCCAGCGTGCCCCGGGCTACCCCGGGGCGCTGCGCCACCCAGGGCTGCGCAGGCGCGTCGGCAAGCTCCAGGCGCGAGCGCGACAGCCAGCGATCGCCACTGCCATCGGCAAAGCCGTTGGGGTTGAGCGGGTCCTGCCGGGAGCTGGCCAGAATCACCCGGCGGTCAGTGGAGGGCGGTACGTCCGGTGCCATCTGGTAGCTCATCCGGGTGCTGGAAGGCACCACATAGCTGCGAAACCACACATCGCTGTCGCCCAGGCGTTGCAGCTCATCATGGTTGCCCGACGGCGCGCCGAACACCCGAACGTTGTGCCGGGCACCTCGCCACAGGAAGGTCACCAGCGATTGCCCGGGCTGCTCCGCCAGCGCTTCGACCAGGGGCGTACCCTGCTGCTCGCGGGCCTTCCAGAAGGCCTGGGTATCGCCCCCCTTGGCCACATGTGCCGCCAGCTCGCGCATCACCGGGCTTTGCAGGCGCGTCTGCTGGGCCTGCTGCTCGGCCACGCTGGTGACACCGGTCAGCTTGAGCGAATAGGCAGCCTGCGGGCGGGTGGCGATGGCTTCTGCGCGCACGCCATACAGGCCGTCGTGGGGGGCGATGAACATGAAGTCGCGCACCATGTCCAGCCCGTCCACCAGCAACCGCACCGGCTGGCCGTCGGCATCGAGCAGGCGCACGCTGACGTCGCCCTCCACGCGCCCCTGCACGAAGTCACCGGCCTTGAGCGGCACGGTCCATACCGGCTGCCGGCCCTGGCCGATGGCGCCGCTGACGCTGTGCCCGGGCACCAGCGAGGCCGCCATTGCGGCGCCGCCGGTCAGGCTGGCCAGCGCAAGGCCGGCGCAAAATGTCTTGAGTCGTTGCATGTACACCTCAGAAGTCGATGCTGGCCGAAAGTTTCAGCGTGCGCGGCTCGCTGACCGTGGCGTAGCCGTCGTTGAACACACCGGCCCAGTAGGCACGGTTCTCGACGTTCTCCAGGCTGGCGCGCAGCACCACGTCCTTGCTCAGGATGCGCGTGCTGTAGCGACCGCCCAGGTCATAACGGGTCCACTGCGGAATCTTCAGCTCGTTGGCCGAATCCAGGTACTGCGAGCTGCTGTGGATGGCCAGCGCGGTCAGGGTCAGGCCCTCGACCCAGGGCGTGTCCCACTCGCCGCCCAGGTTGGCCGACCACTGCGGCACCCCGCGCGCGGCGTTGCCATCGAGCTTGCCGCCAGCGGTCTTGGTCAGCTCGGCACGGGTATAGGTCACCCCACCCAGCAGGCGTACGCTCGGCGTCAGCGAACCGAACAGGTTCCACTCCACCCCGCGATTGCGCTGCTGACCATCGTCGGTGTAACGGTTGCTGGCGGTGTCGAGCATCATGCTCGGCTTCTCGATCTGGAACACGCTGACGGTGTGGGTGAAGTCGCCCAGGTCCCACTTGACCCCGGCTTCCACCTGCTTGGACTTGTACGGGGCGAACTGCTCGCCATAGTTGGCAGCCGACAGGTCGCTGACCATGCCGCCCTGGGTCAGGCCCTCGATGTAGTTGGCGTACAGCGAGACATCCGCCTCCCACGGCCTGAGCACCACGCCCAGTGCCGGGGTCAGCGCATGCTCGTCATACGAAGGCGAACTCATCTTCTGGCGCACCCGCTGCGAGCGCACGCCCAGGGTCAGCAACAGCTTGTCGTCGACGAAGCCCAGGGTATCGGCCACGGCAAAGCTCGACAGGGTGTTGTCGCCGGTCTTGTCGCTGGAGCCGATGTTGCCGGCAATGATCGGCTTGCCGGGGTGATAGATGTTGGTCGTGTACTTTGCCCCGGTGACGGTGGCGGCGCGACCGATGTCCTGGTGCAGCAGGGTGGTGCTGAGCACCAGCTGGTGGGTCACCGGACCGGTACTGAAGTTGCCGCGCACACCCGCTTCGGTGGACAGGCTATGGGTATAGCCGCCCTGGTTGTAGGTTTCGGCGGTGGCGTCGCCGTTGCCGGAGGTGATGATCGAGCGCGTGCCGTTGAGGAAGCCCTTGTAGCGGGTACGCGCACCGCCGACGCTGGCGTAGGCCGTCCAGTCGTCCGACAGCTCGTATTCGCCGCGCAGGATCACCGCCTTGCTGATCTGCTTGGCCGAAATACCGTCGAGGATGTTGGAATCCGGCTTGGGCGCCTTGGTCACGTAGCCCAGTTTGCTGAAGCCGGCCATCATCGGGCTGCCGTTCTGCATCTTTTCGTGGCTTTCGTAGGCATCGAGTTCCAGCTTCCAGCCATCGCCACGGTAATCCATGCCCAGGGACGCCAGGGTGCGGTCCTTGGACTGGTCGTCGACCCCGGTGTCACCGCTGCCGTACACGCCGTTGAAACGGATGCCCAGGCGGTTCTCCTCACCCAGGCGCCGGCTCAGGTCCAGGTGCTCGGCCCAGTAGCCGTCGGATACGTAGCTGGTGGTCAGGCGCGTCAGTGGCGCATCCCCGGCCCGCTTGGGCACCAGGTTGATCACCCCGCCCACACCGCCGTTGGGGGCCATGCCGGTGAGCAGTGCGCCAGGGCCCTTGAGCACCTCGACGCGCTCCAGGAACTCGGTGGGCACATGCCCATCGGGCGCCAGGCCATACAGACCGTTGACCGCAAGCTCGGTGGAGTCGATGGAGTAGCCGCGGATCATGAAGTTTTCGTAAGTGTGGCCTTCACCGGTGCTGAAGCGCACCGACGGGTCGTTGCGCAGCACCGCGCCCACCGTGCCGCTCTGCTGGTTTTCCATGTGCTGGGCGGTGTAGGCGGTGATGTTGAAAGGGGTTTCCATGATGTCGCGATTGCCCAGCATGCCCACCTTCGCACCGCGTGCCACCTGGCCACCGCTGTAGAGCTCGGGCGGGTTGCTGCTGTTGCCCACCTGCGCATTGACCGTGGTGGCACCCAGGGTCAGCGCGCCGTCGCTCTCGGGGCGACGCAGGATGATCACGCCGTTTTCTTCGCTGGCCACCAGGCCGCTGTTGTCCAGCAGGCGTTGCAGCGCCTGTTGCAGGGTGAAGCGGCCCTGCAGCGCCGGGGCATCGCGCCCGGCCAGCCACTGGCTGTCGGCGGCAATCGCCACCCCCGCCTCGCGGGACAGCGCCTGCACCGCGCTATCCAGCGGCTGGCTGGGCAGGTCGAGCGCCAGCACGCGGGTGCCTGCGCTCAGCTCGGCCGACACGGCCGACAGGCTGGCCGCGCCAAGAGCACAGGCCAGCACCAGGTGGCGAAGGGTGCTGGGGATAACCGAAGAAGGCGACGAACGCGTGGTCCGGGCGAGGAAAAACGACATGATCTGTCCTTTGAGCTAGGGAGTTGCCAGGAAGACGCGCTAGCTGGCCACTACCCCTCAAAAAAATTTCAACGTAGCTGCAGCCAGGTGTACTCACCCTTCTGCATCAGGCTCAGCGGCAGCACCCTGGGCAAGGCGTTCAGCAATATGTCGGGGCGGTCGCTGGGGAAGCTGCCGGTCAGGCGCAGCCCGGCTGCTCCCTCGCCAAGCCGCACCTGACGGTTGCTGTAGGCATTGAATTCGTCGATCACCTCGGCCAGCGGTGCATCGGTGAACGACCACCAGCCCTGGCGCCAGTGCTCGGCGTTCGGGGCCGCCTGCGGGTGATGCTCCACCGGCCCCGGCACACCGGGTTCGCCCAGGCGCACCCGGTCGCCGGCCAGCAGTTCGCGGGTCTCGCCATCCAGGCCGCGCACCTTCACATGACCGCGGGTCACCGCCACCTGGATATCGCCGCCACGGTCGCTGACGCTGAAGGCGGTGCCCAGCACCTGCACCTGCCCCAGCCGGGTGCTGACCAGGAAGCTGCGCAGGCGCTCGTGGGCCACGTCGAAAAACACATTGCCGTGGGCCAGCATGACCTCGCGCTGGCCGTTGCTGTACTTCACCTGCACGTTGCTTTCGGCCGCCAGCACCATCTGGCTGCCGTCGGGCAGCAGTACATTACGTGCGGGCGCTGCATGTTCGGTCAGCAGCATCTGGTCGAACTGTGGCCGGCGCTGCCACAGCCAACCCAGCCATGCACCGCACCCGACCACCGCCAGCAGGCCGGCACCCTGGCGCAGCAGGCGACGCCGGCCGAGGTTGACCGGCTCGGGGGCCAGCGAGCCGCGCAACTGCGGGGTCAGCCGATGGATCATCTGCCAACGCTGCTCGGCCTCCAGCCAGGCACGCTCATGCTCGCTGCTTTTGTTGCGCCAGCGCTGCAACTGCCCGCTCACCTCGCGCACACGGGAGGGGTCGTCACTGTGCAGCCCCGCCAGGTAGCCCAGCGCCTGCTGTATCTTGCGTGGCGAAACCGGCCGCGCCTCAGACATGACGGCAGGCCTGGCTCAGTTCGGACAGGTCGAACACCGCGCGGCCGATGTGCAGCTCCACGGCCTTGGCCGACAGCTGCAGCTCGTCACACACCTGGCGATGGCTCTGGCCATGCAGGCGCACGCGCACGAACACCTCGCGGCGCAGGCGCGGCATGCGCTCGATACGCGCAATCAGTTGCTGCAACTGCTCGCGGGCAATCAGGATCTCTTCCACGCTGGGGGTGAGCCCGTCGGCCCGTGTCAGCCAGTCCTCCAGCGCCGCCAGCTCGCGACTGCGCCGGCGAAACTGGTCGATGCACAGGTTGCGCGCCGCCTGGAACAGCAGCGCACGGGCATTGATCACCGGGGCATTGAGGGCATGCGCGTAGGCCTGGGCAAAACTCGACTGGGCAATATCGGCCGCATCATCGGGGTTGCGCAGTCGGCTGCCGAGGTAGCGACGCAGGTCGGTGTAGTGCGCGAGCAGCTCGTCGGCGACAGCCGCAAACGACGGCGCGCCGGCCGTCCAGGGGGTTGAAAGCGAGGTCATGGGCGTCCGGCGCGTGATAAGGCAGACAAAACATTAATGGGAATTCGTATCATTCTCACACACTCCCTCTGCCTTCGGCCAGCCCTCAGTACCCGGTGGCAGACACCGCAGGTTCCGGAGCGCTGATGACAACGCGCCGGCGTGCTACAGTCGCGCCCTGCCAACGTGCAACAAATCCCTACGAGATCCACATGCCCCTCGCCGACGTCGACGCAACCCTGGCGGCCTGGCCGCACCTCAATACCGCCCACCCGTGCACCAGCCTGCTGCTGGGCAACGGTACCAGCCGCGCCATCTGGCGCCCGTTCGCCTACTTTTCGCTGTTCGAGCTGGCCCAGCGCGTGCGCCACAAGCCCCTCGGCCTCACCGACCAGGCACTGTTCAAATCGATGAACAGCGAGCTGTTCGCGCCGGTCCTCAGTGCCCTGAACACCACCGTGCAGGTCAATGCCGCGCTGGCGATCAGTTCGTCGGCACCGCTCAACCGCTACTACGCGATCAAGGAAGCGCTGATCCACGCCGTGCGCAGCGTGCACATTCCCTGGAAGCTGCTGCCCACTGCCCACCTGGCCGCGATCAACGCCGAGCTGCGCACCTACCAGCGTGTGTTTTCCAGCAACTACGACCTGCTCTGTCACTGGGCCGTGAACCAGGCGCCGCACGGCTTTGCCGAGCTGTTCGACGAGGAAGGCGATTTCGACGTCAGCCGGGCTCAGGGGGCGGGCACGCGAATGCACTACCTGCATGGCGGCCTGCACCTGCTGCGCACCCAGCACGGCACCACGCGCCAGCGGGCGGCCAGCGGCAGCCAGTTGCTCGACGGCTTTGCCATCAACACCCCGGGCGATGTGCCGCTGTTCGTGAATGAAGACAGCAGCGACAACAAGCTGCGGGCGATTCGCGGGTCCGATTACCTGACCTGGTGCTACGCCGCGCTGGCGACGCAGCGCGAGGGGCTGTGCGTGTTCGGGCATCACCTGGACCGTGCCGACCGGCACCTGGTGGAGGCGATCAGGCAGGCGCAGCCGACACACCTGGCCATTTCGATCCTGCCGGTGAACGAGGCGGCCATCGTGAGCCAGAAGCAGCATTACGCGCGGGTGTTCGAAGCGTGCCCGGGCATCGAACTGCATTTTTTCGATGCCACCACGCACCCGCTGGGCGCGCTGGCGAATGTGCCCGCGCCGCCGCCCAAGGCAGTGGGGCGGCGTCGGCGCTAGGCCGGCCCCCACAGGAGGGCGCGAAGCCTGTAGGAGCCGGCCTTGCCGGCGAAAAGGCCGGCGCGACGCCCAACTGTACGGACACCTTTGTTGCCAACTGTAACCAGATTCCCCACCCCACCTGTGGCTCAATGAGCGGCCCCTCCAGCCCTCAGGCGCGCTCATGTCTACCCGCGAAAACACCGGCCTGGCCCTCGGCCTGCTCGGCGTCATCATCTTCAGCCTGACCCTGCCCATGACCCGCATCGTGGTGCAGGAGATGCACCCGCTGCTCAACGGCCTGGGCCGGGCCCTGGTGGCCGCGATCCCGGCAGCGGCGCTGTTGCTGTGGCGCCGTGAAAAGTGGCCCACCTGGCAGCAGGTCAAGGGCCTGAGCCTGGTGGCGCTGGGGGTGATTCTCGGTTTCCCGGTGCTGTCGGCCTGGGCCATGCAGAGCGTGCCGGCCTCCCACGGCGCACTGGTCAACGGCCTGCAACCCTTGTGCGTGGTGGTGTATGCGGCGTGGCTGTCCCACGAGCGACCTTCCACGGCGTTCTGGGCATGGGCGGCGCTGGGCAGCGCACTGGTGGTGGCCTACGCGATGATCATGGGCGCCGGACACATCCAGGCCGGTGACCTGCTGATGCTGGCGGCGATTGCGGTGGGCGGGCTGGGCTATGCCGAAGGCGGCCGCCTGGCGCGGGAGATGGGCGGTTGGCAGGTGATCTGCTGGGCGCTGGTGCTGTCCAGCCCGCTGCTGCTGGGGCCGGTGGTGTACCTGGCGCTGCAGCATGAGGGCGCGATCAGCCCGCGGGCCTGGTGGGCGTTCGGCTATGTGTCGCTGTTTTCGCAGTTCATCGGCTTTTTTGCCTGGTACGCCGGGCTGGCGCTGGGCGGAATCTCACGGGTGAGCCAGGTGCAGCTGCTGCAGATCTTCTTCACCATCGCGCTGTCGGCGCTGTTCTTTGGCGAGCAGGTGGCGCCGATCACCTGGGTGTTTGCCGGCGGGGTGATTCTGACGGTAGTGCTGGGGCGCAAGGCGCGGGTGCATCCGGCACCGGTCAAGGTCTGAGGTGCCGCCATCGCGGGTCAAGCCCGCTCCCACAGGTAAGGGTGATCCTTGTGGGAGCGGGCTTGACCCGCGATGACGGTGGTGAGGTTCAGACAGGAATCAAGCCATCGGCCCGCAGCAGCGTCTCCAGACAATGCTCCTTGACCCCATAGAACGCCTTGAGCGCCTGGATCTTCTCCAGCAACGCCTGCGCCGCCACCGGCTCGCGCCGCCGGGTGGCCAGGATCATCTTGTTCTTGTTGGTGTGCTCCAGCGAGATGAACTCGAACACCTTGGTCTCGTAGCCACAGGCCTCCAGGTACAACGCACGCAGGCTGTCGGTGAGCATCTCGGCCTGCTGCCCCAGGTGCAGGCCGTACTGCAGCATCGGCTTGAGCAACCCCGGGCTGTGCATCTGCGGGCGAATCTGCTTGTGGCAGCACGGCGAGCACATGATGATCGCCGCGCCACAGCGAATACCGGTATGAATCGCGTAGTCGGTGGCAATGTCACAGGCATGCAGGGCGATCATCACCTCGATGGCGCTGGGCACCACGCTGCGCACATCGCCACACTCGAACTTCAGCCCCGGATGCTCAAGGCGCGCGGCGGCGGCATTGCACAGCTCGACCATGTCCGGGCGCAACTCCACGCCCGTCACCTGCGCCTCGCGCTGCAGGGTGTTGCGCAGGTAGTCGTGGATCGCGAAGGTCAGGTAGCCCTTGCCCGAGCCGAAGTCCGCCACCCGCACCGGCTGATCTGCCGCCAGTGGCGCGCTGCTCAGCGCATGGGAGAACACCTCGATGAACTTGTTGATCTGCTTCCATTTGCGCGACATCGCCGGAATCAGCGCCTGCTGCTTGTCGGTCACGCCCAGGTCGTGCAGAAACGGCCGGCTCAGCTCCAGGTAGCGCTTCTTCTCGCGATCATGCTCGCCGGTCACCGCCTCGCGCGCCTGCTGCACGGCGTTGCGATGCAGCATCGGCTTGCCCTTCTTGGTGAACTCCAGCTGCACCTCGTCGTTCAGGCTGAGCAGGTGCGCGTTGCGAAACGAAGCCGGCAACAGTTCACCGATCAACGTCAGCGCCTCGTCCAGCGCCAGGTTGCGGGTGATGTCGCGGGTCTTGTAGCGGTACACGAACGACAGGCTGGCCTGCCCCTTGATCGTCAGCGGCTTGGCCGTTACCCGCTGCAGGTCGACCTCGGCGCCGACATGGCGCGCCAGCACCAGTTTGATGAAGGTGTGCTGGTGCAGGCTGGTGGCGAGCAGCGCCAGAAACTGCGCACGCGCATCCGGCGCGGCCTGGGCGGTGGGGGTTGCGGACATGGGGAGTGGGTGCCTCGGGTTGCGGGGGGCGCCCGCAGGCGCGCAATGGCGCGCATTTTACGTGGATGACCGCCCCAGGCACAGCATTTGTCGATCAGCGCGCATGCCTCAGCCCAGCAGCACCAGCCGGTTGGGCAGCTCGTTGCGCGCCTGGGTCACCGGCACATGGGCCGCCAGCAGCTCGCCACAGGCCTCGATGCAGGTGACAAAGCCCTGCAGGGTCTGGCCCTGCTGCACCTGGGCGGTGAAGGTGCGCACGATGGCGTCCCAGGCCTGGTTGTCGAGGCGACTGGAGATGCCCTCGTCCACCAGGATCTCCACATACCGCTCGGCCTCGCTGACGAAGATCAGCACCCCGGTGCGGCCCACGGTGTGATGCAGGTTCTGCTCCAGAAACTGGCGCCGCGCCAGGTTCGACGCACGCCAGTGGCGCACCCTGCGCGGCACCAGCCAACTGGTCAGGCGCGGCAGGCGGAACACCAGGCACAGCACGATGAAGGTCAGCCACTGCGCCAACAGCAGGCCATGCACGCTCAGCCAGCCGCTCAGGTAATAGAGGACGCCCGGCACCACCAGCGCCAGCAGGCTGGCCCACAGCAACGGGATATAGGCATAGTCGTCGGCACGCGCCGCCAGCACCGTCACCAGCTCGGCATCGGTACGCTGTTCTACCTGGGCGATGGCCTGGGCCACCTGACGCTGTTCGTATTCACTGAGCAATGCCATGTACGTGTGTGTCTCTTGTCGTGTAGTTACCAGCCGCCGGAGGACCCGCCCCCGCCGAAACTGCCGCCGCCGCCACTGAAGCCACCGCCGCCACCGCCCAGGCCGCCCCCGAAACCGCCGCCAAGACCACCGCCAAAGCCCCCGCGCCCACCGCGGCCACCCCCGCCAAGGCCCTGCAGGGCGAACACGATGATGATCATCAGGATGAACAGGCCCACCGCCCAGACCGGCGCACCTTGCTGCTGCGCCTCGTCTGCCAGAGGTCGCGCCGGCTCGTCCAGCGGTGCGCCGCCCAGCACCTGAAGGATGGCCGCCGTGCCAAGCACGATGCCCTGGCTGAAGTCGCCACGGCGAAACGCCGGGGTGATCACGCTGTTGATGATGACCGAGGCCTGGGCATCGGTCAGGCGGCCCTCCAGGCCATAGCCGACTTCGATGCGAAGCTTGCGCTCCTGGGGGGCGACGATCAACAGCGCACCGTTGTCCTTGCCTTGCTGGCCGATGCCCCAGTGGCGCCCCAGCTGGTAGCCATAGTCCTCGATGGCCTGCCCCTGCAGGCTGGCCAGGGTCACCACCACGACCTGCTCGCCGGTGGCCTGCTCGTGGGCCTTGAGCATCTGCTCAAGCTGGCTGCGGGTGGCGCCGTCGAGCAGCTCGGCCTGGTCCACCACCCGTGCACTGAGCGCCGGGAACTGGGGCGCGGCCCACAGCCAGCCGCTCGCCGCCAGCAGCACCAGCAGCAGCGCCGCCTTGAGCACACGCATCAGAATTTCACTTCAGGCGCTTTGTCGGCATCGGCGCTGGTGGCCTCGAAGTTCTCGCGCAGCGGCATGTCGCTGTACATCACGCTGTGCCACAGGCGCCCGGGGAAGGTACGGATCTCGGTGTTGTAGCGCTGCACGGCGGCGATGAAGTCCTTGCGCGCCACCGCGATACGGTTTTCCGTACCCTCGAGCTGGGACTGCAGGGCCAGGAAGTTCTGGTTCGACTTCAGGTCCGGGTAACGCTCCGAGACCACCATCAGGCGCCCCAGCGCACCGCCCAGCTGGGCCTGTGCGGCCTGGAACTGGCGCAGTTTTTCAGGATCGTCCAGGGTGCTGGCATCGACCTTGATCGAGGTGGCCTTGGCCCGCGCTTCGATGACCGCGGTCAAGGTGGCCTGCTCCTGCCTGGCGTAACCTTTGACCGTTTCGACCAGGTTGGGAATCAGGTCGGCACGGCGCTGGTACTGGTTCTGCACCTGGGCCCAGGCCGCCTTGACCTGTTCGTCGTATTGGGGAATGTTGTTGATGCCGCAACCGGCCAGCAGGCTGGCCAGTGCCAGCACCAGCCACAACCGTGCTCTGTTCGATACCTGCATTGTCGCTACGCTCCGTGAGTGCTCGAAATGCGCCGGACTTGAGGCATAATCCGACGCCGCCGCTGGATCGTGATGGCCCAATCGGCTAAAAGATGCCCCAGCAAACTACAACAATAGCCGCTTCCCCAACTTCGGCTTGCCAGTCTGCACCGTGACGACTGCCGCAGCCTTGAGAACAGAATTCATGAACAAGCTGTGTTTGCTGGGCCTGCTCGTCAGCCTGGCCAGCCAGTCGGCCTTCGCTGACTCGCCTGCCGCCGCGCCATTGCAAGACAAACAGGCGTTCATCGCCAACCTGCTCAAGCAGATGAGCGTCGAGGAAAAGATCGGCCAGTTGCGCCTGATCAGCATCGGCCCGGAAATGCCGCGCGAGAAAATCCGCGAGGAAATCGCCGCCGGGCGCATCGGCGGTACCTTCAACTCGATCACCCGTGACGAGAACCGGCCCATGCAGGACGCCGCCATGCGCGGGCGCCTGAAGATCCCGATGTTCTTCGCCTATGACGTGATCCACGGCCACCGCACCATCTTCCCGATCAGCCTGGGCCTGGCCGCCAGCTGGGACATGCAGGCCATCGCCCAGGTCGGCCGTACCTCGGCCCTGGAAGCGGCCGCCGACGGCATCGACATGACCTTCGCGCCCATGGTCGACATTGCCCGCGACCCGCGCTGGGGCCGTACCAGCGAAGGCTTTGGCGAAGACACCTACCTGGTGTCGCGTATCTCCAGGGTGATGGTCGAATCGTTCCAGGGCCGCAGCCCGGCCAACGCCGACAGCATCATGGCCAGCGTCAAGCACTTTGCACTGTACGGCGCGGTGGAAGGCGGGCGCGACTACAACACGGTCGATATGAGCCCCACGCGCATGTACAACGAGTACCTGCCGCCCTACCGCGCCGCCATCGATGCCGGTGCCGGCGGCGTGATGGTGGCGCTGAACTCGATCAACGGTGTGCCCGCCACCTCCAACACCTGGCTGATGAACGACCTGCTGCGCCGCGACTGGGGCTTCAAGGGCGTGACCGTCAGCGACCATGGGGCGATCACCGAGCTGGTGCGCCACGGCGTGGCCGCCGATGGCAAGCAGGCGGCGCAGCTGGCGATCAAGGCCGGCATCGACATGAGCATGAACGACACGCTGTATGGCCAGGAACTGCCGGGGCTGCTCAAGTCCGGCGCGGTCAGCCCGGCCGAGCTGGACAACGCGGTGCGCGAGATTCTCGGCGCCAAGTACGACATGGGCCTGTTCGCCGACCCGTACCGGCGCATCGGCCAGGCCAAGGACGACCCGGCCGACACCTATGCCGACAGCCGCCTGCACCGCGACATCGCACGGGACGTGGCGCGTCGCAGCCTGGTGCTGCTGGAGAACCGCCAGCAGACCCTGCCGCTGAAAAAGTCCGGCACCATCGCCCTGGTCGGCCCGCTGGCCGATGCCCCGATCGACATGATGGGCAGCTGGGCCGCCGCCGGTCGCCCGCACCAGTCGGTGACCGTGCGCGAGGGCCTGCGCCGTGCCCTGGGCGACAAGGCCAGGGTGCTCTACGCCAAAGGCTCGAACGTGACCGGCGACAAGGCCGTGCTCGACTACCTCAACTTCCTCAACTTCGACGCCCCGGAAATCGTCGATGACCCGCGCCCGGCTGCCGTGCTGATCGACGAAGCGGTCAAGGCCGCCAGGCAGTCGGACGTGGTGGTGGCCGTGGTCGGCGAATCGCGGGGCATGTCCCACGAATCGTCCAGCCGCACCACCCTGGAGATCCCGGCGGTGCAGCGCGAGCTGATCAAGGCCCTCAAGGCCACCGGCAAACCGCTGGTGCTGGTGCTGATGAACGGTCGCCCGCTGTCGCTGGCGTGGGAGCGCGAGCAGGCCGACGCCATCCTGGAAACCTGGTTCAGCGGCACCGAGGGCGGCAACGCCATCGCCGACGTGCTGCTGGGCGACTACAACCCCTCGGGCAAGCTGGCCATCACCTTCCCGCGCTCGGTGGGGCAGATCCCGATGTACTACAACCACCTGCGCATCGGCCGCCCGTTCACCCCCGGCAAGCCCGGCAACTACACCTCGCAGTACTTCGAGGAGCCCAACGGCCCGCTGTACCCCTTCGGCTACGGCCTGAGCTACAGCACCTTCAGTGTGTCGGCACCGAGCCTGTCGAGCACGACACTGAAACAGGGCCAGAGCCTGGAGGTCAGTGTGCGCGTGAAGAACACCGGCCAGCGTGACGGCGAAACCGTGGTGCAGCTGTACCTGCAGGATGTGGCCGCCTCGATGAGCCGCCCGGTCAAGGAACTGAAGAACTTCCAGAAGTTCATGCTCAAGGCCGGCGAGGAGCGCACCCTGCACTTCACCGTGCAGCCGGACGACCTGAAGTTCTACAACAGCCAGTTGCAGTGGGTTGCCGAACCTGGCGAGTTCAACGTCCAGGTCGGCCTGGACTCCGAAACCGTGCAACAGCAACGCTTCGAGCTGCTGTAAGTCGCTGTGACGTTCACGGGGAAGCGCCTGGCAGCCTTCCCCCCTGCCAGGGTACTGCTTGCCATGCCGTTCACTTACCGCGCCGTGCGACTGGGCCTGATTCTGCTGCTGATCACCGCCGGCACCCTGCTGGCCGCCGGCTGGGCGATGAATCAGGCCAAGCGTCAAGCCATGCTCGACGATACCCAGCGGGCCAGCCAGCAACTGGCGCTGTACGCCAACTCGCTGCACACCCTGATCGAACGCTACCGCGCCCTGCCCGCTGTGCTGGCGCTGGACTCCGAACTCATCGCAGCCCTCGGCGGCCCGGTGGGCGAAGCGACCCAGGACGCGTTGAACCGCAAGCTCGAACGCATCAACGGCGCCGCCAGGTCGTCCACCCTCGAACTGCTCGACCACACCGGCCTGGCCGTGGCGGCCAGCAACTGGCGCCTGCCTACCACCTACGTGGGGCAGAACTACGGCTTTCGACCGTACTTCAAGCAGACCCGCACCCAGGGCAGCGGGCGCTTCTATGCGGTGGGGGTGACCAGCGGCATTCCCGGCTACTTTCTGTCCAGCGCGGTGCTGGGCGACCAGGGGCGGTTTCTCGGGGCCATGGTGGTCAAGCTGGAGTTTCCCGAGCTTGAGCGCGAATGGCGCCAGGGCAGCGACGTGCTGCTGGTCAGCGACGCCCGCGGGATCATCTTCCTGGCCAACCAGGACGGCTGGCGCTACCGCGAGCTGAACCCGCTATCGGCGGCCGATTTCAATGAGCTGGACGCCACCCGCCAGTACGACAAGAAGTCGCTCTTGCCCCTGCAGCGCCAGGTGCTGACCCGCTTTGACGACAACAGCCACCTGGTGCGCGTGCAGCGCCCCGAAGGCGACACCGACTACCTGTGGGAAAGCCTGCCGCTGGAAGCCGAGGGCTGGACCCTGCACCTGCTGCGCACACCGCGCACCGGGGATGACGAGCGCAACGCCGGGCTGACGGCCGCCGCCGTCTGGCTGACCCTGGTGTTCGCGGTGCTGTTCATCAGCCAGCGCCTGCGCCTGGCCCGCCTGCGCCAGCGCAGCCGCGACGAGCTCAAGCGCCTGGTGGAGGAACGCACCCATGAACTGCGCATGGCTCAGGAGGGCCTGGTGCAGTCGACCAAGCTGGCGGCGCTGGGGCAGATGTCCGCCGCGCTGGCCCACGAGCTCAACCAGCCGCTGACCACCCAGCGCATGCAGCTGGCCACCCTGCGCCTGCTGCTCGACAACGAGCGCCTGGACGAAGCACGCCAGGCCCTGCAGCCGCTGGAACAGATGCTCACGCGCATGGCGGCCCTTACCGGACACCTGAAAACCTTTGCCCGCAACAGCCCCAGCGGCCTGCGCGAACGTCTGGACCTGGCCACCGTGGTCGACCAGGCGCTACAGTTGCTCGACCCGCGCATCCGCGCCGAGGGCGTCAGCACCGCGCTGTACCTGGCGCGTCCGGCCTGGGTACGCGGCGACGCCATCCGCCTGGAACAGGTGTTGATCAACCTGTTGCGCAACGCCCTGGACGCCATGGCCGACAAAACCTGGAAACACCTGGAGATCCGTATCGAAAAGCAGCATGACCACTGGCACCTGAGCGTGCTCGACAGCGGCGGCGGCATCAAGCAGGAGCACCTGGGCTGCGTGTTCGACCCATTCTTCACCACCAAACCGGTGGGCGAAGGGCTGGGCCTTGGGCTGGCGATTTCCTACGGCATCATCCATGAAGCCGGCGGGCGCCTGCAGGTCGACAACCAGCCAGGCGGTGCGCGTTTCAGCCTGACCCTGCCCTGCGACCCGGAGCCTGCATGCTGAATGCGGTGATTGTCGTCGACGACGAGGCCAGCATCCGTACCGCGGTGCAGCAGTGGCTGAGCCTGGCCGGCTTCGAGGTGCAGCTGTTCGAACGTGCCGAGGCGTGTCTGGCACAGCTGCCCGAGCACTTTCCCGGGGTGATCCTGAGCGATGTGCGCATGCCCGGCATGGGCGGCCTGCAACTGCTGGAGCAACTGCAGGGGCGTGATGCCGACCTGCCGGTGATTCTGCTTACCGGGCATGGCGACGTGCCGATGGCGGTCGAAGCCATGCGCAATGGCGCCTACGATTTTCTGGAAAAGCCCTTCAGCCCCGACAGCCTGCTCGGCAGCCTGCGCCGCGCCCTGGAGAAACGCCAGCTGGTGCTGGAGAACCGCCGACTGCATGAACAGGCCGACCTCAAGGTGCGCCTGGAAAACACCCTGCTGGGCATGTCGCCTGGCCTGCAGCAACTGCGTCGCCAGGTGCTGGACCTGGCCGGGCTGCCGGTCAATGTGCTGATACGCGGCGAAACCGGCAGCGGCAAGGAGCGCGTCGCGCGGTGCCTGCATGATTTCGGCCCGCGGGCCGACAAGCCGTTCGTGGCGCTCAACTGTGCGGCGATCCCTGAGCAATTGTTCGAGGCCGAGCTGTTCGGACACGAGAGCGGCGCCTTCACCGGCGCCCAGGGCAAGCGCATCGGCAAGCTCGAATATGCCAACGGTGGCACGCTGTTCCTCGACGAGATCGAGAGCATGCCGCTGGCCCAGCAGGCCAAGCTGCTGCGAGTGATCCAGGAGCACAAGCTCGAGCGCCTGGGCGCCAACCAGAGCATCAGCGTGGACCTGCGCATCATTGCCGCCACCAAGCCCGACCTGCTGCTCGAAGCCCGCGCCGGGCGCTTTCGCGAAGACCTGGCGTACCGTCTGAACGTGGCCGAACTGCGCCTGGCGCCGTTACGCGAGCGGCGCGAAGACATCCCCCTGCTGTTTGCCCATTTTGCCCGCGCCGCCGCCGAGCGCCTGGGCCGCAGCGCCGCCGACCCCAGTGGCGCACAACTGGGCCGGCTGCTCAGCCACGACTGGCCGGGCAACGTGCGCGAACTGGCCAACGCCGCCGAGCGCCACGCCCTGGGCCTGGACGATGCGCAATCGGCGGCAGTGGCGCATACCGGGCAATCGCTGGCTGCTCAGCAGGAAGCCTTCGAGGCCCAGTGCCTGCGCGCCGCCCTGAGCCGTCATCAGGGCGACATCAAGGCGGTGCTCGAGGAGCTGCAACTGCCCCGACGCACCCTGAACGAGAAGATGCAACGCCACGCACTGGTGCGCGAAGACTTCCTCGAACGCCCCGGCCCATAGGCGGATTCTTGCCTATCGCTGCGCCGCCAATGAGCGGATTTCCGCTCATTCAACCTGCAAAACCCTTCTAAACCGGGCCTTCGCTGGCTGGCACGGGTCCTGCTATGGCCCTGTCAGGCCGCGTTTACACGCGCACCACAAAAACAACTAGAAGGTTGCTTCAATGGATAACTCCACCTCTCTGCCTGCTGGGGCAGCGGCCGCACCCGCTGAAAAAACCACCTCCAGCCGCCTCAAGTCGATTTTCTCCGGCTCCATCGGCAACATGGTCGAATGGTACGACTGGTACGTCTACGCGGCGTTCTCGCTGTACTTCGCCAAGGCCTTCTTCCCGGCCGGCAACACCACCACCCAACTGCTCAACACCGCCGCGATCTTCGCCGTGGGCTTCCTGATGCGCCCGATCGGTGGCTGGCTGATGGGTATCTATGCCGACCGCAAGGGCCGCAAGGCCGCGCTGATGGCCTCGGTACTGCTGATGTGCGCCGGCTCCCTGGTCATCGCCCTGACACCCAGCTACGAAACCATCGGCGTCGCCGCGCCGGTGCTGCTGGTGATCGCACGCCTGATGCAGGGCCTGTCGGTGGGGGGTGAATACGGCACCTCGGCCACCTACCTCAGCGAGATGGCAACCAAGGAGCGTCGCGGTTTCTTCTCCAGCTTCCAGTACGTCACGCTGATCTCCGGCCAGCTCATCGCGCTGGCGGTGCTGATCATCCTGCAGCAGACCCTGACCACCGAGCAGCTGTACTCGTGGGGCTGGCGCGTACCCTTCGTGATCGGCGCGCTGTGCGCGGTGGTGGCGTTGTACCTGCGTCGCGGCATGGAAGAGACGGCCTCGTTCACCAAGAAGGAAAAGGCCAAGGAAAGCTCGATGCGCACCCTGCTGCGCCACCCCAAGGAACTGGCGACCGTGGTCGGCCTGACCATGGGCGGCACCCTGGCGTTCTACACCTACACCACCTACATGCAGAAGTACCTGGTGAACACGGTGGGCATGAGCATCAGTGACTCGACCATGATCTCGGCGGCCACCCTGTTCCTGTTCATGTGCCTGCAGCCGGTGATCGGCGGCCTGTCGGACAAGATCGGCCGTCGCCCGATCCTGATCGCCTTCGGTGTGTTGGGCACCCTTTTCACCGTGCCGATCCTGACCACGCTGCACACCATCGAGACCTGGTGGGGTGCGTTCTTCCTGATCATGGCAGCACTGATCATCGTCAGCGGCTACACCTCGATCAACGCGGTGGTCAAGGCAGAGCTGTTCCCCACCGAGATCCGCGCGCTGGGCGTGGGCCTGCCGTATGCGCTGACCGTGTCGATCTTCGGTGGCACGGCCGAGTACGTGGCACTGTGGTTCAAGAGCATCAACATGGAGACCGGCTACTACTGGTACGTCACGGCGTGCATTGCCGTCTCGCTGCTGGTGTACGTGTTCATGAAGGACACCCGCAACAACTCGCGGATCGAGACCGACTGATCGGTTTGCTGCAATAGACAAGGGGCCTCCAGCGATGGAGGCCCCTTTTTTGTGGGCTTAATTCGGCATTAATGCGGGTGCGCGATGCTGGGCCCACTCAGAACCGAGTCGTCCTCCTGGCTGGCAAGCCAGCGCCCCTGGGTGCTTCGGCGCTCGCAAAACACTGAGGGCACTGGCTTGCCAGCAGAGGCCAACCGCTTTCTTATGTATCTATTTAATAGATTTATATAGGCAATATTTTGTGATTTTTAATCAAATTAACGGGCGTAAAATCAAACCCATAGCAACAGACAACCCCTCACCACCGGAGTAACCCCCATGAAAACCAAACTGATGCTGGCCCTCACCTTTTCTGTCCTGGCCGCCAACGCTTTCGCCGAAGACGGCTTCGACCGCACCAACGCGCACAACTTCGCCGTGGAACACGCCCAGCCCGCCACCGTGGCAGAAGACGGTTTCGATCACACCAACGCGCATCGCTTCGTCGAAGATGGCTTCGACCGCACCCAGGCCCACCGCATCAGCTGACAGCCGATGCAGCGCCACAGCCCGGCTTCGGCCGGGCTTAGTCATTTTCAGGGCCGGCAACTGTTGGCACACTAGGCGCACCCTCCGCCCACAAGGCCCGATGATGTACTACTACGAACCCGCAAAAGGCCACGGCCTGCCCCACGACCCGTTCAACGCCATCGTCGGCCCGCGCCCGATCGGCTGGATCTCCTCCCAGGACCGCGACGGCCGCCTGAACCTTGCGCCCTACAGTTTTTTCAACGCCTTCAACTACATTCCGCCGATCATCGGGTTCTGCAGCGTCGGGCGCAAAGACAGCCTGAACAACATCGAACAGACCGGCGAGTTCGCCTGGAACCTGGCCACACGCCCGCTGGCCGAGGCCATGAACCAGAGCTGCGCCGCCGTGGCGCCAGAGGTCGACGAGTTCGCCCTGAGCCAGCTGACCCCGGCAGCCTCCAGGGTGATTGCGGTACCCCGGGTGCAGGAAAGCCCGGTGTCGTTCGAATGCAAGGTGACCCAGATCGTGCAACTGCAACGTGCCGACCAGGCGCTGGTGCCAAGCTGGCTGATTCTGGGCGAAGTGGTAGCGGTGCACATTGCCGAGCACCTGCTCAAGGAAGGGATCTACGACACCGCGGCCGCCGAGCCGATTCTGCGCGGCGGCGGCCCGGCGGATTACTTCGAGCTGGGCAACCTGTTCAAGATGGCCCGCCCGCAGGCCTGATCACCAGATCAGTTCGGCGTCGTCACTGACGCCGTTCAGGCGCTGCAGTTCGACCACTGCAGCGTCATCGGCCTCCAGTGCGGTCTTGAATACCTGCCCTGGCAGCACCTTGTGAAAACGCGGTGCGCCGCCAGCGCCCAGGGCCTTGACCGCGATCGCGGCGCTGTAGCCACCCTCGCCCGGCACCACCGCCGAAACAGCCTCGAATACGTCGAATTCTTTACGTGCCATTGCCTCTCACATCCACATCGGTTGCCGGAAAGGCGCCATTCTAACTCGCCGGCTGCTCGGTGAACGTCTGCAGGTCGAGGCTGTCCACCACCCGCGCCTGCACCAGTTCACCAAACAGCTGCAGGCTGGGCGAGGCAAAGTAGTCGTGCAGCGCCGAAGTATCGGCCCACACCCCGTTGAGCAACCACAGGTCGGCATCGCAGGTGGAACGCTGCACGCTGAAATGCAGACACCCCGGGGTTTGCCGCGACGGTTCGAGCAGTTGCTGCAGGCGCACGCCCAGCTCGGCCGAACGGCCGACGCTGGCGCGCACGAAGGAAAGATGGCTGACCGGTTGTGATGACGTCATGTGCGGTGCTCCTTGAAGCGGCCAGGGAAGAAAACCCAGGCTGCCAAGGCTACGGCCCAGGCCACGCGCGGCGTTAGGCGATTCCTGTCGACGGCTTGCCTGATTCTGCACCCGTCGCAGGATCAGGCAAGAACCGCGCAGCATTCGGCTAGCGCCCCGGCGTGCGCGAACCTATGCTGCGCCCATCGGCAGAGGAACCCGCACATGTCAGCCCCAGACCCCACCCCACCGTTGCTGGACCCGGCCCTGGAGCTTCTGCGCCAGGAACTGGCCGGGCTGGTCGTTCGCCACTGCCCCAGCGGCACGGTGCCTTCGGCCATCGCCGACCTGCACCTGAGCCGCTACGAGCAGAGCACCCGCTCGATGCCGACCCTGGCGCAGCCGGCGCTGTGCATCCTGGCCCAGGGCCGCAAGGAGATCTGCCTGGGCGACGAGACCTATGTGTACGACCCGCTGCACTACATGGTGGTGTCGGTGGCGATGCCGATCAGCGGTGCACTGCTGGAGGCCAGCCCGCAGAACCCCAGCCTGGGCATTCGCCTGGACATCGACCCGGCCGAGATCAACAGCCTGATCGCCGAGGCCGGGCCGATGGGCGTGCCGTCGCAGCCGTCGTCGCGGGGGGTGTTCATCGAACGCCTGGACACCCAGATGCTCGATGCATTGCTGCGCCTGATCCGCCTGCTGGATACGCCCAAGGACATTGCCGTGCTGGCGCCGCTGATCCGTCGCGAGATTCTCTATCGCCTGCTGCGTGGGCAGCAGGGTGCGCGGCTGTACGAGATCGCCATGGCCAACACCCAGACCCACCGCGTGTGCCAGGCCATCCAGTGGCTCAATGATCATTTTCAGCGCCCGCTGCGCATCGACGACCTGGCACGGGAGGTAAACCTGAGTGCCTCGACGCTGCACCACCGGTTCAAGGCGGTGACCTCGATGAGCCCGTTGCAGTATCAGAAGCAACTGCGCTTGCAGGAAGCCCGGCGGCTGATGCTCAACGATGGGTTGGAGGCGTCGGTGGCGGGGTATCGGGTGGGCTATGAGAGCCCGTCGCAGTTCAGCCGCGAGTACAGCCGGCTGTATGGCGCGCCACCGCTGCGGGACATGGCAAGGTTGCGTAGCGCGCTCTAGATCGCTTTCGCCGGCAAGGCCGGCTCCTACAGGCAGTACGCGGTCGCCTGTAGGATCCGGCCTTGCCGGCGAAGAACGCTACACCGCCCTCACCACATGCTTGACCTCCTGAAAAGCCGCCAGCCCCCAGGGCCCCAGCTCGCGCCCCAGGCTGCTCTGCTTGTAGCCACCCCACGCTGCCTGCGGGAAGATCACCTGCGGTGCGTTGATCCACACCAGCCCGGCCTGCAACTGGTCGGCCACCCGTTCGGCGGCCGCCGGGTCTGCACCTACCACGCTGGCCACCAGCCCGAACTCGCTGTCGTTGGCCAACGCCACCGCCTCGGCTTCGCTGGCCACCCGACGCACGCACAGCACCGGGCCGAAGATTTCCTCGCGCCACAGCGCACTGTCCAGCGGTACCTCGGCAAACACCGTGGGCTCGATGAAGTACCCAGCGGCGTGTTCGAGCGGCTTGCCACCGCACAGCAAGCGCGCGCCACTGTGCATGCCACGCTCGATGTGCCCCAGCACGCGCTGGTACTGGGCCTGGTTGACCAGCGGCCCCATGTCGCTGTCGCCGGCAAACGGGTCACCCACCCGGATCGCCGCAGCCCGTGCCTTCACCCCGTCGACAAAGGCGTCGTACAGCGCATCGGCCACCAGCACGCGGCTGGTGGCCGAGCACATCTGCCCGGCATTGAAGAAGCCGCCGGCGCAGGCCAGCTCGAGCGCAAGCTCCAGCTCGGCCGACTCCAGCACCAGCAATGACGACTTGCCGCCCAGCTCCAGACTCACCCCCTTGACCGTCTCGGCCGCGCGCTGCATCACCTGCACGCCGACCGCATTGCTGCCGGTGAACGACACCTTGGCGATACGCGGGTCGCTCGTCAGCGGTGCCCCCACCGCCAGCCCGGTGCCGCACACCAGATTGAACACCCCATCCGGCAGGCCGCAGTCGGCGATGATCCGGGCCAGTTCCAGCTCGGCCAGGGGCGTGACCTCCGACGGCTTGAGCACCACGCAGCACCCTGCCGCCAACGCCGGGGCCAGCTTCCAGGCGGTGGTCACCATCGGGAAGTTCCACGGCACGATCAGGCCGACCACACCGCACGGCTCGCGACGCAGGCGGGCGCTGAAATCCTCGCTGGGCAAGGCCAGCGGCTGGTCCTGCTGCCTGTCCAGGGCCTGCGCCAGGCCCGCGTAGTACTCGAACGTTGCCACCACATCGTCGACGTCCATCGCCGACTCGGCCAGGGGCTTGCCGTTGTTGCGCGATTGCAGTTCGATCAACCGCTCGCGGCGGGCCTCCACACCCCGCGCGATCCTGTGCAGCAACTCGCCACGGTGCGCCCCGGTGGTACGCGACCAGCCGGCAAAAGCGGCCTGCGCCGCCATGGCGGCACAGGCGACTGCATCGCCATCGCCCCCGGCCACCTCGGCCAGGGACTGCCCGGTGCTCGGGTTGATTACCGTGAGCGGCTGCGCGCCGTGATGCCACGCGCCCTCGATGTAGATACCGGGCAGGTTCAGCATGGTTGCACCGCCTGCATCCACGCTGCCTGGTCGACCTCGATCAGGCTCGGGCCACTGCGTTGGCGGGCACGCAACAACGCCTCGCGCAGTTGCGCCACCCCGCTCGCCGCTTCGGCGGCGCAACCGAGGGCCTTGGCCACGCCAATGAAATCGGGGGTGTGGATATCCACGCCCACCGGTTCGATGGCGCGGTTGAGCATGTACTTCTTGATCTCCTCGTAACCCTGGTTGTTCCACAGCAACACGATCAGCGGCACCTGAGCCTCCACCGCACTGGCCAGCTCCGGCAGGGTGAACTGCAAGCCGCCGTCGCCGATCAGGCACACCGCAGGCAAGCGTCGATCCGCCTGCTCCGCACTGCCCAGCCACGCGCCCATGGCCGCCGGCAAGGCGTAGCCGAGGGTGCCGTAGCCGGTCGAGGCGTTGAACCAGCGGCGCGGCTGGTCGAGGTCCAGGGTCAGGTTGCCGGTGTACACCGGCTGGGTCGAATCACCGACCAGCACGGCATCGGGCAACGTCTGCAGCACGCTGTCGAGGAACAGCGTCTGCGCCCGCGTGGCCGCATCCCATTCGCTGGCCAGGGTATCGCGCAGGCGCGCTGCCCGCGCCGCGCCCCACTCGCCTTCGCGCGGTGGCGCCGGCTGCTCGGCCAGGGCCAGCAACAGGGCCTGCGCCGCCTGCTCTGCATCGGCCACCAGTGCCACCCTGGGCGGGTAGTTGCGCACGCACTGGTCCGGGTCGATGTCGATGCGCAGCAGGGTGCCGGGGATCTCGAAGCCGCCCTTGAAGGTGACGTCATAGTCGGTTTCGGCCAGCTCGGTGCCGATCGCCAGCACCACGTCGGCCTCGCGCACCAGTGCACGGGTCGCCACCAGCGACTGGGTCGAGCCGATCAGCAGCGGGTGCCCGGAGGCCAGCACGCCCTTGGCATTGATGGTGAGTGCAACGGGCGCCTGCAGGTGCTCGGCCAACCGGGCGAGTGCGGCGCCTGCGTCGATGGCACCGCCACCGGCCAGGATCAACGGGCGGCGGGCAGCGGCCAGCAGCGCCGCCATGCTCGCCACCGGCCCTGGCGCGGCACCGGCGCGGGCGATGTGTACCGGCTCGCAGCCAAGCAGGTGATCGGCGTCTTCGACCAGCACGTCCAGCGGGATCTCGATATGCACCGGGCGCGGGCGCGCGCCCTCGAATACCGCAAAGGCACGGGCCAGCACGGCCGGCAGGTCATCGGCGCTCATCAGTGTGTGCGAGAACGCCGCCACACCGCTGACCAGCGCGCCCTGGTTGGGCAGCTCGTGCAGCTTGCCGCGACCGCCGCCCAGGGCATTGCGCGACTGCACGCTGGAGATCACCAGCATCGGGATCGAGTCGGCATAGGCCTGGCCCATGGCGGTGGTGATGTTGGTCATGCCCGGGCCGGTGATGATGAAGCACACCCCAGGCTTGCCACGGGTACGGGCAAAGCCGTCAGCCATGAAGCCTGCGCCTTGCTCGTGGCGCGGGGTGATATGACGGATGGTCGAGCCGGGAAGGCCGCGGTACAGCTCGACCGTGTGCACGCCGGGAATGCCGAAAACATGGTCGACGCCATAGTTTTCGAGGAGTTTTACCAATACTTCGCCGCAAGTCGCCATGGTGGTCTGCCTGGAATCATTCTGGAACAAGACCTGATTGGACCCGCCAGGCGCTACCGGCACAATGCAAAAATCCTCATACTAGCCATGTCTACAGCTCATGGCTTACCCCGATGAAACGCCTGCCTCCCTTGCCTGCCCTGCACACCTTCCTGATCACTGCGCAATGCTGCAACTTCACCCGTGCGGCGCAGCAACTGCACCTGACCCAGGGCGCGGTGAGCCGCCAGATCGCCGGCCTGGAAGCACACCTGGGCTACGCGCTGTTCGTGCGCCAGGCACGCGGCCTGAGCCTGACCCGCGAGGGCCAGGACTGGCTGCCGCGGGTGCAGCAGGTATTCGGGCTGATCGAGGAAGGCGTGCAGCAGGTGGGCGCGCAGCGCACCACCCTGCAACTGAAGGCGCCGACCTGCGTGATGCGCTGGTTGCTGCCGCGCCTGATGGAATGGCAGGCGCTGCACCCGGAAGTGCCGGTGGAGCTGACCACCACGGTGCAGCACGGGGTGGATTTTCGCCGGGAAGCGTTCGATGCGGCGGTGGTGTATGGCGCCGAGCCTGATCCGGCCCTGCAGGTGCTGAAGCTGTTCGATGAACAACTGACACCGGTGTGCGCGCCGCAGTTGCCGTTGCGCACGCTGGATGATCTGCAGAAGCACATGCTGCTGCACCCGGCGCGGGACGAGAAGGACTGGGCGACCTGGCTTGGCGCAGCCGGCGTGCAACTGCCCAGGCAAGGCCGGCGCCAGCATTTCGAAACGTTGGACATGGCCATGTCGATGGCGTCCCAGGGCACCGGGGTGGCGATAGGGGATTGGGCGTTGATCGGCGATGACCTGGCCAGCGGACGGCTGGTGATGCCGTTCGACCTGCGGGTCAAGACCGGCAAGGGCTATTACCTGGTGCGGCCCGCGCAGGTGGCGGCGCCGGGGTTGATGGCCTTGCTGGAGTGGTTGGGCGGGCAGGCAGGGGCACCGCGTTGATGCATTCGCCGGCAAGGCCGGCTCCTATACCTGTAGGAGCCGGCCTTGCCGGCGAATGCTTTCTAGGCTCTGTACGAAAAGCCTTGATACTCGGTGATGCTGCGTTGAAAACAGCCTCGGAATGCTCATTTACAACCCGTAAACTCCGCTTCCTCGGCTGTTTTCGCCTTGCCTGACCTTCGTCTCAAGACTTTTCATACAGCCCCTAGTACCCCACAGTAAAGCGCTGACGCGAATGCGCTGGCTTCTCTACCTCATCGAGCAACGCAATCGCATAGTCGGCAAAGGTGATCCAGCTCCTGCCCTTCGCGTCGACCAGCAGGTGATCCTTGCCCACCCTGTAGCTACCGGTGCGCTCGCCTTCGACGAACTCCGCCGACGGCGACAGGAAGGTCCAGTCCAGTTGCTGCTCCTGACGCAAGGCCTGCAGAAAATCGCCACCTGCGCTCGCCTCGGCCTTGTAGGCCTCGGGGAAGTCCGGCGCGTCGATCACGCGCTCCCCTGACGGCAGCAGCAGGCTGCCCGCCCCGCCCACCACCAGCAGGCGCTTGACCCCGGCCTTCTTGACCGGCCCGATGATCGCCTGCGCCGGCACCGTGGCAAAGTGCGCGGCGCTGAGCACCACGTCATGCCCGGCAACGGCCTGCTCCAGCCCCTCGCCCCGGGTCACGTCCAGGGCTACCGTGCTCACCCCTTCGCGCCCCTGCAGGCGCGACGGGTCGCGGGCTATGGCGGTGACGCTGTGGCCACGGCGCAGGGCCTCTTCCAGCAACTGGCTGCCGGCACGTCCGGTAGCACCGATGATTGCGATCTTGCTCATGGAAACCTCCGATCAGGATTGAACGACACTTACCACTTCATTTCGCCCTTGGCGACCTTGGCGCCGAGCTCCAGCGAGCTCTCCTCGCCCAGGCCGGGGTAACGTTTTTTCATTGCAGCGACCAGCTCGGCCGAGTTGGCCGCCCTGGCGGTTTCGGCATCGAAGGCGCGGATGTAATCGGCGGTGAAGCGCACCGCCTCGAGCGACCCCTTGCTCTGCCCCAGGTAATGCCCCGGCACCACCGTCTGCGGCGCCAGCTGCTCGATGCGCGCCAGGGTCGCGAGCCAGTCCTTGTGCGACTGCGCCGACTGGGTGTCGGCCATCCACACGTGCAGGTTCTCGGCCACCACTACCCCGCCGACCACCGCCTTGATCGACGGGACCCATACAAAGCTGCGGTCGGGCTGCGGGCCGTCCAGGCCGATCACTTCAAGACGCTGCCCTTCAATGGTGAGCACGTTGCCGGGCAGCACGTCAGGCACGATGAGCCGGGCGGGCTTGTCGGCCCCCATCTGCGGGCCCCAGTAGGCAAGCTTGGCAGCCATGGTCTGCTTGATGTGCGCGACCGTCGCCTGCGACGCCAGCACCTTGGCCTTGGGGTAGGCACGGGTCAGGGTGTCGAGGCCGAAGTAATAGTCCGGGTCGCCATGGCTGATGTAGATGGTGGTGAGTTGCTTGCCGCTATCGCGAAGCTTCTTCAGCACCTGCTCGGCCTGGCCCTTGCCGAACTGTGCATCCACCAGAATCGCCTCGTGCTGGCCACTGACGATCACCGAGCTGACCGGAAACAGCGCCTCGCTGCCGGGGTTGTACACGTCCAGTTTCAGCGGTGCGTTGCCGGCAACGGCCTGGGTGATCGCACCTAAAGCGGCACACGCCAGCAGCAGGCGACGCAGGGAAAAGAAAGCAGCCATCAAGCAATACCTGTTCAAGTCATCGATGAGGCACAGCTTAGTTGCACGAACCATCACAAAAAATGCGATGCTCCAACATAGTTTGTTTCTGAAATCGGGCAGATCATGGACCGTCTCACCGCAATGAAGGTGTTCGTCAGCGTAGTCGACCTGGGCAGCCAGTCGGCCGCCGCCGACCAACTGGACCTGTCGCGCCCGGTGGTTTCGCGTTACCTGGCCGAACTTGAAGACTGGGTGGGCGCGCGTCTGATGCAGCGCACCACGCGCAAGCTGAGCCTGACTGCCGCCGGTCTGGAAACCCTGCCGCGCTGCCGGCAGATGCTGGAACTGGTGGGCGACCTGCACGCGGCAGTGGGCGCCCCGGATGACGCCCCGCGGGGTGAACTGCGCATCAGCGTCAGTACCTCGTTCGGGCATGCGCAACTGGTGGAAGCGGTGGCGGACTACGTCAAGCGCTACCCGCTGGTGAAGGTCGACCTGCAGATGCTCGACCGCACGGTCAACCTGGTGGACGAACGCATCGACCTGGCCATCCGCGTCAGCAACGACCTGGACCCCAACCTCATCGCCCGCCGCCTGAGTGTGTGCCGCTCGGTGGTGTGCGCCTCGCCAGCCTACCTGCGCGAGCACCCCGTACCGCGCCAGGTGCAGGACCTGAGCCAGCACAACTGCCTGACCCATTCGTACTTCGGCCACAGCCTCTGGCATTTCGAGGTCGACGGCGAACAGGTGTCGGTGCCGGTGCAAGGCAATATCAGCGCCAACGAGGCCCTGACCCTGGAGCGCGCCACCCTGGCCGGCACCGGTATCGCCATGCTGCCCACCTACCTGGTGTGGCAAGCCCTGCGCAGCGGCACGCTGGTACGCCTGCTGCCCGAGGCCAGGCCCCGCGAACTGGGCCTGAACGCGGTGTACACCTCGCGCAAGCACATGCCCGCAACCCTGCGCAGCATGCTCGACTTTCTGGCGGCACGCTTCACCGACCCGCCCCACTGGGACCACGGCCTGGACTGACCGGCAGGCACCTGGCGCAATGCTGGCCTATGCTTGTAGAAGCATCTGTGTGCGGGATACAGGAGGTTGGTGCCATGACCCTGAAATCCAGAAAGTGCGCTGCCCTGTTGGCCATCACTGCCGTGCTCGGGGTGTACGGGGCAGCGGCGTATCGGGTCGAGCTGCTGCGCCAGCAACCCTATGCGGCGTCCAGCTGCAGCTCCGCCCACTGCCTGCCCCATGCCGGCACACTGAGCGTGGTCAGGTAGCCAGCGAAGGTTCTCGACGACGAAAGTCGCGGGGCGAAAGGCCGGTCATGCGCCGGAAGAAGCGCGAGAAGTATGCCGGGTCGGCAAAACCCAGGCTGTCAGCCAACTGGTTGATCGTGAGGCTGGTGTAGATCAGGTCGCGCTTGGCTTCCAGCACGATGCGCTGGTGCACGATCTGCAGCGCCGACTGCCCGGCCAATGCCCGGCACAAGGTATTGAGCGTTGCCACCGACACCCCCACCTGATGCGCCAGCTGCTCCACGCTCGGCTGCTGGCGAAACTGCTGCTCCACCAGCCCGTTGAAACGCTGCAGATACTCGCGCCCACGTTCCGGCACCTGGGCACCGGCACTGCGGCGCAACTGTTGGCGGCTGACCCACACCACCATCAGGTTGATCAGCGAATGCAGCTGCAACTCGCGCCCGGGCAGGTCCTGCTGGTACTCGGCCTGCAGGGTGCTGAACAGGCTGTTGAGGTAATCGGCGTCGGCCCCGGCCAGGTAACTGGCGCCGCGCTGCAGGGCGGCTGGCACGCCCGTCAGTTGCCGCTGCAGCACCTCCACCAGCGGCGCCGCCAGGGTCACCACATAACCATCGACGTCTTCGGAAAAGCGAAAGCCGTGCACGCACAGCGCCGGCACCACCTGGATCGCCGCCTGCTCCAGGCGACACACCTGCCCCTCCAGCTCGATCTCGGCCTGGCCCCTGTACAGAAACAGCAGCTGCCACAGGTCGGCATGCCGGTGCGGCTCGATCTCCCACTGGTGCAGGCGGCTGCGCGCCGGGATCGACTCGCTGTGCAGCAGGTCGGGCGTCGGCCAGCCCAGCGTCTCGCCGTACAGCTTGAATACCGGAATCGACACCCTGTTCATCACACCCTCGCTTCCCGACCACTGTCCGATAAACGCACCCATTAGCGAAAAGTACCGCTTTGTGCTCGGTTTGTCCCTTCAGAAGGCCAGCCGGCAAGCGAAAAATGCAGGTACTCCAATCATAAAAAGTCCAACAACCATGAAAACCCAAGTCGCGATCATCGGTGCGGGCCCGTCCGGCCTGCTGCTCGGCCAGTTGCTGCACAACGCCGGCATCTCCAACGTCATCCTCGAACGCCAGGGCCCCGACTATGTACTGGGGCGTATCCGCGCCGGCGTGCTCGAACAGGGCATGGTCGAGCTGCTGCGCGAAGCCGGGGTCGGTCAGCGCATGGACGCCGAAGGGCTGCCCCATGCCGGCTTCGAGCTGGCCTTCGACGGGCGCCGCGAGCACATCGACCTCAAGGGCCTGACCGGCGGCCAGGGCGTGATGATCTACGGCCAGACCGAAGTCACCCGCGACCTGATGGCCGCCCGCGCCGACAGCGGTGCGACCACGGTCTACCACGCCGAGAACGTGCGCCCGCACGACATGAAGACTGGGCAGCCCTACGTCACCTACGAAAAGGACGGCCAGCAGCATCGCCTGGACTGCGACTACATTGCCGGCTGCGACGGTTATCACGGGGTGGCACGCCAGTCGATTCCAAGCGAGGCGCTGCAGGTGTTCGAGCGGGTCTACCCGTTCGGCTGGCTGGGCATCCTGGCCGATACCCCGCCGGTCAGCGACGAGCTGGTGTACGCGCGCCACGAACGCGGCTTCGCCCTGTGCAGCATGCGCTCGCCCACCCGCACCCGCTACTACGTGCAGGTGCCGGCCGAAGAGAAGGTCGAGGACTGGTCGGATGAGCGCTTCTGGGAGGAACTCAAGTCGCGCCTGCCCGACGATTTGGCCGAGCGCCTGGTCACCGGCCCGTCGATCGAGAAAAGCATCGCCCCGCTGCGCAGCTTCGTGGTGGAGCCGATGCAGTACGGGCGCCTGTTCCTGGTCGGCGACGCCGCGCACATCGTGCCACCCACCGGGGCCAAGGGCCTGAACCTGGCCGCCAGCGACGTCAGCACGCTGTACAACATCCTGCGCAAGGTCTACGCCGAAGGCCGCACCGACCTGCTGGAACGCTACTCGGCGATCTGCCTGCGGCGCATCTGGAAGGCCGAACGCTTCTCGTGGTGGATGACCTCGATGCTGCACCGCTTCCCCGACAGCGACGCCTTCAGCCAGCGTATCCAGCACACCGAGCTGGACTACTTCGTGGGCTCCGAGGCCGGGCGCAGGACCCTGGCAGAAAACTACGTGGGCCTGCCCTACGAGCCCATCGAAGACGCTTAGCAGGCTATCGAGTACACTGGGCAGCACCCGGTCCCACTTGCCCAGAGCTGCCCCGTGACGCAATTGAACACTCCGCAACCCGCCCTGCGCAGCGTGCTCGTCGCGCTGATGCTGGCGATCTTCCTCGGCGCGCTGGACCAGACCATCGTCGCGGTCTCGATGCCGGCGATCTCCGCGCAATTCAACGACGTGACCCTGCTGGCCTGGGTAATTTCCGGCTACATGGTGGCCATGACCGTGGCGGTGCCGATCTACGGCAAGCTCGGCGACCTGTACGGCCGGCGGCGCATGATCCTGACCGGTACCGGGCTTTTCACCCTGGCCTCGCTGTTCTGCGCGCTGGCACAGAACATGGAGCAACTGGTGCTGGCGCGGGTACTGCAGGGCATCGGCGCGGGCGGCATGGTGTCGGTCAGCCAGGCGATCATCGGCGACTTCGTGCCGCCCCGCGAGCGCGGTCGCTACCAGGGTTATTTCAGCAGCATGTATGCCCTGGCCAGCGTCGCCGGCCCGGTGCTGGGCGGGCTGCTGACCGAGTACCTGTCGTGGCGCTGGGTGTTCTGGCTGAACCTGCCGCTGGGGCTGACCGCCTGGTGGGTCACCGAGCGTACCCTGCGCGGGCTGGCCACGCCGCAACGCAAGGCGCAGGTGGACTACCCCGGCGCGGTGCTGTTGATCTTGGGCCTGACGGCCCTGCTGCTGGGCATCACCCTGATCGGCCAGGGCCAGCCCATCGGGTCCGGCCCGGTTGCCGGCCTGCTGCTGGCAGCCCTGTTCGGGCTGGGCGTATTCGTGCTGCACGAACGCCGCGCCGTCGAGCCACTGCTGCCGTTGCAGCTGTTCGGCAACCGGGTGGCAGTGCTGTGCTGGTGCACGATCTTCTTCACCAGTTTCCAGGCCATCTCGCTGACCATGCTGATGCCGCTGCGCTTTCAGAGCATCACCGGGGCGGGCGCCGACAGCGCCGCCCTGCACCTGCTGCCCCTGGCCATGGGCCTGCCGATCGGCGCCTATTGCGGCGGCCGCCTGACCAGCCTGACCGGGCGCTACAAGCCGCAGATTCTGGGCGGTGCACTGTTGATGCCGGTGGCGATCATCGGCATGGCCCTGAGCCCGATCGACGGCGTGCTGCTCAGTGGCGCGTTCATGCTGCTGACCGGCATCGCCTCGGGCCTGCAGTTCCCCACCTCGCTGGTGGCAACCCAGAGCGCAGTGGAGCCGCGGGACATCGGCGTGGCGACCAGCACCACCAACCTGTTCCGCTCGCTGGGCGGGGCGATGGGCGTGGCCTGCATGTCGGCACTGCTGCTCAGCCTGCTGCACGACAGCGGCTTCAGCCTGGCCGGCGAGGCGTTGATCGGCAGCCTCAAGGACGGCCAGGCCAGTGCGGCGGTGCAGGCGCAGTTGCTGCAGACCTTTCGCAACCTGTTGCTGGGTAGCGCCGCCGTCTCCCTGCTGGGGCTGTCGGCGGCGCTGGCATTGCCCAACCGCGAGCTGCGCGGCCGGCAGTAGTCAGTTGCGCCGCTGCGCCCAGGCCACCGCCAGGCCGCTCAGGCAAATGACCGCAATGCCGACCACGCCGTAGGCGTCCGGGGTGTGATTGAAAATGAGGTAGCCGTACAGGCCGGCGAACAGGATCTGCCCGTAGCTGAAGGGCGCCAGCATGGCCGGCGCGGCGTGCCGGAAGGCCTGGGTCAGCAGCATGTGCCCGAGCATCCCGCAGGTGCCCAGGCCGATCATGAACAGGCCATGCCCCAGGGTCGGCATGCTCCAGAAGAATGGCACCAGCGCGGTCATGATCAGGCTGTTGAAGATGCCGGTGAGAAAGTTGCTGGTGGTCGGACTGTCGATGCCGCTGAGCTTGCGCGTGAGCAACTGGTAGCAGCCAAAGCAGAAGGCCGAACACAACGGCAGCAGGATTGCGGGGGTGAACAGCGCCCCGCCCGGGCGCACCACGATCAGCACGCCGACAAACCCGGCCAGCACCGCCAGCCACTGGGCGCGGCTGACCCGCTCACCCAGCAGCGGTACCGACAATGCGGTTACCAGCAGAGGCGCAAGAAAGTTCACGGCGGTGGCTTCGGCCAGGGGGATGTAACGCAGGCCGGTGGTGAAGAACAGGCTGGTACCGATCAGGCACAGCGCCCTGGCCAGTTGCAGACCGGGGCGGCGTGTACGCACCACCGCCGAGAAGCCGCTGCGCGGCACGAACACCACCAGCATCAGCAGGGTGTGCACCACATAGCGCGCCCACACCACCATGACGATGGCATAGAAGCCGGAAAGGTATTTGGACAGGGCATCGTGGCTGGCGAACAACAGCACCGCCATGCACATCAGGGCGATTGCCTTGAGCGGCTGCTCGGCACCTTTGAGGGTCGGGTTGTGCGCACTCATGCCAGGGCTCTATGAAAAGTTGATGGTCCTTGGGGGCAGACTACCCGGTCACCGACTACCGTTCCAAGCAGCGCCGGTGTTTTTTGTTGACCGGGCACGGGGCACGACAGGGAAACGTCCTATGCCAACCTTCACAAATGCTCACAAATGCTCAATTGCGCAGCGACGGGCTCAAGCGCAGCATATCCAGCCCGGTATCCACCCACCGCTCGGCATCCCCGGCAATATCGAAACTGTCCGGCAGCAGCAGCCAGCTGCCAATGATGCCGTCGATGTAAGCGAATATTGCAATAGCGGCACGCTGCGGGTCCATGTCCGCAGGCAATTGCCCACGCCTGACTGCATTGGTCAACGTCAGCGCTATACGCTCGTAGCAGTCGCGGGTCGTGGCCTGGCGCTGCTGACGGATCTCACACATGTCATCGGTGAATTCACACTTATGATGCAGGATCTCATTGATGCGCCGGGTACGCGGCTCGTGCAGCATCTGCTGCATCAGTTGAATCAGCAACTTGCGCATGCAGCCCAGCGGGTCCGGCTCGTCTTCGCTCTCGCCGGCCTGGGCCAGCGCCTCGATCGGCTCACGCAGGCTGTCGAGCAGGGCCTGCACCAGTTCGCCCTTGTCCTGAAAGTGCCAGTAGATGGCACCCCGGGTCACCCCGGCCAGCTTGGCGATATCCGCCAGGGTGGTACGCGCCACCCCACGGGCATGGAAAGCTTTTTCGGCGGCCTCGAGTATCTGTTGGCGGGTTTCCTGAGCTTCCTCTTTGGTGCGACGGACCATGGCAGTACAACCTCATCAAGGAGCCGGACGCGCGCTGCGGGCGTCCGGGTTCTGAGCCGGTATGGCCACTGTCGGGCCCTCTACCGGGTGTCTTAATCAAGCCTGTGGTCACCTCGACAAGGTGCGCCACGGGTATTTACAAACAAGCATGAATGTAAGTATATTCCTTAGCATCCTACTTATCCACCCGGAATTAATTTTCCCTTCATCCCGTTTCCATTACTCTTGAGCGTCTTCAGCTCTTTCGACCCGAGGATCTTCATGCAATTCAAGCCAGCTGTTTCCGCTCTGGTTTCCGCCGTCGCCCTGGCAACACTGCTCAGCGGCTGTAAAAAGGAAGAAGCGGCGCCTGCGGCGCAAGCTCCTCAGGTCGGCGTCGTGACCCTCCAATCCCAGGCCTATACCCTGACTTCCGACCTGCCGGGGCGCACCATCGCCTACCGCGTGGCCGAAGTGCGTCCACAGGTCAACGGCATCATTCTCAAGCGTCTGTTCAAGGAAGGCAGCGAGGTCAAGGAAGGCCAGCAGCTGTACCAGATCGACCCGTCGGTGTACGAGGCGACCCTGGCCAGCGCCCAGGCCAACCTGCAATCGACCCGCTCGCTGTCGGACCGCTACAAGCAACTGGTGGCCGAGCAGGCGGTGAGCCGTCAGGAATACGACGACGCACAAGCCAAACGTTTGCAGGCTGAAGCCTCGCTGCGCAGCGCACAGATCGACCTGCGCTACACCAAGGTGCTGGCGCCACTGAGCGGCCGTATCGGACGCTCGATGTTCACCGAAGGTGCACTGGTCAACAACGGCCAGGCCGATGCCATGGCGGTGATCCAGCAGCTGGACCCGATCTACGTCGACGTCACCCAGTCTTCGGCCGAGCTGCTCAAGCTGCGCCGCGAGCTCGAAAGCGGGCAACTGCAGAAGGCCGGGGCCAACGCCGCCAAGGTCTCGCTGAACCTGGAAGACGGCACCACCTACACCCACGAAGGCCGCCTGGAGTTCTCCGAAGTCTCGGTCGACCAGACCACCGGCTCGGTAACCCTGCGCGCCGTGTTCCCCAACCCCGAGCACAACCTGCTGCCAGGGATGTTCGTGCATGCACGCCTGGCCGCCGGCGTGAACGCCAACGCGATCCTCGCCCCGCAACAAGGCGTGACCCGTGACCTCAAGGGCCAGCCCACCGCGTTGATCGTGGACAAGGACAACAAGGTCGAACTGCGCCAGCTCAAGGCCAGCCGTACCGTTGGCAGCGACTGGCTGATCGAGGAAGGCCTGAAGCCGGGCGACCGTCTGATCACCGAAGGCCTGCAGTTCGTCAAGCCGGGCGTCGAGGTCAAGGTCAGCGAAGCCACCAACGTCAAGCCTGCCCAACCGTCCCAGGCCAATGCAGCGTCAGCAGGGGCCAAAGGGGAATAAACCATGTCGAGATTCTTTATCGATCGCCCCATCTTTGCCTGGGTAATCGCCCTGGTGATCATGCTGGTCGGGGCCTTGTCGATCGTCAAGTTGCCGATCAACCAGTACCCGAGCATCGCGCCGCCGGCCATCGCCATCGCCGTGACCTACCCGGGCGCCTCGGCGCAGACCGTGCAGGACACCGTGGTCCAGGTGATCGAGCAGCAGCTCAACGGTATCGACAACCTGCGTTATGTGCAGTCCGAGAGCAACTCGGACGGCAGCATGACCATTACCGCCACCTTCGAGCAGGGTACCAACCCTGATACCGCGCAGGTCCAGGTGCAGAACAAGCTGAACCTGGCCACCCCGCTGTTGCCGCAAGAAGTGCAGCAGCAGGGTATCCGCGTGACCAAGGCAGTGAAGAACTTCCTGCTGGTGATCGGCCTGGTGTCCGAAGACGGCAGCATGACCAAGGACGACCTGTCGAACTACATCGTCTCCAACATGCAGGACCCGATCTCGCGTACCGCCGGTGTGGGTGACTTCCAGGTGTTCGGTGCCCAGTACGCCATGCGTATCTGGCTCGATCCGGCCAAGCTGAACAAGTTCCAGCTGACCCCGGTGGACGTCAAGACCGCCGTGGCCGCGCAGAACGTGCAGGTGTCCTCCGGTCAGCTGGGCGGCCTGCCTGCCCTGCCCGGCACGCAGCTCAACGCCACCATCATCGGCAAGACCCGCCTGCAGACCGCCGAGCAGTTCGAGAAGATCCTGCTCAAGGTCAACCGCGACGGCTCCCAGGTCCGCCTGGGCGATGTCGCCGACGTCAGCCTGGGGGGCGAGAACTACAGCGTCAGCGCACAGTTCAATGGCAAGCCGGCCTCCGGCCTTGCGATCAAGCTGGCAACCGGGGCCAACGCCCTGGACACCGCCAAGGCACTGCGCAACACCATCGCCGAGCTGGAGCCGTTCTTCCCGCCTGGCATGAAGGCGGTGTTCCCGTATGACACCACGCCTGTGGTCACCGAATCGATCAGTGGGGTGATCCACACCCTGATCGAGGCGATCGTGCTGGTGTTCCTGGTGATGTACCTGTTCCTGCAGAACTTCCGCGCCACCGTGATCACCACCATGACCGTACCGGTGGTATTGCTCGGCACCTTCGGCATCCTTGCCGCGGCAGGCTTCAGCATCAACACCCTGACCATGTTCGCCATGGTCCTGGCCATCGGCCTGCTGGTGGACGACGCCATCGTGGTGGTGGAAAACGTCGAGCGGGTGATGTCCGAAGAGGGGTTGTCACCCAAGGAGGCGACCAAGAAGTCCATGGGCCAGATCCAGGGCGCCCTGGTCGGTATCGCCCTGGTACTGTCGGCGGTACTGCTGCCGATGGCGTTCTTCGGCGGCTCCACGGGCGTGATCTACCGGCAGTTCTCGATCACCATCGTGTCGGCCATGGGCCTGTCGGTGCTGGTCGCGCTGATCTTCACCCCGGCGCTGTGCGCCACCATGCTCAAGCCGGTCAAGAAAGGCGAGCACCATACCGCCAAGCGTGGCTTCTTCGGCTGGTTCAACCGCAACTTCGACCGCAGCGTGCAGAGCTACGAGCGCGGCGTGGGCAACATCCTGCGTCACAAGGCCCCGTACTTCCTGGCCTACATCCTGATCGTGGTGGGCATGGTGTGGCTGTTCATGCGTATCCCTACCGCGTTCCTGCCCGAGGAAGACCAGGGCGTACTGTTCGCCCAGGTGCAGACCCCGGCCGGTTCCAGTGCCGAGCGCACCCAGGCGGTGGTCGACGAAATGCGCGCCTACCTGCTGGACAAGGAGTCCGACACGGTGGCCTCGGTGTTCACCGTGAACGGCTTCAACTTCGCCGGCCGCGGCCAGAGCTCGGGCATGGCCTTCATCATGCTCAAGCCGTGGGGTGAACGTTCTGCCGAAAACAGCGTGTTCAACCTGGCAACCCGTGCCCAACAGCACTTCTTCAGCTTCCGCGACGCGATGGTGTTCGCCTTCGCCCCGCCGGCCGTACTGGAGTTGGGTAACGCCACCGGTTTCGACGTGTTCCTGCAGGACCGCGCCGGCGTCGGCCACGACAAGCTGATGGAAGCGCGCAACCAGTTCCTGGGCATGGCCGCGCAGAGCAAGATCCTCACCCAGGTACGTCCGAACGGCCTGAACGATGAGCCGCAATACCAGCTGACCATCGACGACGAACGCGCCAGTGCCCTGGGCGTGACCATCGCCGATATCAACAACACCCTGTCGATCGCCCTGGGTGCCAGCTATGTGAACGACTTCATCGACCGTGGTCGGGTCAAGAAGGTCTACCTGCAAGGCACTGCCGATTCGCGCATGAGCCCTGAAGACCTGCAGAAGTGGTACGTGCGCAACGCCGCCGGCGAGATGGTGCCGTTCTCTTCCTTCGCCAGCGGCGAGTGGAGCTACGGTGCACCCAAGCTGTCGCGTTACAACGGTGTCGAGGCAATGGAAGTACTCGGTGCGCCAGCCCCTGGCTACAGTACCGGTGAGGCCATGGCCGAGGTCGAGCGCCTGGCGGCGCAACTGCCAGCCGGTGTCGGCTTCGCCTGGACCGGCATGTCGTACGAAGAAAAGCTGTCGGGCTCGCAGATGCCGGCACTGTTCGCGCTGTCGCTGCTGATGGTGTTCCTGTGCCTGGCGGCACTGTACGAGAGCTGGTCGATCCCGATCGCGGTAGTGCTGGTGGTGCCGCTGGGTATCATCGGTGCACTGATGGCGGCCAGCATGCGCGGGCTGTCCAACGACGTGTACTTCCTGGTGGGGCTGCTGACCACCATCGGCCTGGCGGCGAAGAACGCGATCCTGATCGTCGAGTTCGCCAAGGAACTGCACGAACAGGGCCGCAGCCTGGTCGATGCGGCGATCGAGGCGTGCCGCATGCGTCTGCGTCCGATCATCATGACCTCGCTGGCATTCATCCTGGGCGTGGTGCCGCTGACCATCGCCACCGGCGCAGGCTCCGGCAGCCAGCACGCCATCGGTACCGGTGTGATCGGCGGCATGATCACCGCAACGGTACTGGCGATCTTCTGGGTACCACTGTTCTTCGTAAGCGTGTCGTCGCTGTTCGGTAGCAAGAAGCCCGAAGAAGAGGACGCCAAACCTGAAACCCCACGCTATGAGGCCGGGCAATGAGTAAGTCCCTGTTGTCCCTGGCAGTCACCGCCTTCATTCTCGGTGGCTGCTCGCTGATCCCTGATTACCAGACCCCCGAGTCGCCGGTGGCGGCCCAGTGGCCGCAAGGGCCGGCCTACTCGCCGACCCAGTCGGCCGACGTGGCTGCGGCCGAACAGGGCTGGCGCCAGTTCTTCCATGACCCGGCGCTGCAGCAACTGATCCAGACCTCGCTGGTCAACAACCGCGACCTGCGGGTCGCCGCGCTCAACATCGATGCCTACCGGGCGCAGTACCGCATCCAGCGGGCCGATCTGTTCCCGGCGGTCTCGGCCACCGGCAGCGGCAGCCGCCAGCGGGTGCCGGCCAACGTTTCGCAGACCGGCGAGTCGAGCATCAACAGCCAGTACTCGGCCACCCTGGGCGTGAGTGCCTACGAACTCGACCTGTTCGGTCGGGTGCGCAGCCTCAGCGAGCAGGCCCTGGAAACCTACCTGTCGAGTGAACAGGCGCGTCGTTCCACGCAGATCAGCCTGGTGGCCAGCGTGGCCAACGCCTACTTCACCTGGCAGGCCGACAAGGAGCTGCTGACGCTCACCGAAGACACGCTCAAGACCTACGAACAGAGCTATGCCCTGACCCGTCGCAGCAGCGAAGTCGGCGTGGCCTCGGCCCTGGACCTGAGCCAGGCGCGTACCTCGGTCGAGGGCGCACGGGTCAAGCTGGCCCAGTACCAGCGCCTGGTGGCGCAGGACCTGAACAGCCTGGCCGTGCTGGTCGGCACCGGCGTGCCGGCGAACCTGCCCAACGGCATGAAACTCGACAGCGACCTGCTGGCCGACGTGCCGGCCGGCCTGCCGTCGGACGTGCTGCAGCGTCGTCCCGACATCCAGGAGGCCGAGCACCTGCTCAAGGCCGCCAACGCCAACATTGGCGCGGCGCGCGCAGCGTTCTTCCCGAGCATCAGCCTGACCGCCAACGCCGGGACCCTGAGCCCCGACATGGGCGGGCTGTTCAAGGGCGGCTCGGGCACCTGGCTGTTCCAGCCGCAGATCAACCTGCCGATCTTCAACGCCGGCAGCCTGCGTGCAAGCCTGGACTACTCGAAGATCCAGAAGGACATCAACGTCGCCAAGTACGAAAAGACCATCCAGACTGCCTTCCAGGAAGTCTCCGATGGGCTGGCGGCGCGCCAGACCTTCAACGAGCAGTTGCAGGCCCAGCGTGATCTGGTCGAAGCCAACCAGGACTACTACCGCCTCGCCGAGCGTCGCTACCGTATCGGTATCGACAGCAACCTGACGTTCCTGGATGCCCAGCGCAACCTGTTCAGTGCCCAACAGGCCCTGATCAGCGACCGGCTGTCGCAGCTGGTCAGCGAGGTCAACCTGTACAAGGCCCTGGGTGGCGGCTGGTACGAGCGCACCGGTGATGCCCGCCAGCAAGCGTCGATCGAGTCGCCCAAGGGTTGATTCGATAGCGTGGCGACACAACAGCCCACCCTTCGCGGTGGGCTTTTTTGTGCCTGCAAGCCTGCCCCCACCAAAAGTAACCAGACAGTTAGTGTTCGGTTATCGCCCAATTCCGCCTGTAACGAATTGATTCCCTCCTGCCTGCCACAGCACCATCCATCCGCCATCGCCCCAACATAAAAACAAGAGACGCCCTAACGATGAACACTTTCCAGCCCGCACGTCACCTGTTCCCCGGCCTGCTTGCCATGAGCTGCGCCCTGCCCGCCCTGGCCGACGAAGGGGGCTTTGTCGAAGACGCCAAGGTTGGCCTCAACCTGCGCAACTTCTACATCAACCGCAACTTCGTCGACCCGGCCAACCCCCAGGGCAAGGGCGAGGAATGGACCCAGAGTTTCATCCTCGACGCCAAGTCCGGCTTCACCCAGGGCACCGTCGGCTTCGGCGTCGACGTGCTGGGCCTGTACTCGGTCAAGCTCGACGGCGGCAAGGGTACCGCCGGCACGCACCTGTTGCCGGTACACGATGACGGCCGCCCGGCCGATGACTTCGGACGCCTGGGCGTGGCGCTCAAGGCCAAGGTCTCGAAGACCGAGCTGAAGGTCGGCGAATGGATGCCGGTACTGCCGATCCTGCGTTCGGACGACGGCCGCTCGCTGCCGCAGACCTTTCGCGGCGGCCAGCTGACCTCCCAGGAAATCGACGGCCTGACCCTGTATGCCGGGCAATTTCGCGGCAACAGCCCGCGCAACGACGCGAGCATGGACGACATGTCCATGAACGGCCGCGCCGGTATCACCTCCGACCGCTTCAACTTTGCCGGTGGCGAGTACACCTTCAACGACAAGCGCACCCTGGTCGGGGTGTGGAACGCCCAGCTCAAGGACATCTACAACCAGCAATACATCAACCTGGTGCACAGCCAGCCGCTGGGCGACTGGACACTGGGCGCCAACCTGGGCTACTTCATTGGCAAGGAAGACGGCGCCGAGCGTGCCGGCAAGCTCGACAACCGCACCGCCTCGGCGCTGCTTTCGGCACGCTATGGCAGCAACACCTTCTACGTGGGGCTGCAGAAAGTCAGCGGCGACGACCTGTGGATGCGGGTCAACGGCACCAGTGGCGGCACCCTGGCCAACGACAGCTACAACGCCAGCTTCGACAATGCCAAGGAGCGCTCCTGGCAGCTGCGTCACGACTTCAACTTCGCCGGGCTTGGCGTGCCGGGGCTGACCCTGATGAACCGCTACATCAAGGGCGACAACGTGCACACCGCCGTGGTCAGCAACGGCAAGGAATGGGCGCGGGAATCGGAGCTGGCGTACGTGATCCAGTCCGGCAGCCTGAAGAACCTGTCGTTCAAATGGCGCAACTCGACCATGCGCCGCGACTTCAGCACCAATGCATTCGACGAGAACCGCCTGATCGTCAGCTACCCGATCAGCTTTCTCTGACCTTCGGGCCTGCGTTGCAGCCCATCGCGGGTCAAGCCCGCTCCCACAAGGATCACCGAACTCCTGTGGGAACGGGCTTGACCCGCAATGAGGCCAGCCCCATCAGCCCACATCCTGCCCCTTGATGGTGCGGCTACGCTGCCCCTGCACCCCCACCGGCACATCCCCCTGCAGCGTCACCCGGCGTACCACGCGCCCCTGAGTACCGTAGTCATCCACCGCATAATGCTGGGTCGCGCGGTTGTCCCAGATCGCCACGTCCCCGGCCTGCCAGCGCCAGCGCACGGTGTTCTCCAGGCGCGTCACATGGCTCTGCAGCAGGTTGAACAGGTGATCCGAATCGGCCTTCGAATAGCCCTTGATGCGCTTCACGAAATGCCCCAGCAGCAGGTGCTTCTCACCGCTCACCGGGTGCACCCGCACCACCGGATGCTCGGTCTCGTACACCGTCGAAGTGAACACCTTGCGGTAGTTCTCCAACTGCTCGAGGCTCACGTTCGGCTTGGTCGCGGCATAGTCGTACTCGTTGCTGTGCACCGCCCACAGCTGCTCGGCCAGCGCCTGCAAGGCCGGTGACAGGTCGTCGTACGCGCTGGCGGTATTGGCCCACACCGTATCGCCCCCCGACGCCGGCGCCACCACCGAACGCAGGATCGACGCCTTGGGGTACGCCTCGACGAAGGTCACGTCGGTGTGCCAGGAGTTGGCCCGACGCCCTTGCCCGCCATCGAGTTCCAGCAGGTAGCGGGTGCCGTCGCGCACCGGCACGGTCGGGTGCGCGATGGGCTCGCCCAGCAGGTGCGCGAAGGCTTCCTGGGTCTGGTCGTCCAGCTGCGTCTGGCCCCTGAAGAAGATCACCTTGTGCTGCACCAGCGCGGCCTGGATCGCCTCCACCACCGCCGGGGCCAGGTCGGCGCCCAGTGTCACCCCACGAATTTCGGCACCGATGCGCCCGGCCACCGGATGAATCTCCAGCGCATGGCTGACAGGTGCTGCGGCAAATGCGGCGTTGCTCATGGTTCGTCCCTCATCGGTTGCGTCACGGTAAGTGCCGATGAAACTCTGGCACTATCTATATGCAAATAAGCTCTAACAGATATGCAAGTGCTTCATTGACGGAATAAGAGCTTGCATTTAAAACCCAGACTCCCGGGGCGGCAAATACCTTCGCCCTATTTTTGGAATGCCGGAAAAGCATATGGATCTTCGCCAACTGCGCTACTTCATCGCCCTCACCGAACACCGCAGTTTCGTGCGCGCCGCCGACGCCATGGGCATCACCCAGCCCGCCTTCAGCCGCAGCATCCAGGGCCTGGAGCAGGAGTTCGGCTGTGTGCTGGTGGACCGCGCCAACAAGGATCTGCGCCCCACGCCCGAAGGCCAGGTGGTGCTGCAGCACGCCCTGCGCCTGGTGCAGGGCGCGGCGCAGCTGAGCAGCGAGGTGCAGCAGATGACCAAGCTCGATGCCGGCGAGCTGCGCTTTGGCTGCGGCCCTGCACCGGCGGTGAACCTGGTGCCGCAGGCGGTGGCGCAGTTCATCAACGCCCACCCCAAGGTGCGCACGCATTTCGAGGTCTCAAACTGGGAAAAGCTCAGCCGGGCGCTGAGCCGCGAAGAGATCGAGTTCTTCGTCGCCGACATCCGCCACTTCGAAGCCGACCCCAACTTCCAGACCCTGGCCCTGACCCCGCGCCGCGGCCTGTTCTTCTGCCGCCCCGGGCACCCGCTGCTGGCCAAGGACAGCCTGTCGACCAACGACATGTTCGACTACCCGCTGGCCTGTTCGCTGATTCCGCCGGGGGTGCGCAAGCTGCTGGCCAACCTCAGCGGCAAGACCGACTTTTCGCCGCAGATCCAGAGCGAGCATCAACCCACCCTGCTCAAGATCGTGCTCGGCACCAATGCCATCGGCATCGGCAGCGAAGAGGCCTACGGCGCGGCGGTGCAGGCCGGCGAACTGGTGCGCCTGCACTGGCGCAACCTGCCGGCCAACCTCGACAGCTTCAATGCCCGCTGCGGCATCGTCAGCCGCAGCGGCTACCGCCTGTCCCCTGCGGCGCGGGCGATGATCGAGACCCTGATCAACCTTGACCGCCAGCCTGCGCCACAGGCGCTGGTCGGGTAGCCTGCGGCGCCAGCCACTGGTCGACCTTGAACGGTTTGCGAATCAGGCGCTGCTGCGCGGCGAGGTCCACCGAGGCTTGCAGGCGGGCGAGAAAGTCGGGGTCCAGGGTCGAGTCGAACACCGCGCTCAGGCGCTCCTGGCTGAGGTCACGCTGCAGGATCGCCGGCGGGTAGCTGGCACGCTCCGACACCAGCTGGATGTAGGCGTCTTTGTTGGCATCGTCGGTCAGCCATTGCACCGCCGGCTGCTGCGCGGCGACGAACTTCTCGACCACTGCCGGGTACGCATCGACGAAGGCACCGGCGGCCACCAGCACCGCCTGCACATTGCCCGCCCCGCCCAGATCGCGGGTATTGAGCGGCAGTTCGGCCAGGCCGCGATCGGCCAGCGCACTGATGCCGGTGGAGCCCCAGGTGGCGTCGATCTGCCTGGCCGCCAGGGCGGCGATAGCCGCGCTGAAATCCAGGTTGATGACCTTGAGGTCCTTCTCGCTCAGGCCCTGGCTGGCCAGCGCGGCATCGAACGAAAGCTGCGTGGCGGTGCCACGGAACACCGCCACGCGCTTGCCCTTGAGGTCCTGCAGGGTCTTGATGCCGCTGCCCGGCACCACCCCAAGGTAGTGTTTGACCCCGCGCGCGGTGGCGGCCACCAGGCGGGTGTCGACGCCATTGGCCTTGCCGATGATCGCCGCCAGGTCGCCCAGGTAGGCGAAGTCCACCTGGCCATTGGCGAACGCCTCGTTGATGACCGGCCCCGCACCCTTGAAGTAGTTCCACTGGATGCTGATGCCGTCGGCGGCGAAGGCTTTCTCCAGCAGCTGTTGCTGTTGCAGCACGTCGGTGATACCACCGCCCGAATGCTGGGTGCCGGCACTCAGGTCGGGCACCGCGATGCGGATCTGCTTGAGCTCGGCGCCCTGCGCCAGTGTCGGCATCCAGCCGATCACGGCGGCCAGTGCGGGGGTGGCGAACAGGCTGAAAACACGATTGATCGACAGGTTCATGGCACACAGCTCCTTGTAATGGTGCGGCCACGCTACCCATAGCGGATGCCAATCTTTAAATACTATTAAATTACATTTTAATAACCATATTACATATAAGCCCTGTCAGGCCCGGCCCTGCGGGGTATGCATTGCACACAACCAAAATATGCTTCGAATGCATTGGCTGCGCGGCGAGTCAGCGGCTTTAAATGCAGTTCTTATCGCTCAATCGAATGTAATTTCTTCTGCATATACCCATAAGAAATATACAAATAGCGAGGCCTGCATGACCCGTACCGCCCTCTCCTCACTGGCCCCCGCCCCTGGCCTGCCGCGTCTGCGCAGCCTGCCCTGGCAGCGCCTGCAAGCCTGGTATCTGCCCCTGCTGCTGGCGGCGGTGTGGTGGCTGGCCAGCCGCAACCACTGGATGAGCGAGCAGATACTGCCACCGCCTGCGCTGGTATGGGACAGCGCCGTGGAACTGGGTCGCGGCGAGGTGTGGGCGCACCTGGCCATCAGCCTGCAACGCCTGCTGCTGGGGCTGGTGGTCGGGGTCGGGGCCGGTGCGGTGCTCGGCGCCTGGCTGGGCTTCAGCCAGCGCGCCGAACGCCTGGTACTGCCGACTTTCAACGCCCTGGCGCAGATCCCCACGCTGGCCTGGGTGCCGCTGTTCATGGTGCTGTTCGGCATCGGCGAAGTGCTCAAGCTGGTGGTGCTGGTCAAGGCGGTGATCGTGCCGGTGACCCTGCACACCCTGGTGGGCGTGCGCGATGCCCAGCCGCGCCTGCGCGAAGCGGCGGCGGTACTGCGCCTGCCCACGCACCTGCTGGTTCGCCGGCTGATCCTGCCCGCTGCGCTGCCGGCGTTTCTGGCCGGTGTGCGCCTGGCCCTGGCGGCCGGCTGGACCTCGCTGCTGGCGGTCGAGCTGCTGGCCTCCAGCGAAGGCCTGGGCTACCTGATGGTGTGGGCACGGCAACTGTTCATGCTCGACATCGTGTTCGTGTGCATCGCCGTGATCGGCGTGCTCGGGCTGCTGATGGACCGCGGCCTGGGCTGGCTCGACCGGCGCCTGCTGCACTGGCCGCATCCGGCCACCGCACAACTGCGGGTGCGCCCGCTGCGTGGCTGGCAGCGCCTGCATGCCCTAGGCCTGCCGCTGGCGCTGCTGGTGCTGTGGCAACTGGCAAGCCAGTACGGTTGGGTCGATGCGAACATTCTGGTGGCGCCGCTGGAGGTGGTGCACAGCACCTGGGCCGGCGTGCTCGACGGCACCTTGAGCGGCGCGCTGGCCGTCAGCGTCGGGCGAGCGCTGGGCGGCCTGCTGCTGGGCGGCAGCCTGGGCTTTGCCTTCGGCCTGCTGCTGGGCCTGTCGCGCCGCGCCGAGCGCCTGCTGGGCCCGAGCCTGGCCGGGCTGCGCCAGATCGCGATCTTCGCCTGGGTGCCGCTGCTGACCGCCTGGTTCGGCCTGGGCGAACTGGCCAAATGGGTATTCGTCGGCCTGGCGGCATTCTTCCCGCTGTTCATCGCCACCCAGCGCGCGGTTGCCAGCCTGCCTGCGCAGCTCGACGAAGCCGCCCGCGTGCTGCGCCTGAGCGGTGCCCAGCGCCTGCGCAGGCTGGTGCTACCAGGCGCCGCGCCGGGCATCTTCGCCGGGTTGCGGGTCGGCCTGATCTACGCCTGGCTGGGCACCATCGGCGCCGAGTACTTCATGCCGTCCGGCGGCGGCATCGGCAGCCTGATGATCGGCGCCCAGCAACTGCTGCGCATGGACCTGATCATGGCCGGCATGCTGCTGGTCGGCCTCACCGGCGCCCTGCTCGGCGCCGTCGGACAACACATCGAACTGCGCGCCACGCGCTGGAGACGGGCATGAACGCACTCGCTCACCCACGGGTCAGCTTCAACCAGGTCGGCAAGCGCTTCAGCGTGGCCGACGGCGAACTGGAAGCGATCCGCGATTTCAACCTGCAGATCGCCGACGGCGAATTCGTCGCCATCGTCGGCGCCAGCGGCTGCGGCAAGTCCACCCTGCTGCGCCTGCTGGTGGGCCTGGACGCCGAGTACCAGGGGCAGATCCTGATCGACGGCCAGCCGGTGCACGGCATCGGCAGCGAACGCGGCATCGTGTTCCAGGAGCACCGCCTGTTCCCCTGGCTGACGGTGGCCGAGAACATCGACCTGGGCCTGGTCAACGAGGGCCTGGAGCGCACCCGGCGCGCCCGGCGGGTGGCCGACTTCATCAGCCTGGTGGGCCTCGAAGACTTTGCCCAGGCCTACCCGCACCAGCTCTCGGGCGGCATGGCCCAGCGCGTGGCGATTGCCCGCGGGCTGGTGGCCAGCCCGCGCATCCTGCTGCTGGACGAACCCTTCGGCGCCCTCGACGCCCTTACCCGCCAGCAGATGCAGGACGAACTGCTGGCCATTCGCGAACGGGCGCGCATCACCACCCTGCTGGTAACCCACGATGTCGAGGAAGCGATATTCCTGGCCGACCGCGTGGTGGTGCTCGAACCGCGCCCGGGGCGGATCAAGCGCATCGTCGAGGTCGACCTGCCGCACCCGCGCCAGCGCGCCAGCCTGGCGTTCCACCGCCTGCGCGAAACCCTGCTGCACGAGCTGACCCACGATGAGCGCTACCTGCCGCCCGCCGTAGAGCAGATCCGCGACCTGCCCCTGACCTACCTTGCCTGCTGAGTGCCGACCATGAGCCAACGCCCCAACTTCCTGATCATCGTTGCCGACGACCTGGGCTTTTCCGACCTGGGTGCCTTCGGCGGCGAAATTGCCACGCCGCACCTGGATGCCCTGGCCACTGCCGGCCTGCGCCTTACCGACTTCCACACCGCGCCCACCTGCTCTCCGACCCGCTCGATGCTGCTGACCGGTACCGACCACCACATCGCCGGCATCGGCACCATGGCCGAGGCGCTGACCCCGGAGCTGATCGGCAAGCCGGGCTACGAGGGCTACCTCAACGACCGCGTGGTGGCGCTGCCCGAACTGCTGCGCGAGGCCGGCTACCAGACGCTGATGAGCGGCAAGTGGCACCTGGGCCTGAAGGCCGAGCTGGCGCCACATGCGCGTGGCTTCGAACGTTCGTTCGCGCTGCTGCCGGGCGCGGCCAACCACTATGGCTTCGAACCCACCTACGACGAACACACCCCCGGCCTGCTCAAGTCGACCCCGGCGCTGTACATCGAGGACGACACCTTCGTCGAAGCGCTACCCGAGGGCTTCTATTCCTCCGACGCCTTCGGCGACAAGTTGCTGCAGTACCTCAAGGAGCGCGACCAGAGCCGGCCGTTCTTCGCCTACCTGCCGTTCTCCGCGCCGCACTGGCCGTTGCAGGCGCCGGCCGAGGTGGTGGCGCGCTACAAGGGTCGCTACGACGCCGGGCCCGAAGTACTGCGCCAGGAGCGCCTGGAAAAACTGCGCGCCCTGGGCCTGATCGGCGCCGAGGTGCAGGCGCACCCGGTGGATGAACAATGGCAGGCGCTGAGCGACGAACAGCGCCAGCGCTCGGCACGCGCCATGGAGGTGTACGTGGCGATGGTCGAGCGCATGGACTGGAACATCGGCCGGGTGCTCGGCTACCTGCGCAACCAGGGCCTGCTGGACAACACCCTGGTGCTGTTCATGTCCGACAACGGTGCCGAGGGCGCGCTGCTCGAAGCCTTCCCCAAGTTCGGCCCGCACCTGGCCAGCTACCTGGACCAGCACTACGACAACAGCCTGGACAACATCGGCCGCGCCAACTCCTACGTGTGGTACGGCCCGCACTGGGCCCAGGCGGCCACCGCACCGTCGCGGCTGTTCAAGGCCTTCACCACCGAGGGCGGCATTCGCGTGCCGGCCCTGCTGCACTACCCGGCACTGGCGCGCCAGGGGCAGATCAGCCATCAGTTCAGCACCGTGATGGACATCACCCCGACCCTGCTGGACCTGGCCGGCATCCGCCACCCGGGCAAACGCTGGCGCGGGCGCGACGTGGCGCCGCTGCGCGGCAAGTCGTGGCTGGGCTACCTGTCGGGCGAGACCGAGCAGGTACACGACGAGCACACCGTCACCGGCTGGGAGCTGTTCGGGCGCCGGGCGATTCGCCAGGGGCACTGGAAGGCGGTGTACATTCCGGGCCCGGTGGGGCCGGCCACCTGGCAGCTGTACGACCTGAGCATCGACCCCGGCGAGGTCCACGACCTGGCGCAGGCGCAGCCAGCAAAGCTGCAGGCCCTGCTCGGCGAATGGCAGAAGTACGTCGAGGAAACCGGGGTGATCCTCAGCCAGTCGCCGTTCCAGCCGGATTAGCCATCAGTGCCAGGCGCGCGGGGTCGAGAATCTCGATCTCGCCGTAGCTCAGGCGCAGCACGCCATCCTGCTCCAGCGCCTTGAGAATCTGGTTGGTGGTCTGGCGCGACAGCGCGAGCATCAGCGCCAGTTGCTCCTGGGACAATTGCAACACCCTCCTGGCCCCCTCCACTTCGCCGTAACCGGCGGCGATCTGCAGCAGCCGGTAGGCCACCCGCGGCGCGGCACTCATCAGGCTCTGCTGCTCCAGCGCGACAAAGGCCAGGCGCAGCTTGTGGCTCATCAGCAAGGCGAATTCACGCCAGTAATGCGGTTGCGCATCCAGCAATTTCACCAGCGCGCCCTGGGGCACCCGCAGCAGGTGGGTGGCACCTTCTGCATAGGCGTCGTGGGTACGTGGCTGGTCGTCGAACAGGCAGATCTCGCCGAACCAGTGCGGGGCCTCGATCAGGGTCAGCACCGCCTCCTTGCCCTGGGCGCTGACCGCACCGATGCGGATGGCGCCATCGAGCACCGCGTACAGTCCGCAAGGCGGGTCGCCGCGCTGGAACAGGCAGGCGCCGGCCTCCAGGCTCACGGGCCGGGCCAGGTGCAGCAGGCTATCCTGCAGGGTAGCGGGCAACTGTTTGAACCAGTGACCCTGGCGCAAGGTTGAAGCGTTCATCGGGGGCCTCGTGGTGACACTGTCGGCTAGCCGACAGACGACGGTGCCTGCGCAGGGCAAGCTCGGGCAATCCTACAGGAGGAACAACAATGAAAAGCCTCGTCGAGCACCTGAGTCAATACGCGGCCTACCACCGCGACCCACGCAACATCGCCACGCACTTCGTGGGTATCCCGCTGATCGTGGTGGCGGTCACGGTGCTGCTGTCGCGTCCGGGCATGGCATTGGCCGGGGTGTGGCTGTCGCCTGCATTGCTGGTGGCGCTGTGGTCGGCGTGGTTCTACCTGCGCCTGGACACCCGCTTCGGGTTGCTGATGAGCGTGTTGCTGGGCTTGTGCCTGTGGGCCGGGCAGGTACTGGCGGTTCAGAGCACGCTGGTGTGGCTGGGTGCGGGGCTGGGGCTGTTCGTGGTGGGCTGGGTGATCCAGTTCGTCGGCCACTATTACGAGGGGCGCAAGCCGGCGTTTGTGGACGACATCAGCGGGCTGATCGTGGGGCCGTTGTTCGTGGTGGCGGAGATGGCGTTCGTGCTGGGGTTGCGCGGGGAGTTGAAGCGGTCGATCGAGGCGAATGCGGGGCCGGTGGGTAGTCGCTCGAAAAAGGCGGCAATCTGAAGGCCCATTCGCCGGCAAGGCCGGCTCCTACAACGGCACGCACACACTGTAGGAGCCAGCCTTGCTGGCGAAGAGGCCCTGAAGATCAGGCGCGGGATTCGACGCCCAGTTCATCCCACACCGACTCCGCCAGGTGGAACGTGGCATTGGCCGCAGGGATCCCGCAATAGATCGCGCTCTGCATCAGCACTTCCTTGATCTCTTCGCGGGTCACGCCGTTGTTCGCCGCCGCCCGCAAGTGCAGCTTCAGCTCTTCATTGCGGTTCATGCCGATCAGCATCGCGATGGTGATCAGGCTGCGGGTATGGCGTGGCAACCCCGGCCGCGTCCAGATATCGCCCCACGCGTGCCGGGTGATCATTTCCTGGAACTCGCCGTTGAACTCGGTGAGGTTGCTCAGGCTGCGGTCCACATGGGCATCGCCCAGTACCGCACGCCGCACCTGCATGCCGGCCTCGTAACGTTCTTTTTCGTCCACAAGCTACTCCTCAGCGGGCCAGCAGAAAATCGATCACGCGGCGGCTGAACGGCGCGCCGACTTCAACGTTGGACAGGTGCGCCGCCTGGAACTCGGCATACTCGGCACCCACCACATGCTCCTGGATGAAGCGCCCGCCAGCCGGCGGCGTGACCGCATCGGCACTGCCGGAAATCACCAGCAGCGGCACCTTGATCTCACCCAGCTGGTCCCGGAAGTCCGCATCGCGCACCGCGCCGCAGTTGGCCGCATAGCCATCGGGCGAAGTACCCGCCAGCATGTCGGTGATGCGCTTGGCCTGGTCCGGGTTGGCCTGCGCATAGGCCTTGGTGAACCAGCGCTCGATGGAGGCGTCGCGCAGCCCCACCATCGCCGCCTCGCGGTCGCGCAACACCATGTCGATGCGCGGGTTCCATACCTCATCGTTGCCGATCTTGGCTGCGGTGTTGCACACGATCAGGCGGTTCAGGCGCTCGCCGGCATGGATGCCCAGCCACTGCCCGATCAGCCCGCCCATGGACAGGCCGCAGAAATGCGCCCGCTCGATTTTCAGCGCGTCCAGCAGTGCCAGCACGTCACGCCCCAGTTGCTCGATGCTGTACGGCCCCTCGGTCACCAGCGACTGGCCATGCCCGCGGGTGTCGTAGCGCAGTACCCGAAAATGCGCGGCAAATGCCGGCAGTTGCGGGTCCCACATGGTGTGGTCGGTGCCCAGCGAGTTGGACAGCACCAGCACCGGTGCGCCCTCGGGCCCGTCGAGCCGGTAGTTCAGTACGCCATCAGCGAGTTGTACGCTAGCCACAACGGCCTCCTTCAACGCTTGAATTGTTGGTGTTCAGCCACCGCCCGCGCCACCCACACGCGGGCCTGGCCCAGGTAATGAGCAGGGTCGAGCAGGCGGTCGAGTTCGTCCGCCGACAGCTCGGCAGTCACCTGCGGATCGTCGCCCAGCACGTCGCGCAGCTGACGCTGTTCGGCCACCGCACGCTTGCAGCAGGTTTCCAGCAGGTGGTGTGCGGTGTCCCGGCCCAGTCGCTGGGCCAGCACGATGCTGACCGCCTCGGCCAGCACCAGGCCCTGGGTCAGGTCGAGGTTGCGGCGCATGCGCGCAGCATCCACCTCCAGGCCCTCGGCAATCACCTGGGCCTGGCGCAGGGCGCCGGACACCAGGCAGCAGATCTCGGGCAGGGTTTCCCATTCGGCATGCCACAGGCCCAGGCTGCGCTCGTGCTCCTGGGGCATGGCCGCGAACAGCGTGGACACCAGCCCCGGTACACGGGTAGCGGCGCCGATCAGCACCGCCGCGCCCACCGGGTTGCGCTTGTGCGGCATGGTCGACGAGCCGCCCTTGCCCGGCGCAGCAGGCTCGAACACCTCCGCCGCCTCGGTCTGCATCAGCAGGCTCACATCGCGTCCCAGCTTGCCCAGGCTGCCGGCGATCATGCCCAGCACCGAGGCGAACTCCACCAGGCGGTCACGCTGGGTATGCCAGGGCTGCTCGGGCAGGCTCAGCCTGAGCTGCCCGGCCAGCGCCTCGGCCACCGGCAATGCCTTGTTGCCCAGCGCCGCCAGGGTGCCGGAGGCGCCGCCGAACTGCAGGCTCAGCAGGCGCGGCTTGAGCTCCTGCAGGCGCTGACGGTGACGGGTGAGTGCACCGAGCCAGCCGGCGATCTTCATGCCCAGGGTCACGGGCGTTGCATGTTGCAGCCAGGTGCGCCCGGCCAGCGGCGTGTCGGCATGCTGCAGCGCCTGGTGCGCCAGGCTGTCGGCCAGGCGCGCCAGGTCGGCTTCGATCAGGCCCAGGGCATCGCGCAATTGCAGCACCAGCCCGGTGTCCATCGCATCCTGGCTGGTAGCGCCCAGGTGCACGAAGCGCTCGGCTTCGGGCACGCCGCTGGCAATCACCTTGCCCAGCGCCTTGACCAGCGGGATGGCCGAGTTGCCGGCCACCGCGATGGCCTCGGCCAGGGCCGCGAAGTCATAGCGCTCGGCCTGGCAGGCCGCTTCGATCGGTGCCACCGCCACCTGCGGGATCAGCCCCACCGCCGCCTCGGCGCGGGCCAGCGCGGCTTCGAAATCGAGCATGCCCTGCACTCGGCCACGGTCGGAAAACACGGCGCGCATGGCCGGCGCGGTGAAGTAGGCATCGAACAGCTGATTGCCCGGACGTTGGTTCATCGGTGGCCCTTCTCAATGATCGTGGTGCAGGTACGCCGCCTGCTTGGGCAGGCGCAGGCTGAACAGGAAGGCAATCGCCATCATCACCGTAACGTACCAGTAAAAGGCGTTTTCCATGTTCAGCGACTTGAGCCCCAGTGCCACATATTCGGCCGAGCCGCCGAAGATCGCGTTGGCCACCGCGTAGGCCAGGCCCACGCCCAGCGCACGTACCTGCGGCGGGAACATCTCGGCTTTGACCAGCCCGCTGATCGAGGTGTAGAAGCTCACGATGGCCAGCGCCAGGGTGATCAGCACAAAGGCCAGGAACGGGCTGGTGACGGTTTTCAGGGTAAGCAGGATCGGTACCGTGCACAGGGTGCCCAGGGCGCCGAACCAGAGCATCGAGGTGCGCCGGCCGATGCGGTCCGAGAGCATGCCGAACAGCGGCTGCATGCACATGTACAGGAACAGTGCACCGGTCATGATGAAGCTGGCGGTCTTGGCGCTCATGCCCGCAGTGTTCACCAGGTACTTCTGCATGTAGGTGGTGAAGGTGTAGAAGATCAGCGAGCCGCCGGCGGTGTAGCCAAGCACGGTGATGAACGCCGCCTTGTGGTTGCGGAACAGGCCGCCTAGGCTGCCGGCATCCTTGTCGTTGCGGGTTTCGGCGCTGCTGGTCTCTTCCAACGAGCGACGCAGGAACAGCGAGATCACCGCCGCGATGGCACCCACCACGAACGGGATGCGCCAGCCCCAGGCGCGCAGCTCATCTTCGGTGAGCAGTTGCTGCAGGATCACCACCACCAGCACCGCCAGCAGTTGCCCGCCGATCAGGGTCACGTACTGGAACGAAGCAAAGAAACCGCGCTGGCCGCGCAGGGCCACCTCGCTCATGTAGGTGGCGGTGGTGCCGTATTCGCCGCCCACCGACAGGCCCTGGAACAGCCGCGCCAGCAACAGCAGCGCCGGTGCCCAGGCACCGATGCTGGCGTAGGTCGGCAGGCAGGCGATCACCAGCGAGCCGGCGCACATCATCAGCACCGAGATCATCATCGAATTCTTGCGCCCGTGGCGATCGGCCACACGGCCGAACAGCCAGCCGCCGATGGGCCGCATCAGGAACCCGGCGGCGAACACGCCAGCGGTGTTGAGCAGCTGCACCGTCGGGTCGTCGGAGGGGAAGAAAGCCGGGGCAAAGTAGATCGCGCAGAAGGCATAGACGTAGAAGTCGAACCATTCCACGAGGTTGCCCGAGGAGGCACCGACGATGGCGAAAATGCGTTTGCTGCGTTCTTCGCCGGTGTAATGGATTGAAGTCATGGCAATTCACTCTGGGAGGATGTCTGAAGTCTAGACACACTCGGTAACACTCACGTTCCACAGAACAATCACCCCGCTGCCCCGACCTTGCGTGGAGGTCGCAGCAGCGGGGTCATTGATTACACGCGCTCGATGGCCAGGGCCAGGCCCTGCCCGACACCCACGCACATGGTCGCCAGGCCTTTGCGCCCGCCGGATTTCTCCAGCTGGTGCAGCGCTGTCAGCACCAGGCGTGCGCCGCTCATGCCCAACGGGTGACCCAGGGCAATGGCGCCGCCGTTGGGGTTGACCTGCGGCGCGTCGTCGGCAATGCCGAGTTCGCGCAGCACGGCCAGGCCTTGGCTGGCGAAGGCTTCGTTGAGCTCGATCACGTCGAAATCGGTGACCGCCACGCCCAGGCGCTCGATCAGCTTGCGCACCGCCGGCACCGGGCCGATGCCCATTACCCGGGGGGCAACGCCGGCACTGGCCATGCCGAGCACGCGCGCGCGCGGGGTCAGGCCATGCTTTTGCACCGCCTCGGCCGACGCCAGTATCAGCGCCGCGGCGCCGTCGTTGACGCCCGAGGCGTTGCCGGCGGTGACCGTCTTGTCCGCGCCGTTGACCGGCTTGAGCCTGGCCAGGGCTTCGAGGGTGGTGTCGGCGCGCGGGTGTTCGTCGTGCTCGACCACGGTCTCGCCCTTCTTGTGCGCGATGCGCACCGGCACGATCTCTTCGGCGAAGTAGCCGGCGGCCTGGGCCTTGGCGGTGCGCTGCTGGCTGCGCAGGGCGAAGGCATCCTGGTCGGCGCGCGATACCTGATAGTCGTCGGCCACGTTGTCGGCGGTCTGCGGCATCGCGTCCACGCCGTACTGGGCCTTCATCAGCGGGTTGATGAAGCGCCAGCCGATGGTGGTGTCTTCCAGCTTCATGTTGCGCGAGTAGGCGCTTTCGGCCTTGCCCATCACGAACGGTGCACGGGACATCGACTCGACGCCGCCGGCAATCGCCAGCTCCATCTCGCCGCTGGCAATGGCGCGAAACGCCGTGCCGATGGCGTCCATGCCCGAGGCACACAGGCGGTTGAGGGTCACACCCGGCACGCTGTCGGGCAGCCCGGCCAGCAGCAGGGCCATGCGCGCCACGTTGCGGTTGTCTTCACCGGCCTGGTTGGCGCAGCCGAAGAACACTTCGTCGAGCTGGTCCCATTGCACCGTGGGGTTGCGCTCGATCAGCGCCTTGAGCGGCACCGCCGCCAGGTCATCGGCGCGCACGCCGGCCAGGGCGCCGCCGAAGCGGCCGATGGGGGTGCGAATCGCGTCGCAGATGAATACGTCACGCATCAGGCTTCTCCCGGCGCTTGGCCGTGGGCGGCCGCGGTGCGCGCTTCGAGGTCGCGCAGCGCAGTCAGCTCGACTTCGCTCGGCGCCACGGTGGTTTCGACGCTGTCGGCAAAGCGGATCGCCCAGCCGGTGGCGGCGACGATCTGCTCGCGGGTCACACCCGGGTGAATCGAGGTGACCACGAATTCGTTGCTGCCGGCTTCAGGTTCCATGATGCACAGGTCGGTGATGATGCCCACCGGGCCGGCACCGGGCAGGCCCAGGCGTTTGCGCGAGTCGCCGCCTTCGCCGTGGCCGACCGAGGTGATGAAGTCGAGCTTGTCGACGAAGGCGCGCGAGGACTGCTTGAGGATGATCAGCACGGTCTTGGCGGAGCCGGCGATTTCCGGTGCGCCACCGGCACCCGGCAGGCGTACCTTGGGCTGGTGGTAGTCGCCGACCACGGTGGTGTTGATGTTGCCGAAACGGTCGACCTGGGCGGCGCCCAGAAAGCCCACATCGATGCGCCCGCCCTGCAGCCAGTAGCGGAAGATCTCGCCGGTGGGCACCACGGTATCGGCGGTTTCGGCCAGCTCGCCGTCACCGATGGACAGCGGCAGTACCGTCGGCTTGGCGCCGATAGGGCCCGATTCGTAGATCAGCACCACGTCGGGCGAAGAGGTCAGGCGTGCCAGGTTGGCGGCCTTGGACGGCAGGCCGATGCCGACGAAGCACACGGCGCCGTTGCGCAGGCGGCGGGCAGCGGCAACGGTCATCATTTCATTGGTGGAGTAGCTCATTGTGCAGCCTCCGAAGCGCTGGCCAGTTTTGCCTTGAAGGCAGGGAAGTCGGCGGTGCCGCGAATGTATTCGTCGATCCAGGCGGTGAAGGTCTCACGGCTGCGGGCAATCGGGTCCCAGGCCTGGTAGAAGCGGTTGTCACGCTCGGAGTAGCCGTGCGCGTAGGACGGGTGCGCCCCGCCCGGTACCAGGCACACGGCCGACAGTGCCCAGGTGGGCAGCACGCAGGCATTCATTGGCGCGTTGAGGTCGTCGACGATCTCTTCCACGGTGACGATGCAGCGCTTGGCGGCCAGGGCGGCCTCCTTCTGCACACCCAGGATGCCCCACAGCAGCACGTTGCCCTTGCGGTCGGCCTTCTGCGCGTGGATCACGGTGACGTCCGGGCGAACCGACGGCACGGCGGCCAGCACCTCACCGGTGAACGGGCAGGTCACGCTCTTGATCAGCGGGTTGACCTTGGGCAGGTCGGAGCCGGCGTAGGCGCGCAGCACCGCGAACGGCAGGCCCGAGGCACCGGCAACGTAGGCGTTGGCGAGGTCGGCGTGGCTGTGTTCTTCGATTTCCATGGCGTGCGGCCACTGCTTCTCGACCGCGTCACGCAGGCGGTGCAGCGACCCGACACCCGGGTTGCCGCCCCACGAGAAGATCAGCTTGCGGGCGCAGCCGGCGCCGATCAGCTGGTCGTAGATCAGGTCGGGGGTCATGCGCACCAGGGTCAGATCCTTCTTGCCCTGACGAATGATTTCGTGCCCGGCGGCGGTCGGGATCAAATGCGTGAAGCCTTCAAGGGCGACGCTGTCGCCGTCGTTGACGAACTGCTTCACGGCGTCGTGGAGCGAGAGGATTTCAGCCATTGCAGACTCCTGGAGAGCGGTTTCAGAGGTGCCTCTGGGCGGCACCGGCATGAGCTCAGATTAAGGCGGCGCATTGGGCCGTACAATCCGATAATCGCCATAGCGTTCGATTATCGAACGTATTGTTGTTGTGCTAAGGATCCACAAACCATCGCGGGTCAAGCCCGCTCCCACAGGTACGGTGGAGATCCATGTGGGAGCGGGCTTGACCCGCGATAGGGGCGCTACTGCCAGCCGGTCAGGTCGCGTCAGCGTGGCTCACCACACCCTTGATCACCACCGCCACCGTCGCGATCGCGGCCGGGATCACCAGGGCCGTCAGCACCTGTTCGAAGTTCCAGCCCAGGCCCAGCAACGTGGCGCCCATCCAGGCCCCGAGAATCGCGCCAAACCGGCCGATGCCCAGCATCCACGACACGCCGGTGGCACGGCCCTGGGTGGGGTAGAAGCGCGCCGCCAGCGACGGCATCGCCGACTGCGCCCCGTTCACGCACATGCCGGCAATCAGCACCAGGGTCGCCAGCAGCGTGATGTTGCCCAGGCTCTGGCCCACCGCGTAGGCGAACACCCCGGCCAGCAGGTAGAAGGTGCCGATCACCTTGTGCGGGTTGTAGCGGTCCATCGCCCAGCCTACCGCCACCGCGCTGAGCACGCCGCCGAACTGGAACAGCGCACCGATGAACGCCGCCTGCTCCATGCTCGCGCCGCTGTCACGCATCAGCGTGGGCAGCCAGCTGGTCAGCAGGTAGACGATCACCAGGCCCATGAAATAGGTCAGCCACAACAGCAGCGTGCCGACGCTGTAGGTGCCCGAGAAGATCACCGCGAACACGTTGCGCGCCTTGACCGTCTTCTGTTCCGGCACGCTGAAGCTGGCAGCCTGGTTGACGATGCCCGGCTCGATCGGCGCCAATGTGCGGCGTACCCGGTCGGTGCCCTTGTTGCGCACCACCAGGTAACGCGCCGACTCCGGCAACCACACCATCAGCACCACCACCAACAGCAGCGGCAGGATGCCGCCGATCAGCAGCAGGCTATGCCAGCCGAACATCGGGATCAGCTTGGCGGAAATGAACCCGCCACCGGCCATGCCCAGGTTGAAGCCGCAGAACATGCTGGTGACCAGCAACGACTTGTGCCGCTCGGGGGTGTATTCGGACAGCAGCGTGGTGGCGTTCGGCATGCCGGCGCCCAGGCCCAGGCCGGTCAGAAAGCGCAGCACCAGCAACTGGTCGACGTTGGTGGCATAGGCCGAGGCCAGGCTGAACGCGCCGAACAGCAACACCGCGCCCACCAGCACCACCTTGCGCCCGAAACGGTCGGCCAGCGGCCCCGAGCCCAGCGCACCGAACACCATGCCGATCAGCGCAGCGCTCATCACCGGGCCCAGGCTGGCGCGGTCGATGCCCCAGTCCTGGGACAGTGCCGGGGCAATGAAGCCCATCGCGGCGGTGTCCAGGCCGTCGAGGAACACGATCAGAAAGCACAGGATGACCACCCGCCATTGGTAACGCGACAACGGCTGGGCATTGATGAACGACTGCACATCCAGGCAGTTTCCAACAGCAGCTTGGGGACTATTCATTGTTTTTATCCAGAAGATGCGCGCGAGTGTGCGGGTGCGCGCGTGAACGGCACAGACGGTCGTGTACGGGTCTTTTGGAAAGGGTCAGCTACCGTGCAGCCGGCAGGCGGGCAGGTACAGGCTGAAGCAGGACAGGGTGCAGGTCATGGGGTGTTCTCTCGCTCATTATTATTGGAGGCCGTCAGGGGCCACTTGATGCGAGGGACATTAATAAGGCGCGCGACGCGGCGCAATTCGATAAACGCAAGACTGTGCGTTTATCGAACAGGAACCGCTCGACGCATTCAACTGAACAGCTGGGTACTCAGGTCGCGGCTGGCCGCCACCATGATCGGCAGGAACTTCTGTTCCAGCTCGCTGCGACTCACCCGCCCGGCGTGGGTACTGATGTTCAGCGCCGCCAGTACCTGGCCGGAGGCGTCGTACACCGGCACCGCGATCGAACGCAGGCCCTGCTCCAGCTCCTGGTCGACCACGCACCAGCCCTGCTCGCGCACCTGCTGGAGGATTTCCAGCAAGGCTGCCGGGTCGTGCACGGTACGGCTGGTCTTGGCCTGCAGGTCGGCGTGCTCCAGGTATTCGTGCAGGGTGGCGTCGTCCAGCGCCGCCAGCAGGATGCGCCCCATCGAGGTGCAGTAGGCCGGCAGGCGCCCGCCCACCGACAGGTCCACCGAAATAAGGCGCTGCACCGTCGCCGAGCGGGCGATGTAGAGAATGTCGTCACCTTCGAGGGTGGCCATGTTGCAGGCCTCGTGCAACTGGTCGCTCATGCGGTCCAGGTACGGCTGCGCCGATACCGCCAATGGCGTCGAGGACAGGTAGGCATGACCCAGGGTCAGCACCTTGGGCAGCAATGAATAGGTGCGCCCGTCGGTGGTGGCATAGCCGAGCTTGATCAGCGTGTGCAGGCAACGGCGAACCGCCGCGCGCGGGATCTCGGTGCGGTGGCTGATCTGGGCGATGGTCAGGTGCCGCTTGCGCTCCTGGAACGCCTGCACCACCGCCAGGCCCCGCGCCAGCGACGTCATGAAATCCGGGTCGCCGGTGAACGCCTGGATGCGCTTGGCCGGCGAGGCCACGATGGGCGGCGCCAACGAAGCGAAAGAGCTGCGCACGTTGTCGTTCAGGCCTGGGCCCTTGCCCCCTGTTTCTTCACTCATGACTCACCTCGGCAAACTTCACTTGGGCGATTATCGAACCATCGGCCGATAATCGCAATTGACCGATGCCTACAATTGCTTATACCTTTCGCCTGCCACATGTGGCTTCTTGGAGAGACTGGTCAGGTACCCACCGTAGAAGTCCCAGGCACGGCCTTGCCCACCAGCAAGGCCGTTTTTGCTTCTGCCGGGCTGACAGGCCCCGACAGAAGGTGTAAAACAGCCATTCAACTGCAATCACCCTCGTCTTATATAGACGCTCGACACAATGGCCTGTGCCGCTGTCGTCGGGTTAAACGTGCTTGTGTTGAAATCGGCATCAACTCCAACTTCAGGAAACACTGTGACGAAAGATGAACTGCGCGCTGAACTCGAGCGCCAGGAACAACGTTACAAGGACGTTTATGGCGGAGAAGTCACCACATACGCCGCCCAACCAGACCCCGAACGCAAACCCTGGCGCAAACGTGCCAGCCTGCTGGACCAGGCATTTGCCGTGGAACTGCAAAAGATCGAAAAGGAGCTCAGCCCACAGGAGCCCTGACCCTCGGACAAAGCGCCCGCCCCTGGGCACGGCACCGGCACGAAGACGGTGCCTTGGGCGACCCTTGCGGCGTCGAAGATGAAACCGTTACGTAATCTCACAAATTTAATACGGTCGTTTGAATTATTCAGCCGTGGAAAACATCGGTTTTTTCTTGACCGTTCGCGTTATTTTTTCTGATTTTTGCCGATCTTTCTCGATTACCCTCCCCTCCTGCAGTGCCCTGCCCCCCCGCAAAAGCGCCCCGACCGGTCAGCACCTAGTGCATCGATTACCCAGGATTTCTGGCATAATCGCGCCCCCTTATGACCGGGTCAGAATTCCTTCATGATCGATTTATTCAGCGGACTTGATGCCTGGGTACTGGTGAGCCTGTTGCTCGCCTTGACCTTCGTGCTCGCCTTCGAGTTCATCAATGGCTTTCATGACACCGCCAATGCGGTAGCGACTGTCATCTATACCAAAGCCATGCCGCCGCACCTGGCCGTGTTCTTTTCCGGCGTGTTCAATTTCCTTGGCGTCCTGCTGGGCGGAGTCGGGGTGGCGTATGCCATCGTGCACCTGCTGCCGGTTGAGCTGCTGATCAATGTGAACACCGGGCATGGCCTGGCCATGGTCTTCTCGCTGCTGGCCGCGGCCATCGCGTGGAACCTGGGTACCTGGTACTTCGGCATCCCGGCGTCCAGCTCGCACACCCTGATCGGCTCGATCCTGGGCGTGGGCCTGGCCAACGCGCTGCTCAACGACATTCCACTGGGTGACGGGGTCAACTGGCAGAAGGCAATCGACATCGGCATGTCGCTGGTGCTCTCGCCCATGGCCGGCTTTGCCGTGGCCGCGCTGGTGCTGATCGGCCTGAAGTGGTGGCGTCCGCTGTCGAAGATGCACAAGACGCCTGAACAGCGCCGCAAGCTCGACGACAAGAAGCACCCGCCGTTCTGGAACCGCCTGGTACTGGTCATTTCGGCCATGGCCGTCAGCTTCGTGCACGGTTCCAACGATGGTCAGAAAGGTATCGGCCTGATCATGCTGGTGCTGATCGGCATCGTGCCGGCGCAGTTCGTGCTGGACCTGAACAGCACCACCTACCAGATCGAGCGTACCCGTGACGCGACCCTGCACCTGAGCCAGTTCTACCAGCGCAACAGCGAAACCCTGGGCGAATTCCTGGCACTGGGCAAGGCCAAGGCCGGTGACCTGCCGGAGCAGTTCAGCTGCAATCCGCAACAGACCGAGCCGACCATCACCGCGCTGCAGCAGTCGCTCAACGGCGTGGCGGACTACCATTCGCTGACTGCCGAGAAGCGCGTGGAAGTGCGGCGTTACCTGCTGTGCCTGGATGACACGGCGAAAAAGGTCAGCAAGTTGCCAGGCCTGGAAGCACGTGAAAAGGCCGACCTGGACAAACTGCGTCGTGACCTGACCGCGACCACCGAGTACGCGCCGTTCTGGGTGATCCTGGCGGTGGCCCTGGCCCTGGGCCTGGGGACCATGGTGGGCTGGAAGCGTGTGGTACTGACCATTGGCGAGAAGATCGGCAAGCAGGGCATGACCTATGCCCAGGGCATGTCGGCGCAGATCACCGCAGCCTGCGCGATTGGCGCGGCCAACATCTTCAGCCTGCCGGTGTCGACCACCCACGTGCTGTCGTCGGGTGTGGCCGGGACCATGGTGGCGAACAAGAGCGGCCTGCAAGGCGGCACCGTGCGCACCATTCTGCTGGCCTGGGTGCTGACCCTGCCGGCGACCATCGCCTTGTCGGCGGGGTTGTTCTGGTTGGCGTCCAAAGCCATCGGTTGAAATAACGCTGTACCGCAGAAGGGTCAGCCATTCAGTTGGCTGGCCCTTTTTTCATGGCCCTTCGCAAACGCACTGTCATTTATGTCAGTAGACGATGGGCCACCTGCAGCGCACCCTCCTTTTCATGCCGACAAGGAGAATGCACATGTCGAAGGACGGCCATATCCACGCTTGCGCTGGCGCCATGCACATCGCCCGGGCCCTGCACAGCGCCATGCGTTTGCCCAATGGCGATGTGCTGGTTGCCGGCGGCATCACCAATGGCGGGCTTGCCACCGACAGCGTGGAACGCTTCAGCTTTGACCAGCGCGAATGGAAGCAACAACCCCCCAAGCAGAAGGCGGCATTCTCGCAACTCACGGTCATTCTCGACGACGGGTCCTTTCTGCTGGTGGGCGGCTCGCAAACCGGGGAAGCCAGCGGCCACGTCGAGCGCTTCGAGCCCATCCGCTCATGCTGGACAACGCTGCGCAGCCTCCAGGTTGCCCGCTTCAGCCACACCGCTACGTCATTGTGGGGCGGCACGAACAAGGTGCTTGTCATCGGCGGCAACCACCTCAAGGGCGATACCGGTAAAGTGCTCGACATCGTCGAGCTGTACGACGTCGCCAGCGACGAGTGGCATCAGCTCGGTGAGCGCAGTCAGGCACGCATGACCCACAGCGCCACGTTGCTCGATTCCGGCAAGGTGCTGATTATCGGCGGCTATGCCCCCGACCAGGCACTGACCCACTGTGAACTCTTCGACCCGCAGACCGGGCGGTTCGAGCCGACCAGGCCATTGCCTGCCCCCCGCATGCAGCATACGGCCACGCTGCTGAACAATGGCCAGGTGATGGTGGCGGGCGGCACCTGCATGCCGTTTGGTGAAAGTGCACTGGAATCGTTTTTGTACGATCCGCTAACCAATACCTGGCGAAGTGGCCCGCCCATGCAGCGTGGACACCAGGGGCACACCGCCACGTTGCTGCCCGATGGTCGGCTGCTGGTGGCCGGCCATACCAGACTGCCCTACCGCCCCAGCACCGAGCTGTACGACCCACGCCAGGATGCATGGGTGCTGGGCAGCGAGCTGAACGAACCGCGTTTTTCCCACAGCGCCACGTTGCTGCCCGACGGTCAGGGCGTGCTGCTGTGCGCAGGCCAACTGCTCACACCCGACACGGCCTATACACGAAGCTGCGAGCACTGCTGCGGCCCCTTGGCACAACCTGCCGAGCCTGCGCAGGGCACCGGCTCGATGCCTTCGGGCCCGCTTGAGAACCTGCCGGCGAACCGGCAACTTCAGTGCCTCGACGCCTTGTCAGCGGCGCTTGCTGCCCCCCAGCAGTGAGCCCATCAAGCCCCGCACCAGTTGCCGTCCGAACTGATTGGCCGCCTGGCGCACCGCCGACTTGATCGCCTGCCCCGCCGCGCTCTGCAAGAACTCCCCGGCCTTGTCGGCCAGGCTTTCCTCGGCCGGCGCCTGCTGCGCCGATGGTACCTGCCCCTTGCGCTCCATCAATATCTCGTACGCCGACTCCCGATCGATCGGCTTGTCATAGCGCCCCTGCAACGGCGACGCCGCAATCAGCGCCGCCCGCTCGGCCTCGCTCAACGGCCCGATGCGCGATTGCGGCGGCGCGATCAGTACCCGCTCGACCATGCCCGGCGTGCCCTTGTCCTGCAGGGTGCCCACCAACGCCTCGCCAATGCCAAGCTCGGTCAGCACCGCCAGGGTGTCGAACGCCGGGTTCGGCCGAAACCCATCGGCCACCGCCCGCAGCGACTTCTGCTCCTTGGCCGTGAACGCACGCAAGCCATGCTGGATACGCAGGCCGAGCTGGGCGAGCACATCGTCCGGCAGGTCGCCCGGCGACTGAGTCACGAAATACACCCCCACCCCCTTGGAACGAATCAACCGCACCACCTGTTCCAGACGATCCTGCAAGGCCTTGGGCGTGCCGCTGAACAACAGGTGCGCCTCATCGAAAAACAGCGCCAGCAGAGGCTTGTCCGCATCGCCACGCTCGGGCAACTGCTCGAACAGCTCCGCCAGCAACCACAGCAGGAAGGTCGCATACACCTTCGGCGCCTCGTGCACCAGGCGGCTGGCATCGAGCAGGTGGATGCGCCCGCGCCCGTCGGCAGCAGGCTGCAGCAGGTCTGGCAACTGCAACGCCGGCTCACCGAACAGAGCCTCGGCCCCTTGCTGCTCCAGGGTCGCCAGGCGCCGCAACAGGGCCTGGCTGGAACCGCTGGTCATCAGCGCACTGTCTTCGCCGAGCACCTGCGGGTTGTCCTTGAGGTGGCCGAGCAGCGCCTTGAGGTCCTTGATGTCCAGCAGCAACAGGCCCTCGCGATCGGCCACCTTGAACGCCGCATACAGCGCCGCCTGCTGGCTGTCGTTGAGTTCGAGCAGGTTGCCCAGCAGCAACGGGCCCATTTCGCTCAAGGTCGTGCGCAACGGATGCCCGGACTTGCCGTGCACATCCCACAGGGTCACCGGATACGCCTGCGGCCGATGCTCGAGCCAGGGCATGCCGGCAATCCGCTCGGCCACCTTGCCCTGCGGGTTGCCCACCGCACCCAGGCCGCACAGGTCGCCTTTGACGTCGGCAGCGAACACCGCCACGCCGGCATCGCTGAAGGCCTCGGCCAGGTGCTGCAAGGTCACGGTCTTGCCGGTGCCGGTGGCCCCGGCAACCAGTCCGTGACGGTTGGCCAGACGCATGGCCTGGCACACCGGCTGCCCCGCCAGGTCCGCACCGAGAATGAACTGCGAAGAGTCAGGCATGTTTTTTCACCCTCTGTTCAAGCTTTAGTAGTACTCGGCCGATACCAAGTGTTGATGTTTCACCCAGAAAGTCAGGAAAAGCCCGACAAGGACATGGGAACTGCACTGCTTTCAAGATGCCTTTGTGCGAATGACCCGGATATAAAGACCTTAGCGGACCCAATACGCCATGAATAAAAGCTTCCGTTTCAGCCATAAGATCTTGCTGGCTGCTTCCCTGATCGTCCTTGTGGCCTTCACCCTCTTTACTCTCTACAACGATTACCTGCAGCGTAATGCGATTCACGAAGATCTGGAAAACTATGTCGGCGAAATGGGCGATGCCGCCTCGACCAACATCAAGAACCTCTTCGAAGGACGCCTGCTGCTGGTAGAGAACCTGGCACAGAACATCGCGGCAGCTCCCGGCAACCTCGATTCGCTGCTGGACCAGAAGGTGCTGGCGTCGAGCTTCATCACGGTGTACATGGGCAAGACCGACGGCGGCTTCACCGTGCGCCCGGTGATCCAGATGCCTGACGGCTACGATCCGCGCATCCGCGACTGGTACAAGGACAGCATGGCGGCCAACGGCCCGACCCTGACCGAACCCTACCTGGACATCAGTACCGGCAAGATGGTGATCGGCATGAACGCCACAGTGTCGCGCGAACTGGGCGTGGTCGGTGGCGACATGGAGCTGGACGCCCTGGTCAAGATCATCAACTCCCTGAATTTCGGCGGCATGGGCTACGCGTTCCTGGTGAACGACCAAGGCAAGATCCTGGTGCACCCGGACAAGGACCTGGTGATGAAGTCGCTGTCGGACCTGTACCCGAACAACACCCCGCGCCTGACCAAGGAACTGACCGAGGTCGAGAACAACGGCCAGACCCGTATCCTCAGTTTCGCACCGGTCAAAGGCCTGCCATCGGCCAACTGGCACATCGGTCTCTCGATCGATAAAGAAAAAGCCTACGCGATGCTGAGCAAGTTCCGCACCTCGGCGGTGATCGTCACCGTGATTGCGGTGGCCATCATCATCGCCCTGCTCGGCATGCTCATCCGCGTGCTGCTGCAACCGCTGCACATCATGACCCGCGCCATGGAAGACATCGCCCAGGGCGAAGGCGACCTGACCAAGCGGCTGAGCATCCACAGCAACGACGAGTTCGGCACCCTGGGCCGCGCCTTCAACCACTTCGTCGAGCGTATCCACAGCTCGATCCGCGAAGTGTCCTCGGCCACCCAGCAGGTCAACGAAGTGGCACTGCGCGTGGTCAGCGCCTCCAACTCCTCGATGGTCAACTCCGACGAGCAGGCCAACCGCACCAACAGCGTGGCCGCCGCGATCAACGAGCTGGGCGCCGCTGCCCAGGAAATCGCCCATAACGCCGCGCAAGCCTCGCAGCAGGCCAGCTCTGCACGCCACCTGGCCGAAGAGGGCCAGCAGGTGGTAGACCGCAGCATCCAGGCGATGAACCGTCTGTCGGACCTTATCTCCACCTCCAGCTCGCACATCGAGACGCTCAACAGCAAGACCGTGAACATCGGTCAGATCCTCGAAGTGATCACCAGCATCTCGCAACAGACCAACCTGCTGGCCCTCAACGCGGCCATCGAGGCGGCCCGTGCCGGTGAAGCCGGGCGCGGGTTTGCCGTGGTGGCCGATGAAGTGCGCAACCTGGCCCACCGTACCCAGGAGTCGGCACAACAGGTGCAGAGCATGATCGAAGAGCTGCAGGTCGGCGCCCGCGAGTCGGTCGACACCATGAGCCAGAGCCAGCGCCACAGCCAGGACAGCGTCTCGATCGCCAACCAGGCCGGCGAGCGCCTGGGCAGCGTGACCCTGCGTATCGGCGAGATCGACGGCATGAACCAGTCGGTGGCCACCGCCACCGAAGAGCAGACCTCGGTGGTCGAGTCGATCAACATGGACATCAACGAAATCAACATGCTCAACCAGGAAGGCGTGGAGAACCTGCAGGCCACCCTGCGTGCCTGTTCCGACCTGGAACAGCAGGCCGGCCGCCTCAAGCACCTGGTCGGTACCTTCCGCATCTGACCGCGCGCGCCCGGCGGCTTGCTCGCCGGGCGCGCAACATGATCGAACAAACTATCCTTCACTGAGGTCCACCCTAGGGCGCGTCATCCACCGCATATCCATGCGCGATGACAACCTGAAGACGGTCTCGGAGGGATGCTGATCGTGCACATCGCTGACATCACCATGTTCTACGCCCCCGCCAGTGGCGGTGTGCGTACCTATCTTGATGCCAAACACCGCCGCCTGGGCCTGAACCCCGGCGTTCGCCACAGCCTGCTGATCCCCGGCGCCAGCGCCAGCCATGCCAATGGCATCTATCAGGTGCCTGCCCCCGCCCTGCCCTTCGGCAACGGCTACCGCTTCCCGCTGCGTCTGGCGCCCTGGCGCAACGTGCTGCATGACCTGCAACCGGACCTGATCGAAGTGGGCGACCCCTACCTCACCGCCTGGGCCGCGCTCGATGCACGGCGCCAGCTCGATGTGCCGGTGATCGGGTTCTATCATTCCGACCTGCCGCTGCTGGTCGGCAATCGCATGGGCCACTGGTTCACGCCCAATGTCGAAGCCTATGTCAGCAAGCTGTACGGCAACTTCGACCGGGTGCTGGCGCCCAGCCAGGTGATGGCCGACAAGCTGCGCGGGCTGGGCATCGGCAATGTGCATGTACAGCGCCTCGGGGTGGACCTGCAGACCTTCCACCCCGATCATCGCGACCCCGGCCTGCGCGCCGAACTGGGGCTGGCCGACACCACGCGCCTGCTGGTGTTCGCCGGGCGCGGCTCCCGGGAGAAGAACCTGCCCGTGCTGCTGGACTGCATGAAACGCCTGGGCAAGCACTATCACCTGCTGCTGGTGGGTTCGCACATGCCCAGCAACGTGCCGGCCAACGTCACCATCATCAACCACTTCTGCCCGGCCACCCAGGTCGCCCGCCTGTTGGCCAGTGCCGATGCGCTGCTGCACGCCGGCGACCAGGAGACCTTCGGGCTGGTGATACTCGAAGCCATGGCCAGCGGCATTCCGGTGGTGGCGGTAGCGGCCGGAGCCTTTACCGAAATCGTCGAACCGGGCTACGGCCGGCTGTGCACGCCCAACGACGGCCAGGCGATGGCCGCCGCCGTGCGCGAGCTGTTCGAGGCCGGTGCACCGCAACTGGGGCAGCAGGCACGCCGGCATGCCGAACAGCACTACGCCTGGGACACGGTGGTCGGCGGCCTGCTCGAACACTATCGGGCCGTGCTGGGCCATCACGAGCAACCGGTGCGCGCCCATGCCTGAACAGCCTGACCTGCACAACCAGCACCCCAGCGTACTGCTGGTGCTGCACGACGTGGCCCCGGAAACCTGGCCCGACTACCAGCCCTTCGTCGAAGCCGTCGACGCCCTGGGCGACATCCCCATGACCCTGCTGGTGGTACCCGACTTCCACCGGCGCAACCCTGTGCAGCAGGCCCCGGCCTTTCGCCAGGCGCTGGAGCGGCGACTGAGCCGGGGCGACGAACTGGCCCTGCATGGCTACTACCATGCCGACGACGGTCCGCCGCCACGTTCGCCGCGCGAGTACTTCATGCGCCGCATCTATACCTGGGAGGGTGAGTTCTACGCCCTGGGCCAGGCCCAGGCGCTGCATCGCCTGAATGCCGGGATCGAGCTGTTCCAGGCCTGCGATTGGCCGCTGACCGGCTTCGTTGCCCCGGCCTGGCTGATGAGCGAAGGCACTCGCCAGGCCCTGCGCGAAACCCCGCTGCACTACACCAGCGACCCGCAGCACCTGTTCCGCCTGCCCGACTTCAGCCGCATCAACGCCCCGGGGCTGGTGTGGAGCGCCCGCAGTGCCTGGCGCCGCGGGCTGTCGAAAGTGCTCAGCGAGGCGCGCCGGGCACGCCTGCAGCAGGCGGCCACGATCCGCCTCGGGCTGCACCCGGTGGACATGCGCCATGCCTATTCGCGCCGCTACTGGCTCGACACCCTGCAGCAACTGCTGCAGCAGGGCCGTACCCCCATGACCAAGATGGCCTGGCTGGCCAGCAGGCCCGGCGCATGACTCGCCTGGGCTGGCTCACGCTGGCCCTGCTGCTGGCGCTGCTGGTACCGACGCTGCTGGGCGGCAGCGACCTGCTGCCGCGCCTGCAGCGGTTCCCGCTGGCGCTGCTGATGGGGTTGTTCGGCATGATCGTGCTGTGCTGGTGCATCAACGCCCTGCGCCTGCGTCTGCTGCTCGGCACCCAGAGGGCGGCGCTGGGGCGGGTGCGCAGCCTGGGGGTGATCATGGCCACCGAGTTCGCCATCTGCTCCACCCCCGGCGGCAGCGGCGGGCCACTGGCGCTGGTGGCCCTGCTGGCCAGGCACCGGGTGCGCCCGGCCCAGAGCAGCGCGGTGTTCGCCATGGACCAGCTCAATGACCTGGTGTTCTTCCTGTGCGCGATGTTCGGGATTGTCATCTACATGCTGTTCCACCGCTTCAGCGCAAGCATGCAGGGCATGCTGCTGGCCAGTGCGCTGATGATGTTCGCCGCCCTGCTGGCGGGGCTGGCGATACTGCGCTGGCGCCGCGGGTTGATGCGTGCGATGGGCCGGCTGCTGCGGCGGTTGAAGGTACGTGACGCCACGTGCCGACGCTGGGCGCGCAAGGTGCTGCACTTCTTTCGCGCGTTTGCCGCCACCTGGCGCCTGCCCAAGCGGGTACTGGCGCTGGTGTTCGGGCTCACCTGCCTGCACTGGGCGCTGCGCTACAGCGTGCTGTACCTGGTGTTGCGCGGGCTGGGGGCAGACCTGCAGTGGGTGTCGAGCTTTCTGGTGCAGATGCTCGCCCTGAGTGCCGGCCAGTTCAGCCTGTTGCCCGGCGGGGCTGGCGCAGCGGAGTTGACCTCGGCGACGCTGCTGACGCCCATGGTGGGCAAGTCGACCGCGGCAGCGGCGATTCTGATATGGCGGGTGGTGACGTACTACTTCTATCTGGTGGTGGGCGGCCCGGTGTTCGTCTGCCTGCTGGGCAAGCCGCTGCTGGAGCGGTTGCGCCTGGCACGGCGGTAGACACGCGTTGCGCCCTTCGCCAGCAACGCTGGCGAAGGGCCGGTGCGGTCCTAGAACACCACCGTCTTGTTGCCGTGCACCAGCACGCGGTCTTCCAGGTGATAGCGCAGGCCGCGGGCCAGCACCATCTTCTCGACGTCGCGACCGAAACGCACCATGTCCTCGATGCTGTCGCTGTGGCTCACACGCACCACGTCCTGCTCGATGATCGGGCCGGCATCCAGCTCTTCGGTCACGTAGTGGCAGGTGGCGCCGATCAGCTTCACGCCACGCATCGACGCCTGGTGATACGGCTTGGCCCCCACGAACGACGGCAGGAAGCTGTGGTGAATGTTGATCACCTGCTGGGCGTATTCCTGGCACAGCTGTGGCGGCAGGATCTGCATGTAACGCGCCAGCACCACCACGTCGGCGGCATGCTCCTTGACCAGGCGCGACACCTCGGCAAATGCCGGCTGCTTGTTCTGCGGGTCGACCGGTACGTGGTAGAACGGAATGCCGTGCCACTCGACCATGCTACGCAGGTCGTTGTGGTTGGAGATCACGCACGGGATATCGCAGTCCAGCTCGTTGCTGTGCCAGCGGTGCAGCAGGTCGGCCAGGCAATGGGACTCGCGGCTGGCCATCAGCACCACGCGTTTCTTCTGGTCGGTGTCGGTAATGCGCCACACCATCGAAAACTCTTCGGCAATCGGCGCGAACGCTTCGCGCAGCGCCTCGATGCCGAAAGGCAGGGTATCGGCACGGATTTCGTGACGCATGAAGAACCAGCCGCTCAGGTCATCGGAATGATGGCTCGCTTCGGTGATCCAGCCGTTATGGGACGCCAGAAAATTACTGACTTTGGCGACGATGCCGACACGGTCGGGGCAAGCGATCACCAGCCGATAGGTGCGCATGAGAGGGGCTCCAGAGTTCGCAAAGGCGCGTATTCTAACGACTGCCCGGAAAAACTGCAGTAGTGATTGCATACCGTGTATCACAACCTCACACCGCAGCCAGCCTGGGCTTGCACCTCGTCAAGGGCACATTAAAGTTATTTAACAATTGAAGCGGATAATTGGGAGTATCTCGTCACAATACCCTTTCAATTATGAAGGTATTCCGCAATGACGGCGGTTTAATGTTTACTTGTATTAAGTGTCTGACTATTATTGCTGCACCGCTGTCCTGCGTCCCTTCCCTCCAAGGAATACCTCATGTCCCTGATCAACGAATACCGCGCTACCGAAGAAGCCATCAAAGAACTGCAAGCCCGCCTGAAGAACCTGTCCGAAGACAACAAGCTGAAAACCGAGCTGGAGTTTGAAGCCAAACTGCGCGAGCTGATGGGCGAGTACTCCAAGTCGCTGCGCGACATTATTGCTCTGCTGGACCCTGAGGCCAAACTGAACAAGGCCCCTCGCGGCCCGGTTAAAACCACCGGCACCAAGCGTGCACGCAAGGTCAAGCAATACAAGAACCCGCACAATGGCGAAGTCATCGAAACCAAAGGTGGCAACCACAAGACACTCAAAGAGTGGAAAGCCAAGTGGGGTGGTGACGTAGTAGAAGGCTGGGCGACCCTGCTCGGTTAATCGCTGGACACTGTAACCCGGTTACAGGTCAGCCCAAAACGCCAGCATGCTGGCGTTTTTTATTGCCTGCAATTACTGCAGGGCAAACCGTTCGCGCAAGTTCATGGCATGGGCTCGCCATTGCGCCAGCAACTCGCGCTGCGTGGCATCGGCATCCAGCCAGGCGCTCTGCAATGCCTGCTCGAAGCCTTCAAGGGTATTCGGAGCGCCCATTGCCGGGTCGCTCAGGCGCTGCTGGCAGAACCCGAGCCAACGCTGGCGCTCCTGCGCATCCAAGGTCTGCGGAAAATTGCGCGCACGGTAGCGAAACAGCAACTCCGGCAATCGTGCATCGTCGAACATCCACTGACCCGTGGCTAATTGCTCGGGCTCCACGGTTCTTACTTGTTCACACAGGCGTCGGTCGCGATCACCGATAAACCCGTCATACAGCTGTTGCTCGGGGTCTTCGCTCGGGGCGAATTCCTGACTGTCATAAATAGCGCTCAACTTGTTCTGCCACACGGCCTGGGCGGCACTCAACTGCTCGGCACGCTGTTGATACAACGTCATATCCAGGCCAAGGCGTTGCTGATCTTCACCGCGCAATACACTCAAGGGCGCGACCACCGGGCAGCGATTGATCTGAATTAATTTCAACGGTACCGGCAATTGTCCCTCGGACATTTCCTCGCGTCGGGTGTACAGACGCTGACGCAACACTTCGGCATCTTCCGTCAGCAATGGGGCGATATCCTGATGCAAGTCGCACACAATCAGCGCATTGCGATTGCGTGGATGCCAGGCCAGGGGCAGCACCACGCCAAGATAATTACGTGCCGCAGAAAAGCGTCCGGAAATATGCACAAGCGGTTGCAACAAACGCACTTGATCGAGGACTTTCTGCTTGCTGCGCAACTGGAACAACCATGCATACAGCCTGGGTTGCTTCTCGCGGATCAAGCGTGCCATTGCCAACGTGGCACGCACATCCGCAAGCGCCTCGTGCGCCTGCCCGTGATCGATGCCATTGGCCGCCGTCAGCAACTCCAGCTTCAGGCTCACCTGGCCGTCGCGCTGCGGCCACTGGATGCCATCGGGGCGCAGGGCGTAGGCAGTGCGCACCACATCGATAAGGTCCCAGCGGCTGTTGCCGCCCTGCCACTCGCGGGCATAGGGGTCGAAAAAGTTGCGATACAGGCTGTAACGCGTCACTTCGTCGTCGAAACGCAGCGAGTTGTAGCCGGCCCCGCAGGTACCCGGGCGCGCCAGCTCGGCGTGCACCCGGGTCATGAACTCGGCTTCGCATAAACCCTGGGTGGCCAACTGCGCCGGGGTAATGCCGGTTATCAGGCACGCCGCAGGGTGCGGCAGAATATCGTCGGCGGGTTGGCAGAAGAGGTTGACCGGCGGCTCGATCTCGTTGAGGTCCAGATCGGTGCGCACCCCTGCCACCTGCAGGGGCCGGTCGCTGCGCGGGTTGATACCGGTGGTTTCATAGTCGTGCCAGAAAATGCTGGAGCTCACGGCGTCGTCCTGAACAGAAAATCTGCCGGGAGTCTACCTCAGGCCGACGCACTCAACGGGTGGAAGCTGAAATAGTTGCGCAGCGACGACACCAGCTCGTCGTATTCGCGAGGAGCCTGCAGCAGCATGAAGCCGGAATCGTAGTGCCCCGGGTTCTCGTCTTCGTGGCACCACAGGCAGCTGGCGGTGAGGTTGATCACGTGCAGCGCACCGGCGCGCCCGGGCACCTTGAGCTGCAGTTCGAAATCGGGGCCCACCAGCAGTGGCAGGTCGCTGATCAGCATCAGGCCGTCTTCGGACACATTGCCCAGATAACCGATGGGCAACCCGGTAAACCGGTTGAAGACCTTGAGGTAATACGGGAGCAGGTGACGCTCGATTCGACGTTCGGTAAACATGATAGGAGTCGCTGTCGAAGACCCTTGAGCAGGGTCGCGCTGGATCGTTCTGGTGTACCGCATGTACCTCACAAGCCTAGCGCAACCTGACTGCCCCGTCACATTCGGACCCGCGCACTTTAGTATTAACGTCAGTATCGACGTCGTTGCGCGGCCATCAACGCCAGGGGGTGCTGCTGGCCGGACGGGCGATGGCCGGCTCGCCATTGGGGCGATAGTGGCCAAGCTGCTCGAGGGTCTGCAGGCGGGCGCGGGCACGGTAGGCGTACTCGTTGCGCGGGTACTGGGTGATGATGTACTGGTAGGTCTGCGCCGCATCCACATAGAGCTTCTGGCGCTCCAGGCACTGACCGCGCAGCATCGACGCCTCGGGGTGGATGAACGGGCGCGCACGGCTGGTGCGGTCGACCTGCGACAGCTCGAGCATGACCTGCTCGCAGTTGCCGCGATCATAGGCGCGGTAGGCATTGTTCAGGTGATGGTCCATCGACCAGCGGGTGCAACCGACGACACTGGTCGCCAGGGCTAATACGATCAAGGCTCGCATGGGGGGTCTCCTCTACTGAGCAGTGTATCGGCGCTTTCCTTGAAAGCTATAGGAGGAACAGCGGCAAGCGGACTGCATTGCGCTTGCCGCTTGCCACTCGTTCAAGCGCCCCTCCTCCTCCCACCAAGGTAGTGCAAAGGAACAATGACTACAGCGATTTTCCGGAGTAGCCTTTCGCTGCGCTTCACTACAGGAGTCTGTGCATGACCATCCGCCGCACCAAAATTGTCGCCACCCTTGGCCCCGCCAGCAACTCGCCGGAAGTTATCGAGCAACTGATCCTTGCGGGTCTGGACGTCGCTCGCTTGAACTTCTCGCACGGCACCCCGGACGAGCACAAGGCTCGCGCCCGCATGATCCGTGACATCGCTGCCAAGCATGGCCGCCACGTCGCGCTGCTGGGCGACCTGCAAGGGCCGAAGATCCGCATTGCCAAGTTTGCCAACAAGCGAATCGAACTCAAGGTCGGCGACCGCTTCACCTTCTCCACGGCTCACCCGCTCACCGAAGGCACCCAGGATATCGTCGGCATCGACTACCCGGACCTGGTCAAGGACTGCGGCGTGGGTGACGAACTGCTGCTCGACGACGGCCGCGTGGTCATGCGCGTCGAAACCGCCAGCGCCGACGCCCTGCACTGCGTGGTGCTGATCGGCGGCCCGCTGTCGGACCACAAGGGCATCAACCGTCGCGGCGGCGGCCTGACCGCCCCGGCCCTGACCGAGAAAGACAAGGCCGACATCAAGCTGGCGGCCGAGATGGACCTGGACTACCTGGCCGTGTCGTTCCCGCGTGATGCCAGCGACATGGAATACGCCCGCCGCCTGCGTGACGAGTCCGGTGGTACGGCCTGGCTGGTGGCCAAGATCGAACGTGCCGAAGCCGTGGCCGACGACGAGACCCTCGACGGCCTGATTCGCGCCAGTGATGCAGTGATGGTGGCCCGTGGTGACCTGGGTGTGGAAATCGGCGACGCCGAGCTGGTGGGCATCCAGAAGAAGATCATTCTGCATGCACGCCGCCACAACAAGGCGGTGATCACCGCGACCCAGATGATGGAGTCGATGATCCAGAACCCGATGCCGACCCGTGCCGAAGTGTCCGACGTGGCCAACGCCGTGCTCGACTACACCGACGCGGTAATGCTGTCGGCCGAGAGTGCTGCCGGTGCCTACCCGCTCGAGGCGGTACAGGCCATGGCGCGGATCTGCCTGGGCGCCGAGAAGCACCCTACCAGCAAGACCTCCAGCCACCGCATGGGCACGCAGTTCAGCCGTTGCGACGAGAGCATCGCGCTGGCGGCCATGTACACCGCCAACCACTTCCCGGGTGTGAAGGCGATCATTGCCTTGACCGAGAGTGGCTACACCCCGCTGATCATGTCGCGTATTCGTTCGTCGATCCCGATCTTCGCCTTCTCGCCGCACCGCGAAACCCAGGCGCGGGTTGCGATGTTCCGTGGCGTGTACACCGTACCGTTCGACCCTGCGGCGCTGGCGCCGGAGCAAGTCAGCCAGGCGGCGGTGGACGAGCTGCTCAAGCGTGGCGTGGTCGAGCAAGGTGACTGGGTCATCCTGACCAAGGGTGACAGCTACCACACCATCGGTGGCACCAATGGCATGAAGATTCTGCATGTCGGTGATCCGTTGGTCTGAAGCTGACCGGTTGTCACTAGAGCCCCGCCTTGATGGCGGGGCTTTTTTATGGGTGCGATACGCCAGTGCCGGTGATCTTGAGCTGGCTTTGATCTGCCGGCCCTTCAGAAGGCCGAGTGGAGTCGCCATCCAGGCTGGATAATCTCTCAACTCTGGATCAGTGGTTCCAATGACAGCGAGCATATCCAACATGAATACAGACGCCGAGGGCCCCTTCCGCTCTTACAGCGGCTTACTTTTTTCTTGGAAAAAGTAAGCAAAACCGCTCCGTCCATCATCAGGCCCTACGCTTCGCTACGGGTCCCCTCCCTCCGGCGCCGCTCCGGGGGCACGCGACCCGAGTTGCAAGCAACTCTAACAGTCGCTCGCTTCGGCTAACGCCGAAGGGGCTTCGCCCCGCCCCCTGCACGACACCTCCACTCGGCCTTCTGGGGGACGGAAGATCAAAATCAAAAGCAGATCAAGATCAAGAGCCAGAGCCAGAGCCAGAGCCAAGGCCAGCGCAAACGCCGCAGGAGCCTGCAGTACCTCCTTATGGGAACAGGAGCTCAGGCATGCCCCACGAATACATCCGCAAACAGCTGATTACGCGGCAACCCCGCCAGAAACATCCCACGCGCAAACCGCTCCACACTCGACGCAGAGCCACAAGCCAGCGCAATCGTCTGACGCGATGCCAGACGCATCGGCCCCAACTCCTCCGGTATCAGCAACTGCACCTCCACCTGCGGGTACCGCCGCGCCAGTTCATCCAGCTCCCGCTGCAGGTAATGCCCACCCGCCTCGCTCGCCACATGCACCACCCTGATCGCCCCCTGATGCTCCTGACGCAGCGCCTCGCGCACAATCCCCCACAGTGGCGCCAGCCCGGAACCCGCCGCCAGCAGCCACAACGGCCGGGCCTGCCAGTCCGGATCGTAATGCAGCGCGCCACCGCGCAACTCCCCCAGGCGCACCAGGTCGCCCACCTGCAACCCCCGCGCCGCGCTGCAGAACGCCCCGGCATGCCGGCAATCCAGGTGAAATTCGAGCCATTCATCCTCGCCCGGCACGCTGGCCAGCGAATACGGTCGCGCAACACCTTGCACGCTCCACAGCACCAGATGCTGCCCCGCCTGATACCGCAACGGCCTGTCCGGTTGCAGGCGCAGGCGCAGCACCTGCGCCCCCAGCCAGTCCAGCGCGACGACCCGCGCCGGCGCCCCATCGCGCACCGGGTCGAACACCGCTACCTGCAGGTCACTCTCGACCCGGCACTGGCAGGCCAGCCGCCAGCCCTCCAGGCGCTTGCCTTCGCTCAGCGCATCGGGCCTGGCATCGCCCGGCACACCCGCCAGACAGCGCACCAGGCAAGCATGGCAGCTCCCCGCCCGGCAGCTGTAGGGCACGCCCACGCCAGCCTCGTTCAGCGCATCCAGCAGGTTGCTGCCCTCGGCCACCTGCCAACTGCGCTCACCTACGCACAACTCAGGCATCCACCACCTCCCAGGCCGGCACACAGCGATTTCGGCCGCTGCGCTTGGCGCGGTACAGCGCCTGGTCGGCACGGTGCAATGCATTGTCCAGGTCATCCTCGGCTGTCAGCAGGGTCATGCCGACCGACAGGCTCAAGGGCCCCACCTGCCCCTGCATCGCCGCCGAGGGCAACGCACCGAAGGCCTGACGCAGACGCTCGCAGCAATGTTCCAGGGCCTGGGCCGTGCAATCGGGCAACAGCAGCACGAACTCCTCGCCGCCATAGCGGGCCAGCACCGCAGCGTCGCACAGGTGCTCGCTGGCAACCTGGGCAAAGGCCTGCAGTACCCGGTCGCCGACTGCATGCCCGTGGGCGTCGTTGATGCGCTTGAAATGGTCCAGGTCGATCAGCGCCAGACCATGCCGGCTCCCCATGGGCATGCTGGCCAGGGCATCGCTGGCCAGGCGCAGAAAATGCCGGCGGTTGAACAGGCCGGTCAGCTCGTCGGTGGCCACCAGTTCCTCCAGTTGCCCCATCATGCCGCGCAGGGTGTCCTGGTGCGCCTGCAGGGCGATGCGGCGCTGGCGCATGCGCTGGCGCGAGGCCTGCACGTAGCGGGCATACAGGCACAACCAGCACAGCACCACGAACAGCGTGCATACCTGCAACGCCGCCAGCGCCGGGTCCGACAGGCGCCCGTTGCCCCACTCCCACAGGTTCAGGCCGAGAAAGCTGCACAGCACCACCAGCGCGCAGCGGGTGAACGAACGGCCGTTGAGGTGGAACAGGCCGAACATCAGGATCAACGGGTACAGCACCAGGAAGGTGCCACGGGCCTGGTCCAGGTTGGCCAGCAGCCAGGTTTGCCAGGCCGCTGCCAGCAGCACCTGGAACTCCGTGAGGCTGGGGTCGCGCCAGCGCAGGTTGACACCACTGGCAAACACCCAGCCCAGCCACGCCAGGTTGAGCACCAGCAGCACACTGCTCGCGCCGATGACCGGCACCGGCGCCTGCACATGCCCGCCCAGCACGGCGACCCAGGCCAGCAGCAGCACCAGCAGGTAACTGCCGGCAGCCAGCAGGAAACGCTTGAGAAGAAGCTTTTGCAGAGCGGTTTCGGTCACGGGTGACTCACCAGGCAGCCGAGCGGCAGCGGTTGTGACGGGGGGCAGTCGGTACTGTAGGACGTGTTCGAAATAATTGCCACGCAAAAACAGTGCCTGGCAGCAGGCGACCATGGTTGGCCGCACTGGCGCGTGTACCGGCAGGCGATGCGCGCTATACTGCCGCGCCTTTTTGCGTCGGCCACTGCGTGTCGGCGCGCCTTGAAAGGTCATTGCGACGCCTCGGCCCGTGAACGTCGCGATACCTTAATGAATGTTCCCGTCTTTAAGAGGAGCGCGCTGCATGACCGTGATCAAGCAAGACGACCTGATTCAGAGCGTTGCCGACGCCCTGCAGTTCATTTCGTACTACCACCCCGTCGATTTCATCCAGGCCATGCACGAGGCCTACCTGCGTGAAGAGTCGCCGGCTGCGCGCGACTCCATCGCGCAGATCCTGATCAACTCGCGCATGTGCGCCACCGGCCACCGGCCGATCTGCCAGGACACCGGTATCGTCACCGTGTTCGTGCGCGTCGGCATGGACGTGCGCTGGGATGGCGCGACCATGAGCCTGGACGACATGATCAACGAAGGCGTGCGTCGCGCCTACAACCTGCCCGAGAACGTGCTGCGCGCCTCGATCCTGGCCGACCCGGCAGGTGCCCGCAAGAACACCAAGGACAACACCCCGGCCGTGATCCACTACTCGATCGTCCCTGGCGACAAGGTCGAGGTGGATGTCGCGGCCAAGGGCGGCGGTTCGGAAAACAAGTCGAAGATGGCCATGCTCAACCCGTCCGACTCGATCGTCGACTGGGTGCTCAAGACCGTTCCGACCATGGGCGCCGGCTGGTGCCCGCCGGGCATGCTCGGCATCGGTATCGGCGGTACTGCCGAGAAGGCCGCGGTGATGGCCAAGGAAGTGTTGATGGAGTCCATCGACATCCACGAGCTCAAGGCCCGTGGCCCGCAGAACCGCATCGAAGAGATCCGCCTGGAACTGTTCGAGAAGGTCAACCAGCTGGGCATCGGCGCCCAGGGCCTGGGCGGCCTGACCACCGTGCTCGATGTCAAGATCATGGACTACCCGACCCACGCGGCCTCGTTGCCGGTGTGCATGATCCCCAACTGCGCAGCCACCCGTCACGCGCACTTCGTGCTCGATGGTTCCGGCCCTGCAGAGCTGGAAGCACCGTCGCTGGACGCCTACCCGGAAATCGTCTGGGAAGCCGGCCCGTCGGCCCGTCGCGTCAATCTCGACACCCTGACCCCGGAAGACGTGCAGAGCTGGAAGCCGGGCGAGACCATCCTGCTCAACGGCAAGATGCTGACCGGCCGCGACGCCGCGCACAAGCGCATGGTCGAGATGCTCAACCGTGGCGAAGAGCTGCCGGTGGACCTCAAGGGCCGCTTCATCTACTACGTCGGCCCGGTTGATCCGGTGCGCGAAGAAGTGGTTGGCCCGGCAGGCCCGACCACCGCAACGCGGATGGACAAGTTCACCCGTCAGATCCTGGAGCAGACCGGCCTGCTAGGCATGATCGGCAAGTCCGAGCGCGGCCCGACCGCCATCGACGCGATCAAGGACAACAAGGCCGTGTACCTGATGGCCGTGGGTGGCGCTGCCTACCTGGTGGCTCAGGCGATCAAGAAATCCAAGGTGCTGGCATTTGCCGAACTGGGGATGGAAGCGATCTACGAGTTCGACGTGAAAGACATGCCGGTGACCGTTGCGGTCGACAGCAATGGCGAGTCGGTGCACATCACCGGGCCTGCGCTGTGGCAGAGCAAGATCGCGCAAAGCCTGGCAGTGGAAGTGAAGTAAGCGCCAGCGCTACAAGCTGAAAGCGGCAAGGGAGTGATCCCTTGCCGCTTTTTTGTTGCCTGTACCGGCCTCTTCGCCGGCACGCCAGCGAAGGCTTTCAGAGGGTAATGCGCGTACCCAGCAACCCCAGGAACCCCGCCAGCCACGCCGGGTGCGCAGGCCAGGCCGGCGCACTGGCCAGGTTGCCCTGCACATGCGCCGCCGTCACCTCGATCTCGACGTAACGCCCACCTGCCAGGCGCACCTCCGGCGCACACGCCGGGTACGCACTGCACTCGCGCCCCTCCAGCACCCCGGCCGCCGCCAGCAGTTGCGCCCCATGGCACACCGCCGCAATCGGCTTGCCCGCCTGGTCGATGGCGCGCACCAGTTGCAGCACCTCTTCATTCAGGCGCAGGTACTCCGGCGCACGCCCGCCCGGGATCACCAGCGCGTCGTAGTCTTCGGCACGCACCTGGGCGAAATCGAAGTTCAGGCCAAAGTTGTGCCCCGGCTTCTCGCTGTAGGTCTGGTCGCCCTCGAAGTCATGGATGGCGGTACGTACCGACTGCCCGGCCGACTTGCCCGGGCACACCGCATGCACCGTGTGGCCAACCATCTGCAGCGCCTGGAACGGCACCATCACTTCATAGTCTTCGACGTAATCGCCGACCAGCATGAGAATCTTTTTCGCTGCCATTTCGTCAACTCCTTCTGATGCGGGGGAAAATCGAAAGAACCTCAGTCGCGCCGGTCCAGCAGGTTGACCACCACCCGGTCCAGCCAGCCCCAGATACGCTGTTTCACACGCCGCCACAGCGGCCGCGCCTGCCAGTCGTCCAGGTCGACCTGGCGGCTCAGGGCAAAGTCGCGCTCGAAGCTCGCCACCACGTCGGCGGTCAGTTGCGGGTCGATGGCCTCGACGTTGGCCTCAAGGTTGAAACGCAGGTTCCAGTGGTCGAAATTGCATGAGCCAATGCTCACCCAGTCGTCCACCAGCACCATCTTCAGGTGCAGGAAGCATGGCTGGTATTCGAATATCTTCACCCCTGCCCGCAGCAGGCGCGGGTAATAGCGATGACCGGCATAGCGTACCGAAGGATGGTCGGTACGCGGGCCGGTCAGCAGCAGGCGCACATCGATGCCCAGCGCGGCCGCGCGGCGCAAAGCCCGGCGCACCTTCCAGGTGGGCAGAAAATACGGCGTGGCCAGCCAGATACGACGCTTGCCGCTGATCAGCGCACGCACCAGCGACTGCAGGATGTCGCGGTGCTGGCGGGCGTCGGCATAGGCCACCCGGCCCAGGCCCGGGCCTGCAACCGGCACCCGCGGCAGGTGCGCCAGGCCGAAATGGGTGGGTGGGCGCCACGCGGTGCGGCGCAGGTTGGAACGCCACTGGCGATCGAACAGCATCTGCCAGTCGGCCACCAGCGGCCCCTGCATCTGCACCATCACCTCGTGCCATTCGCTGACCGGCTCGCCCGGTGTCCAGAACTGGTCGGTGACCCCGGTGCCGCCGACCACCGCCCAGGCCTGGTCCACCAGCAGCAGCTTGCGGTGGTCGCGGTACAGGTTGCGCAGCCCCCGGCGCCAACGCAGGCGGTTGTACCAGCGCAACTCAACGCCGGCGCCCAGCAGGCGCTGACGCAGGCTCAAGGTAAAGGCCAGCGAGCCGTAGTCATCGAACAGGCAGCGTACCCGCACGCCGCGCTCGGCGGCCTGCACCAGCGCCTGCACCATGGCCTCGGCACACGCCCCGGCCTCGACCAGGTACAGCTCCAGGTCGACCTGGTGCTCGGCACCCATGATCGTCTGCAGCATACGCGGGAAGAACTGCGGGCCGTCGATCAGCAGTTCGAACTGGTTGCCGGCACGCCATGGAAACACCGGCCCGGCCATTTCAGCGCGCCGTGAAGATCAGTACCGCACCCACCGGCACCGACAGGTTGATCGACTGCAGCCCGGCGAGCTTCTGCAACGTCTTGAGGCCGGGCAGCAGGTCGAAGTGATCGGCGCTCAGTACCAGCGGCTCCAGGGTCACCACCTGGAAACGCCGCTCGTCGAGCCGGGTGGCGAGCAGTTGCGCGTTGTAGCTGTGGGTCTTGCCGTGCAGGTTGACGGTCACCGGCAGGCGCAGCTCGACCTGGGCACCATTGGCCAGGTCGTTGATCGGACGCAGGTCGATCTGCGCCTGGATGGTCGCGTCGGGGTATTTGGCCACCTCGAACAGGTCGTTGCGCATGCGCTCGTCACGCAGCGGGATGCCGCTGCTGACCGAGTCCATCTCGATCTGCAGCTCGGCCGCACCCTTGCGATCGACCTTGCCATGCAGCACCAGAAAGCGATGCACCTCGGACACGTTGCCGTTCTTGCTGGTGATGAACGACAGGCGCGACGATTCGCCGTCCAGGTGCCAGTTGGCCTGGGCAGGCAGGCTCGCCAGGGCCAGCAGGGCGAGAGCGATTCGGGACAGGCTGAACATGCAGGTTCCTGAAAGCGTAAAGCCGCCAACATTACCCGCCTGCCCGCACGGCAGCAAGCGACAGCCTGTGGCCATGCGGGCAGCCCGGCAACCTCAGGCCAACCCGCTGCCGGCCCATGCCTTGGCCAGGCGCCTGGCCCGCGCCGCGCTGGCGATCTGCAGGATGCCCTGGTCGCGCTGCCACAGCTCGGCCCAGGGCCCCGGCGTGCTCGTCAGCGCCTGGTCGAGCTCGCCGCTCAGTTGCGAGAACTGCGCGAACAGGCCGCCCAGCAACAGGTGGAACGCCGCCGAATCGGCGCATTGCCGGCTGCCTTCGGCACACCCGGCCAGCAGCCCGATCAGGCGCAGCAAAAGCCCCTGCGGCCAGGCATTGGCGCGGCCTACCCCGTACAGCCAGGCGCTCAGGGCGCTGAGCACGTACAGGTCTTCCAGCGAGCGGAACGGCTTGACGTAGGCATCCCAGCCGTCACCGGCCAGGCGTTCGCACAGGGCCTGTTCAAGGTGCAGGCGGGCATGCCCGACCTCAGGCATCAACGGCAGGCTCGGCAAGGGCTCCACGCGCACACCGGGCTCCCCCGGGTACACCACCGCCAGGCTCAGCCGAGGCGCCTGGCCCGGTGCTTCGCAGCGCGCCGCCACCAGCAGCCAGTCGGCGTCCGGTCCGGCGGTGACGAAGTCCTTGCTGCCGCTCAGGCGCAGCGTGTCGAGCGCCAGGCGCATGCCCATGTCGGCGGCGCGCACGCTGCGCCGCTCACTCGCACACAGGGCGCCGAGGCCCGCCGGAGCGCTGGGCCACAGCACGCGCAAGGCGGCCTGGTAGCCCACCAGAAACGCCAGCCCCGGGGTCGGCATGGCTTGCCCGCCCAGCACTGCCAGCTCGAACAGGCTGACCGTGCCCAGCTGCTCCAGCAGGCTGGCGTAGGTGTCACCCAGGTTACCGGTTGCCAAGGGCGGAATGGGGTCGTTGAGTCGCTGCAGCCAGGCCATCGGCGTGCTCCTTGAGGGCTGTCATACAAGCATCACCAAAGCTTCATGGGGGTGACACCGCGTCTACCTAGGCTGAGCTTGCACAACATAGTCGACCGGCCGCAACCCCATGGCTGGCTTATGGAGACTCGCAATGACCCTGACTGCATGCCCTGGCGACACCCGTAACGAACGCCGTCTGCAGGCCGAGCGCCTGGTCGGCCCCGCCGCGCTGCACGAAGCCCAGGCATTGCGCTTTCGCGTGTTCAGCAGCGAATTCAAGGCCAGGCTCAAAGGCGCCGAACACGGGCTGGACATGGACGACTACGACATCCACTGCCAGCACATCGGCGTACGCGACCTCAACAGCGGGCACCTGGTGGCCACCACCCGCCTGCTCGACCACCAGGCCGCCAGCAGCCTGGGGCGCTTCTACAGCGAAGAGGAGTTCAGCCTGCATGGCCTGGGCCATCTGCAGGGCCCCATCCTTGAACTGGGGCGCACCTGCGTCGACCCGGCCTACCGCAACGGCGGCACCATCGCGGTGCTGTGGGGCGAGCTTGCCGAGGTACTCAACGAGGGCCGCTACAGCTACCTGATGGGTTGCGCCAGCATCCCCATGCAGGACGGCGGCGTGCAGGCCCACGCGATCATGCAGCGCCTGCGCGAGCGCTACCTGTGCACCGAGCACCTGCGCGCCGAACCGAAGAACCCGCTGCCCAGCCTGGCACTGCCCGGCAACGTCATCGCCGAGATGCCGCCGCTGCTCAAAGCCTACATGCGCCTGGGCGCCAAGATCTGCGGCGAGCCGTGCTGGGACGAAGACTTCCAGGTGGCCGACGTGTTCATCCTGCTCAAGCGCGACGAGCTGTGCCCACGCTACGCCCGCCACTTCAAGGCGGCGGTGTGATGCAACGCCTGCGCGTGTATGCGCGAATCGTCCGGGTGCTGCTGGTGGTGCTGTTCGGGCTGGGCATGGCCAGCCTGTTCAGCCTGTACGAGCGCCTGCACCTGAGTACTCCCGACGACCGCCGCCAGCGCTGGTCGCAACTGTTCATGGCCCGGCTTGCCCGGGCCTTGCCGTTCAAGGTCACGGTGATCGGCAACCGCCCGCAGCAACCGATGCTGTGGGTCAGCAACCACGTATCGTGGACCGACATCCCGCTGCTGGGCATGCTCGCGCCGATGTCGTTCCTGTCCAAGGCCGAGGTGCGCCAGTGGCCGGTAGCCGGCTGGCTCGCGCTCAAGGCCGGCACCCTGTTCATCCGCCGCGGCGGCGGCGACAGCCAGTTGCTGCGCCAGCAGATCGCGCGGCACCTGCAACAGGCCTGCCCGGTGCTGATTTTCCCCGAAAGCACCACCACCGACGGTCGCAGCCTGCGCACCTTCCACGGGCGCCTGCTGGCCAGCGCGATCGACACCGCCACGCCCGTGCAACCGGTGGCCGTGCGCTACCTGCGGGGCGGCAAACCCGACCCCATCGCGCCGTTCGTGGGCGATGACGACCTGCTCTCGCATCTGCTGCGCCTGTTTGCCCACGACTGTGGCGAGGTGCAGATCCACCTGCTGGCGCCCATCCAGAGCGCCGGCCAGGAACGTGCGGCACTGGCGTTCAATGCCCAGCTGGCGATCCACACGGCGTTGTTCGGCGCCCAGCCGGTGGCCCAGCCTCAGCGCCGCGCCAAGGCGGCCTGAGCGTCGGCCGCAAAACCCTGCAGTTCGGGGTAGAAGTGGCGAAAGTCTTCCATCAGCGGGCCGTACAGCGCCTGTACCTCCTGCATCGCGCCTACCATACCCTCGGGGCGGGACAGGCGCCGGGCGATACCGTTGAACACCTGTTCAAGCACCGCGAACTCGCGGTACGAGCCCAACCAGTCGTCCGCCGCCATGTACGGCGCAATCTGCGCCAGGCGCCCGGGCAGCTCGGGCTCGGCCGCCAGCACCTGGTACACGCGCCCGGTGAACTGGCTCAGCGGCTGCCGGGCATAGTCGTGCCAGTGCAGCGCCAGGCAGTGGTCGAAAAACACATCGAGGATGATCCCGGCATAACGGCGCCGCTCACGCGGAAAACGCGCCAGCGCCGCCAGTACCCGCGGGTGGCTGTCGGTGTACACGTCGATCTGGCGGTGCAGGCGGATGGCGGCTTCCAGCGGCTGGGCAAAGCGCCCCTGCAACGGCCCCTTGACGAAGTCGCCGTACAGGCTGCCGAGCAGTTGTTCGGGCTGCTGGCCGCCCAGGTGAAGGTGTGCGAGGTAGTTCATAGGCCGCAGTCTAGCACCGCTTGCCCGCTTGAATATCGTTATAACCCGATATAGCGATTCATACGCACGCCAGAACCAAATCATATTTGTATATCGCGAAATACCGATTTATATTTCGCCCCATCGCGATATAACGCTATACCCACCACGAGCCAACCCATGCCTCTTGATCTCGACGAAATAATAAAAGCCCTGGCCCACCCAGTACGGCGAGAAATCCTGAACTGGTTGAAAGACCCGCAAGCCTGCTTCCCTGACCAGCACCACAGCACCGAACACGGTGTGTGCGCCGGGCAGATCGACCAACGCTGCGGCCTGTCGCAGTCCACGGTCTCGGCCCACCTGGCCACCTTGCAGCGCGCGGGGCTGATCAGCAGCCAGAAGATTGGCCAGTGGCACTTCTTCAAACGCAACGAGGAAACCATCCAGGCCTTCCTCCAGCAGATGAGCCAAGAGCTCTGACAAGGACCTTGCAATGCCCCTTTCGCTGTTGATCCTGGCGCTGAGCGCCTTCGCCATCGGTACCACCGAGTTCGTCATCATGGGCCTGCTGCCGGATGTGGCAAGCGACCTGGGTGTGTCGATCCCCGGTGCCGGCTGGCTGGTGACCGGCTACGCGCTGGGCGTGGCCATCGGCGCGCCGTTCATGGCCCTGGCCACCGCCCGGCTGCCGCGCAAGGCCGCACTGGTGGCGCTGATGGGGGTGTTCATCATCGGCAACCTGCTGTGCGCCCTGGCCACCGACTACAACGTGCTGATGTTTGCCCGCGTGGTCACCGCGCTGTGCCACGGCGCCTTCTTCGGCATCGGTTCGGTGGTGGCGGCCAACCTGGTTCCGGCCAACCGCCGCGCCTCGGCCGTGGCGCTGATGTTCACCGGCCTGACCCTGGCCAACGTGCTGGGCGTGCCACTGGGTACCGCGCTGGGCCAGGTGTACGGCTGGCGCTCGACGTTCTGGGCAGTGACCGTGATCGGCGTGATCGCGCTGATCGGCCTGATCCGCTTCCTGCCGATCAAGCGCGACGAAGAGAAACTCGACATGCGTGCCGAGCTGGCTGCGCTCAAGGGCGCCGGCATCTGGCTGTCGCTGTCGATGACCGTGCTGTTCTCGGCCTCGATGTTCGCCCTGTTCACCTATGTGGCGCCGTTGCTGGGTGATGTCACCGGCGTGTCGCCGCGCGGCGTGACCTGGACTCTGCTGCTGATCGGCCTGGGCCTGACCCTGGGCAACATCCTGGGCGGCAAGCTGGCCGATCGTCGCCTGGCCGCCACGCTGATGGGCGTGTTCGCCGCCATGGCGGTCATCTCCACCGCCCTGAGCTGGACCAGTACCGCGCTGATTCCGGCCGAGATCACCCTGTTCCTCTGGGCCACTGCCGCGTTCGCCGCCGTGCCGGCCCTGCAGGTCAACGTGGTGAGCTTCGGCAAGGCGGCACCGAACCTGGTGTCGACCCTGAACATCGGTGCCTTCAACCTGGGCAATGCGCTGGGCGCCTGGGTCGGCGGCACCGTGATCGACCAGGGCCTGGGCCTGACCCGCGTGCCCCTGGCGGCAGCGGCGCTGGCCGTGCTGGCCCTGATCGTCACCCTTATCACATTCAGCCAGGGCGGCAACAACGCCGACCTGGCACCTGCCACTCACTGATTGCCACGAGGTTCACGCACATGACAACGCTATTCGACCCGATCACCCTTGGCGACCTCGAGTTGCCCAACCGCATCATCATGGCCCCGCTGACCCGCTGCCGGGCCGACGAAGGCCGCGTACCCAACGCGCTGATGGCCGAGTACTACGTACAGCGCGCCAGCGCCGGGCTGATTCTCAGCGAGGCCACCTCGGTGACCCCGCTGGGCGTGGGCTACCCCGACACACCGGGCATCTGGAGCAACGACCAGGTGCGTGGCTGGACCAACGTGACCAAGGCGCTGCACGGTGCTGGCGGGCGCATCTTCCTGCAACTGTGGCACGTGGGACGCATCTCGCACCCGCTGTACCTGAACGGCGAAACGCCGGTTGCGCCGAGCGCGGTGCAGCCCAAGGGGCATGTGAGCCTGGTGCGCCCGATCACCGAATTCGTCACCCCGCGCGCGCTGGAAACCGAGGAAATCGCCGACATCATCGAGGCCTACCGCGTCGGTGCCGAGAACGCCAAGGCGGCCGGCTTCGACGGTGTGGAGCTGCATGCGGCCAACGGCTACCTGATCGACCAGTTCCTGCAGAGCAGCACCAACCAGCGCACCGACGAATACGGTGGCTCGCTGGAGAACCGTGCACGGCTGCTGCTGGAAGCGACCGATGCGCTCATCGACGTGTGGGGCGCGCAGCGCGTGGGCGTGCACCTGTCGCCACGGGCCGACCTGCACGACATGGGCGATGCCAACCTGACCGAGACGTTCACCTACGTGGCGCGGGAGCTCGGCAAACGTGGCATCGCCTTCATCTGTGCGCGTGAGCGAGTGGCCGAAGACAGCATCGGGCCGTTGCTCAAAGAGGCGTTTGGCGGGCCGTACATCGCCAACGAACGCTTCGACAAGGCCAGTGCGAATGCTGCCATTGCCAACGGCACGGCCGATGCGGTGGCCTTCGGCGTGCCGTTCATTGCCAACCCCGACCTGCCGGCACGGCTGCAAGCGGATGCACCGCTGAACGAGCCACGGCCTGACACGTTCTACTCCAAGGGCCCGGTCGGGTACATCGATTACCCGGTGATGTAAGCGTCGGCTCTGTCGCGGGTCAAGCCCGCTCCCACAAGGGTATCGGTGGTCTGCAGACAGCCACTGTACCGGTGGGAGCGGGCTTGACCCGCGATAACTTCACAGCGGATCAGGGCTTGGCGTTGATCTGCCGCTGCAGGTTCTGCACCTGGCTCTGCAAGGTGGTGATGTTGCGGGTCACCTGCCCGCGAAACGCATCGAACTCCGCCGTCGAGGCACCCGCCCCGGCAGCCACCGCCGGGCGATTCTCCTGCTCGCTCTTGAGCACGATCAGGTCCTGTTCCAGGCGCTGGATCGCCGCCCCCGGATCCCCCTGCTTCTTCAATGCGGCAATCTCCGTCGACAGGCTCTTGAGCTGCGCATCGACCTTGCCGGTATCAGCCTGCGCCGCCTTCACCGCCGCCAGCTCCGTGGCCACAGCCTTGAGTTGCGCCTGCAATTGGGCATTGGTCGCCTGCTGCTCGCCAACCTGCGCCAGGGCCTGCTCCAGCCGCTTGCCCAGGTCCCCCTGCTGCCCGGCTACGCCCTGCTGCTGCTTGCTCTGCTCGGCGAGGCTGGCCTGCAACTGCTTTATCTGCAGCTTCAGTGCCTCGCTGCCGGTGCTGACGCTCGACTCGCTGGCCGCCACCTTGCCGCTGATGTCCTGCAGGCGCCCGGCAGCTTCTTCACTGATGCGCGCAAAGCTTTCCTGGGTGGCCACCAGTTGCTGCTCCATCAGCGAAATCTGCTGGAAGCTCCACCAGCCAAGCCCGGCCAGGGCGATGAACGAAGCGCCCACCAGCGCCCACAACGGCCCGGTGGCCGCCGGCTTGCGCGGTTTGCCGCGCACGGCGGCCACCCGTGCACCTGGCGCCGGGGCAAAGTCGTCATCATCGCGACCGCCGGCCTTGAGGCTGGGTACATCATCGAAATCGTCGTGAGCATCGTTGCGCATGGATCAACCGCCGTGAGTGCAAATGAGCGCCAGTATAAGTCAGTGGCCGCCGTGCTGGGCCTTCCACCAGCCGCAGAATTCATCCAGCGCCGCCCACAGGCTGACCTGCGGGCGGTAGTCCAGTTGCTGGCGGGCGCGGCTGATGTCCAGGGTGAAATCCTTGTTCATCACCTGCACCGCCAGGCGCGACAGGGTCGGTTGCGGACGGCCCGGCCACAGCAGGCAGGCCCCCTCGTTCAGCGCGCCCAGGCCGTAGGCCAGGCCACTGGAGCGGTAGCGCGTGACCTGGGGCAGATCCATGCGCCGCATCACGTAATTGATCACGTCCCACAGCGGCAGCGGGTGGCCGTTGCTGATGTTGTAGGCCTGCCCGAGCGCGTCGTTGCCAGCCAGCACCGCGTTGATCAGCGCCTCGTTGAGGTTCTGCACGCTGGTGAAGTCGACCTTGTTCAAGCCGTTGCCGATGATCGCCAGACGGCGTTTCTGCTGCATCTTGAGCAGGCGCGGGAAGATGCTCACATCCCCTGCCCCGGTGACGAAGCGCGGGCGCAGGGCCAGCACTTCCAGGCCGAACTCCTGGGCACCGAAAACCTTCTGCTCGGCCAGGTACTTGGTGGTCGCGTAGGCATCGTGCAGGCGCCGCGGCACCTGCTCCTCGGTCACCCCCAGGCGCGAGCGCCCGTTCCAGTAGATCGACGGCGAGGACAGGTGCACCAGGCGACGAACGTGTTCCTTCAGGCACGCCTCCACCACGTTCTCGGTGACCACCACGTTGCCCTGGTGAAACTCCTGATAGCGTCCCCAGTTGCCCACCGCACCGGCGCAGTGCACCACGGTTTCGACGCCCTGGCAGACCCGCCGGGCCAACTCCGGGTCGCCCAGGTCCCCCGGAATGAACTGGGCGCCGCGGCGCACCAGGTGCTCGACGCCTTCGGCCCGCCGGCCATTGACCCGTACCTCCATGCCCTGCTCCAGGGCAAAGCGTGCAAAGCGCCCGCCAATGAAGCCGCTTGCGCCGGTGACCAGAATTCGCATGAAGCACTCCGCCTACTTGTTTGCAGATGATGCAGACGCCGGCAAACCCGACCACGGCACCAACCAACTGCTGGCGCTGCGCCGCAGGTGGTCGGTGAGTTGGCCGAGCAATTGCCCGCCATTGCGCCAATGATGCCAGTACAGCGGCACATCGATCGGCTTATCCGCCAGAATTTCCACCAGTTGCCCGCTGGCCAGTTGCGCCTGGGCCTGCAATTCGGGCACCAGGCCCCAACCCACGCCGGCCTCGGTCATGCGCAGAAAGCCCTCCGAAGACGGGCACAGGTGATGCAGGAATGCACCATCGATACCCAGCGACACCAGGTAGCGATGCTGCAGAAAATCGTCCGGGCCGAACACCACGGCCGGGGTGCGGGCCAGGCGCGCCACCTCTACCCCCTGGGGAAAGTGGCGCGCCATGAAGTCGGGGCTGGCCAGCGCACGGTAGCGCATGGCGCCGAGCAGCTCGCTGCGCGCCCCGGCAACCGGTCGCTCGCTGGCGCACAGGCAGGCCGCCACTTCGCCGGCGCGCATGCGCTTGAGGCCCACCTCCTGGTCTTCCACCACCAGCTCCAGCAGCACCCGCTCCTGCGCACAGAACGCCCCGACCGCCGCCGCCCACCAGGTGGCCAGGCTGTCGGCGTTGAGCGCTACCCGCAGACGCTCGGGCTGACCGCCATCGTCCAGCGCCGGCACCTGATGCTGCAGGTCGCGCTCGAGCAGGCGCACCTGCTGTACATGGTTGAGCAGGCGCTTGCCGATCTCGGTGGGCGCTGGCGGCGCGGCGCGTACCAGCACCGGCTGGCCAACGCGCGCCTCCAGCAGCTTGATGCGTTGCGAAATGGCCGATTGCGACAGCCCGAGCAACTGTGCGCCCCGCTCGAAACCGCCCTGCTCGATCACCGCCGCCAGGGCGGAAAGCAACTTGTAGTCGAACATCAGTTTCCCTAATGCCGGATGAGGTTTATTGGTTTTTCTTATACGCCCACTGCCCGCACAATAGCCAGCGATCCCCCCTGTATTTTCGGCAGCCCGTGTGGCTGCTTCGCGGAGCACCTCCCATGTGGCAAAGCTACCTCAACGGCCTGCTGGTCGCCTTCGGGCTGATCATGGCCATCGGCACCCAGAACGCCTTCGTGCTGGCGCAGAGCCTGCGCCGTGAGCACCACCTGCCGGTCGCGGCACTGTGCGTGTTCTGTGATGCGGTGCTGGTGGCGCTTGGCGTGTTCGGTCTGGCCACGGTGCTGGCGCAGAACCCGACCCTGCTGGCGGTCGCGCGCTGGGGTGGGGTGGTGTTTCTGCTGTGGTATGGCAGCAAGGCGCTGATACGCGCCTGCTCCAGCCAGAGCCTGGAGCAGGGCGAGGGCCTGGGTCAGCGTTCGCGTCGCGCGGTGTTGCTCAGTGCCCTGGCGGTGACCCTGCTCAACCCCCACGTGTACCTGGATACCGTGTTGCTGATCGGCTCGCTGGGTGCGCAGCAAAGCGTGCCAGGTGCCTACGTGGCGGGTGCGGCCAGTGCCTCGCTGCTGTGGTTCTTCACCCTGGCGCTGGGTGCGGCCTGGTTGGCGCCGTGGCTGGCCCGGCCTGGCACCTGGCGCCTGCTGGACCTGATGGTGGCGGTGATGATGTTTGCGGTGGCGTTGCAACTGGCGCTGGGCTGACCCGTTCGTCAGGTGTCGGCAAAGGCTCTGGAACCTCTATTCCATACACTTGTTGCGTGGTTTAGGTCAGGGCCCGGTGCTATGATCCCGAATCTGCGTCGCAAAGAGTAAAAACTCGCCGATGCATTCCGGCCGCCCGTGATCGGCCTTGCGCTCACCGCAACAGACCTGATTAGGAGAATCACCATGGCTTTTGAATTGCCGCCGCTGCCTTACGCACACGATGCCCTGCAGCCGCACATTTCCAAGGAAACCCTGGAATACCACCACGACAAGCACCACAACACCTACGTCGTGAACCTGAACAACCTGGTGCCAGGCACCGAGTTCGAAGGCAAGACCCTGGAAGAGATCGTCAAGACTTCTTCGGGCGGTATCTTCAACAACGCCGCTCAGGTCTGGAACCACACCTTCTACTGGAACTGCCTGGCGCCAAACGCTGGTGGCCAGCCTACCGGTTCGCTGGCTGAAGCCATCAACGCCGCGTTCGGTTCGTTCGACAAGTTCAAGGAAGAGTTCACCAAGACGTCGGTTGGCACCTTCGGTTCCGGTTGGGGCTGGCTGGTCAAGAAAGCTGACGGCTCCCTGGCGCTGGCCAGCACCATCGGTGCCGGCAACCCGCTGACCAGCGGTGACACCCCGCTGCTGACCTGCGACGTGTGGGAGCATGCCTACTACATCGACTACCGTAACGTGCGTCCGAAGTATGTCGAGGCGTTCTGGAACCTGGTCAACTGGAAGTTCGTGGCTGAGCAGTTCGAAGGCAAGACCTTCACTGCATAAGTGCTGCTTCTGAAAAAACCCGGCTCAGGCCGGGTTTTTTTATGCCGAAAAAGCGGCAAAGAGCAAAACCCCACCCACCAACCTTTTTTAACCAATTTCACCAACACCCTCTCTTGCTGCCCCCCCATACCGCGCTAACATCAATCGTTGGGAAACTTGTCGTACATCGCTCAAGTCGCAAGGCCGGGCAACCGATACAGTGACCGCTGGATCATGAATCCTGCCAACGGCCGATAGTGGATTGCCACAGATGATGGCAAAATGATGCCATGCGCATGGATTAAGGAAACCCCATTGAAGCTGGAACTCAAAAACAGCTTGTCGGTCAAGTTGCTCAGAGTGGTCCTGCTCTCGGCACTGGCCGTGGGCGTGGTACTCAGCTGTGCGCAGATCGTCTTCGATGCCTACAAGACCCGCCAGGCTGTCGCCAACGACGCCCAGCGAATCCTCGACATGTTCCGCGACCCTTCCACCCAGGCCGTATACAGCCTGGACCGCGAAATGGGCATGCAGGTCATCGAGGGGCTGTTCCAGGATGAGTCCGTGCGCATGGCCTCCATCGGCCACCCCAACGAAACCATGCTGGCAGAAAAGTCGCGCCCTCTGCAGGAACTGCCGACCCGCTGGCTCACCGACCTGATCCTCGGCCAGGAACGCACCTACACCACCCAGCTCGTCGGCCGCGCGCCCTACAGCGAATACTACGGCGACCTGAGCATCACCCTCGACACCGGCGCCTACGGCCAGGGCTTCGTGGTCAATTCGGTGATCATCTTCATTGCCGGCGTGCTCCGCGCCCTGGCCATGGGGCTGGTGCTGTACCTGGTCTACCACTGGCTGCTGACCAAGCCACTGTCCAAGCTCATCGAGAACCTCACCCAGATCAACCCCGACCGCCCCAGCCAGCATCAGCTGCCGCTGCTTAAGGGCCACGAGAAGAACGAACTGGGCCTGTGGGTGAACACCGCCAACCAACTGCTGGCGTCCATCGAACGCAATACCCACCTGCGCCACGAGGCCGAGAACAGCCTGCTGCGCATGGCCCAGTACGACTTTCTCACCGGCCTGCCCAACCGCCAGCAACTGCAACAGCAACTGGACAAGATCCTGGTCGATGCCGGGCGCCTGCAGCGCCGGGTTGCGGTGTTGTGCGTAGGCCTGGACGACTTCAAGGGCATCAACGAACAATTCAGCTACCAGGCCGGCGACCAGTTGCTGCTGGCCCTGGCCGACCGCCTGCGTGCCCACAGCGGTCGCCTGGGTGCCCTCGCCCGCCTGGGCGGCGACCAGTTCGCGCTGGTGCAGGCCGACATCGAACAACCCTACGAGGCTGCCGAGCTGGCCCAGAGCATTCTCGATGACCTGGAAGCGCCGTTCGCCCTGGACCATCAGGAGATCCGCCTGCGCGCCACCATCGGCATCACCCTGTTCCCCGAAGACGGCGACAGCACCGAGAAGCTGCTGCAAAAGGCCGAACAGACCATGACCCTGGCCAAGAGCCGTTCGCGCAACCGCTATCAGTTCTACATCGCCAGCGTCGACAGCGAGATGCGCCGGCGCCGCGAGCTGGAAAAGGACCTGCGCGAAGCCCTGCCGCGCAATCAGCTGTACCTGGTTTACCAACCGCAGATCAGCTACCGCGACCACCGCGTGGTGGGCGTCGAGGCGCTGCTGCGCTGGCAGCACCCGGAGCTGGGCATGGTTCCGCCCGATCAGTTCATACCGCTGGCCGAACAGAACGGCAACATCATCGTGATCGGCGAATGGGTGCTCGACCAGGCCTGCCGGCAACTGCGCGAATGGCACGACCAGGGCTTCAGCGACCTGCGCATGGCAGTCAACCTGTCGACCGTGCAGCTGCACCACAGCGAGCTGCCCCGGGTGGTCAACAACCTGCTGCAGATCTACCGCCTGCCGCCGCGCAGCCTGGAACTGGAAGTGACCGAGACCGGCCTGATGGAAGACATCAGCACTGCCGCCCAGCACCTGCTGAGCCTGCGCCGCTCCGGCGCGCTGATCGCGATCGACGACTTCGGCACCGGCTATTCCTCGCTCAGCTACCTCAAGTCGCTGCCGCTGGACAAGATCAAGATCGACAAGAGCTTCGTGCAGGACCTGCTCGACGATGACGACGACGCCACCATCGTTCGCGCGATCATCCAGCTGGGCAAGAGCCTGGGCATGCAGGTGATCGCCGAGGGCGTGGAAACCGCCGAGCAGGAAGCCTACATCATTGCCCAGGGCTGTCATGAAGGTCAGGGCTACCACTACAGCAAACCGCTGCCGGCACGCGAGCTGACCGCCTTCCTCAAAGCAGCGCAACGCAACCAGGTATCGATTCTGTGAGTGACGCTGCCGCCAAGGGCAGCGTGAACAGCATTTGAATTTTTACGTGGCAACCTCTTTACAGAAAATGCATATCTTTCGCATTATGTTGCACCTTTGCGTGCGGCTGCACGCCTGTTCAACCTCTCGACGCAGGAATAGCCCATGATTCGTATGCCTCTGGCCACCGCCAGTCTGCTGGCCATTGCCATCTCCCTCGCCGGCTGCGGCGATGACAAGGACAAGGCCGCCGCACCACAGGCCGCCGCACCTGCTGCCGCCAGCACCACCCAGGCGTCCGGGGCCGTCGACGAAGCCGCCGCCCAGGCGGTGGTCAAGCACTACGCCGAGATGGTGTATGCCGTGTACAGCGACTCGCTGAGCACCGCCAAGACCCTGCAGACCGCAGTCGATGCCTTCCTTGCCAAGCCCGACGCCGACACCCTGGCCGCCGCCAGGACTGCCTGGGTAGCCGCCCGTGTACCGTACCTGCAGAGCGAAGTGTTCCGCTTCGGCAACACCATCATCGACGACTGGGAAGGTCAGGTGAACGCCTGGCCGCTGGACGAAGGCCTGATCGACTACGTCGACAAGAGCTATGAACACGCCCTGGGCAACCCGGCCGCCACCGCCAACATCATCGCCAACACCGAGATCCAGGTGGGCGAAGACAAGGTCGACGTCAAGGACCTGACCCCCGAGAAGCTGGCCAGCCTGAACGAGCTGGGCGGTTCGGAGGCCAACGTCGCCACCGGCTACCACGCCATCGAATTCCTGCTGTGGGGCCAGGACCTCAACGGCACCGGCCCGGGCGCCGGCAACCGCCCTGCCTCGGACTACCTGCAAGGCGAAGGCGCCACCGGCGGCCACAACGAGCGTCGTCGTGCCTACCTCAAGGCCGTGACCCAGCTGCTGGTCAACGACCTGGAAGAAATGGTCGGCAACTGGAAGCCGGCAGTGGCCGACAACTATCGCGCCACCCTGGAGGCAGAACCTGTCGCCAACGGCCTGCGCAAGATGCTGTTCGGCATGGGCAGCCTGTCGCTGGGCGAACTGGCGGGCGAGCGCATGAAGGTCTCGCTGGAAGCCAACTCGCCTGAGGACGAGCAGGACTGCTTCAGCGACAATACTCACTACTCGCACTTCTACGACGCCAAGGGTATCCGCAACGTCTACCTGGGCGAGTACACCCGCACCGACGGCACCAAGCTGAGCGGCCCGAGCCTGTCGTCGCTGGTGGCCAAGGTCGATCCGGCCACCGACAACACCCTGAAGGCCGATCTGGAAGCCACCGAGGCGAAGATCCAGGTGATGGTCGACCACGCCCTCAAGGGTGAGCACTACGACCAGTTGATCGCTGCCGACAACGCTGCGGGCAACCAGATCGTGCGTGACGCCATCGCCGCGCTGGTCAAGCAGACCGGTGCCATCGAACAGGCTGCGGGCAAACTGGGCATCACCGACCTGAACCCGGACACCGCTGACCACGAGTTCTGAGTGGTAGCGTGCTGAAACAGAGGCGGCCTTCGGGTCGCCTTTTTTGTGGGACCTCTTCGCTGGAAGCTGAAGCAGATTTCATCCAGCAAACGCAAATCCCTCTTATTCATATCCCCCGCGCCTGCTAAGCTTGCACGCCGGTTTTACGCTAGCCATTCAGGATTCTCGATGCCCGCTCCGCTTCACCGCGCCCTTCCCCTGCTACTGGCCCTGGCCCTGAGCGCCTGTGACGACGCCCCGCGTTTCACCAAGGCCGAACCTGGCGAGGCGCGTGCCGGTGGCAGCACCACCGTGAACAAGCGCGACCGCAACGCCTACTCCATGCCCTCGGCCAACCTCACCCCGAGCCAGCGCCTGGACTTCAGCGTGGGCAACAGCTTCTTCCGCAGCCCGTGGGTGATCGCCCCGTCTACCACCACCGCGCGCGATGGCCTGGGCCCGCTGTTCAACACCAACGCCTGCCAGAACTGCCATATTCGCGACGGGCGCGGGCACCCGCCCGCAGAGGGCGCCAAAAACGCGGTATCGATGCTGGTGCGCCTGTCGATCCCCGACCAGCCCGAATACGCCAAGGTGATCGAGCAACTGGGCATCGTGCCCGAGCCGGTCTATGGCGGGCAGTTGCAGGACATGGCCGTGCCCGGCGTGGCCCCCGAGGGCAAGGTGCGGGTCAGCTACACCCCGGTGAGCGTCACCTTCAAGGACGGCACCCAGGTCGAACTGCGCAAGCCGCATCTGCAGATCACCCAGCTTGGCTACGGCCCGATGCACCCCGACACACGCTTCTCGGCACGCGTCGCGCCGCCGATGATCGGCCTGGGCCTGCTCGAGGCCATCCCTGATGAGGCCATCCTGGCCAACGCCGACCCCGAGGGGCGCAACGGCACCGGCATTCGTGGCCGGCCCAACCTGGTATGGGACGACGCCCAGGGCAAGCAGGTACTTGGCCGCTTCGGCTGGAAGGCCGGGCAACCCAACCTCAACCAGCAGAACGCCCATGCGTTCTCCAGCGACATGGGCCTGACCAGCAGCCTGGTGCCGCGCGACGACTGCACCCCGGCGCAGCTCGATTGCCTGGCCCAGCCCAATGGCAACGGCGCCGATGGCGAGCAGGAGGTCAGCGACAACATCCTGCGCCTGGTGCTGTTCTACACCCGCAACCTGGCGGTGCCGGTACGCAAGGACGTCGATTCGCCCCAGGTGCTGGCCGGCAAGAACCTGTTCTTCCAGGCCGGCTGCCAGGGCTGCCATACCCCCACATTCACCACCTCGGCCAATGCCGCCGAGCCGGAGCTGGCCAACCAGACCATCCGCCCCTACAGCGACCTGTTGCTGCACGACATGGGCCCGGGGCTGGCCGACAACCGCAGCGAATTCGCCGCCGGTGGCCAGGACTGGCGCACCGCGCCGCTGTGGGGCATCGGCCTGAACCAGACCGTCAGTGGCCATACCCAGTTTCTGCATGACGGGCGCGCCCGCAACCTGCTCGAGGCCGTGCTCTGGCACGGCGGCGAAGCCGAGCCTGCGCGCCAGCACGTCTTGACCTTCAATGCCGAGCAACGCGCCGCGTTGCTGGCGTTCCTGAACTCACTCTAGAGAAGGAGCCGGACATGTTCCGTCCCAAGCTGTTGTTCACCAGCCTCGCCGCCATCGCCCTGGGCGCCTGCTCGCCGCAGGACCCGCAGGCCGTGACCTCTGCCGCGATCGCCAAGCAGGTGATCCTGCCGACCTACAGCCGCTGGGTCGAAGCCGACCGCCAGCTGGCCGTCAGCGCCCTGGCCTTCTGCGAAGGCAAGGCCGACCTGGCCACCGCACGCGCCGACTTCCTGCACGCACAAAAAGCCTGGGCCGAGTTGCAACCGCTGCTGATCGGCCCGCTGGCCGAGGGCAACCGCGCCTGGCAGGTGCAGTTCTGGCCCGACAAGAAGAACCTGGTGGGCCGTCAGGTCGAGCAACTGGTCAACGGCGACAAGCCGGTGGATGCCGAGACCGTGGCCAAGTCCAGCGTCGTGGTGCGCGGCCTGTCGGCCTACGAGTACATCCTGTTCGACAGCAAGCCGGACGTCGCCACCGCCGAACAGAAGGCCCGCTACTGCCCGCTGCTGGTGGCCATCGGCGAACACCAGAAGAACCTCGCCGAAGAGATCCTCAAGGGCTGGAACAGCACCGACGGCATGCTGGCGCAGATGACCAAGTTCCCCAACCAGCGCTACGCCGACTCCCATGAGGCGATCGCCGACCTGCTGCGCGCCCAGGTCACCGCGCTGGACACCCTGAAGAAGAAGCTCGGCACGCCGATGGGTCGCCTGAGCAAGGGCATCCCGCAGCCGCTGCAGGCTGAAGCCTGGCGCAGCCACTCCTCGCTCAAGAGCCTGGAAGCCAGCCTGATCGCCGCCCAGACCGTGTGGGTCGGGGTCGACAACCAGGGCCTGCGCGGCCTGCTGGGCAAGGACCAGAAGGCCCTGGCCGACAAGATCGACGCGGCCTATGCTGATGCCCTCAAGCAACTGAAGGCGATCGACCGGCCCCTGGGCGAAATGCTCCAGGACGATGCCGGCCGCGAGCAACTGAACGCCTTCTACGACAGCCTGAACGTGGTTCACCGCCTGCATGAAGGTGAACTGGCCAAGGCGCTGAACATCCAGCTGGGCTTCAATGCCAACGACGGTGACTGATCATGTTGCGACGCCAGGCCCTCAAACTCGGTAGCGTGCTGCTCAGCGCCCTGACCCTGGGTGGCTGGACCCTGTGGCGCAGCAAGGCCCAGCAGCCGCTGCTGCTGTCGGCCCGTGACGATGCCGACGGCAAGCACTATGCCGTGGGCTATCGCCTGGACGGCACCCAGGTGTTCGCCACCCAGGTCGGCCTGCGCTGCCACGACATCATCAACCACCCCGAGCGGCCGATCGCGCTGTTCGTGGCGCGCCGCCCCGGCACCGAGAGCTACCTGATCGACCTGCGCGACGGGCGCCTGCTGCAGACCCTGGCCTCGCAGCCGAACCGGCACTTCTATGGCCACGCGGTGATCCACAAGGGCGGCGAATGGCTGTACGCCACCGAGAACGACACCACCGACCCGGGCCGTGGCGTGCTGGGTGTGTACCGCTTCGAAGGCGAACGCCTGGCCCATCATTCGGAAATCCCGACCCACGGCATCGGCCCGCACCAGGTGTCGTGGCTGCCTGACGGCGAGACCCTGGTGGTGGCCAATGGCGGTATCCGCACCGAAGCCGAGAGCCGGGTGGAGATGAACCTGGATGCGATGCAGCCCAGCCTGGTGCTGATGCAGCGCGACGGCACCCTGCTGAGCAAGGAAACCCTGAGCCAGCAGATGAACAGCGTGCGCCACCTGGCGATTGCTGACGACGGCACCGTGCTGGCGTGCCAGCAGTTCATGGGCGGCTCGGAAGAAACCGCCGAATTGCTGGCGATCAAGCGTCCGGGGCAGCCGTTCGTGGCCTTCCCGGTGCCGGAGCAGCAGTTGCAGTCCATGGCCCAGTACACCGCCAGCGTGGCGGTGCACAGCGAGCTGCGACTGGTGGCGATGACCGCGCCACGGGCCAACCGCCTGTTCATCTGGGACCTGGACAGCGCCGAGGTGAAGCTGGATGCGCCGATGCCGGACTGCGCGGGCGTGGGCGCAGTGGCCGATGGTTTTGTGGTGACCTCCGGGCAAGGGCGTTGCCGGCTGTACGACTGCCGCAAGGCAGCGCTGGTGGGGCAACCGCTGCAACTGCCTTCGGGGTTGTGGGACAACCATCTGCACCTGATCTGATATAGCAATCGCGGGTCAAGCCCGCTCCCACAGGGAACACCTGGAACCTTGTGGGAGCGGGCTTGACCCGCGATGACGTCGGTACAGACAACATAAAATATACCGAACCAGCACACCGCCCCCTGCGCCGCGACCGACTAGACTTGCGCAACAACGCTTCCAGGGAGCTGGTCCATGCTGCGCCGTCGCATGCTCATCATGCTGGGTATCGTCCTGCTGCTGGTGCTGGCCCTGGGCGGCTACAAGGGCTTGTCCATCTACCGCCAGATCCAGCAGTTCTCCGCGCCCAAGCCGCCGGTCAGCGTTGCCGCCGCCGAGGCGCGCGAGCAGCCCTGGCAAAGCCGCCTGCCCGCCGTGGGCAGCCTCAAGGCCCTGCAAGGGGTGGACCTGAGCCTGGAGATCGCCGGCACGGTCAAGGCCCTGCACTTCGAATCCGGCCAGCAGGTCAAGGCCGGGCAACTGCTGCTGCAGCTGGACAGCGACGTGGAGACTGCCCTGCTCGGCACCGCCCAGGCCGACCTCGGGCTGGCCCAGGTGGATTATCAGCGAGGCAGCCAGCTGGTCGGCAGCCAGGCCATCTCCAAGGGCGAATTCGACCGCCTGCGCGCCCAACTGCTGCGCAACCAGGCGGTAGTGGCGCAACTCAAGGCATCCCTGGCGAAAAAGAGCATCAACGCGCCGTTCACCGGCACCATCGGTATCCGCCAGGTCGACCTGGGCAGCTACCTGGCCAGCGGCACGGTGATCGCCACCCTGCAGGACCTGAGCAGCCTGTATGTCGACTTCTTCGTGCCGGAACAGGCGCTGCCCAACCTCAGCCTCGGCCAGCAGGCGCTGGTCTCGGTGGCCGCCTACCCGCACCGCAGCTTCACCGCCACCCTCAGCGCGATCAACCCCAAGGTCGACGACACCACCCGCAACCTGCAGGTGCGCGCCACCCTGGCCAACCCCGACGGCACGTTGCTGCCGGGCATGTTCGCCAGCCTGCAGGTGTTGCTGCCCAACCCGCGCAACGCGGTGGTGGTGCCGCAGAGCGCCGTCACCTACACCCTCTATGGCAACTCGGTGTATGTCGCCGTGCCGCAAAAGTCCGAAGACGGCAAGGTGCAGACCACGGCCGATGGCCAGCCGCAACTGATCGCCGAGCGGCGCTTCGTCGAGACCGGCGAGCGCCGCGACGGCCTGGTGGTGATCGCCAAGGGCCTCACGCCCGGCGAAACGGTGGTCACCGCCGGCCAGTTGAAGCTGACCCAGGGCGCTGCCGTCACCCTGAGCGCCGACAAGACCCTGCAAGCCGAACCGACCAGCCAGCCCGGCGCCGACTGACCAAGGAACCGCCATGGCCTTTACCGACCCGTTCATCCGTCGCCCGGTGCTGGCCAGCGTGGTCAGCCTGCTGATCGTGCTGCTGGGGTTCCAGGCCTGGAGCAAGCTGCCGATCCGCCAGTACCCGCAAATGGAAAACGCCCTGATCACGGTGACCACCGCCTACCCAGGGGCCAACGCCGAAACCATCCAGGGCTACATCACCCAGCCCCTGCAGCAGAGCCTGGCCAGTGCCGAAGGCATCGACTACATGACCTCGGTGAGCCGGCAGAATTTTTCGGTGATTTCGATCTACGCGCGCATCGGCTCCGACAGCGACCGGCTGTTCACCGAGCTGCTGGCCAAGGCCAACGAGGTCAAGAACAAGCTGCCCCAGGACGCCGAGGACCCGGTGCTGAGCAAGGAAGCCGCCGATGCCTCGGCGCTGATGTACATCAGCTTCTACAGCAAGGAGCTGAGCAACCCGCAGATCACCGACTACCTGTCGCGGGTGATCCAGCCCAAGCTCGCCACCCTGCCCGGCATGGCCGAAGCCGAGATTCTCGGCAACCAGGTGTTCGCCATGCGCCTGTGGATCGACCCGGTGAAGCTGGCCGGCTACGGCCTGAGCGCCGGCGATGTGACTGCCGCGGTGCGCCGCTACAACTTCCTGTCCGCCGCCGGCGAGGTCAAGGGCCAGTACGTGGTCACCAGCATCAACGCCACCACCGAACTCAAGTCGGCCGAAGCCTTCGCCGCCATCCCGCTCAAGACCAAGGGCGACAGCCGCGTGCTGCTGGGCGATGTGGCACGGGTGGAGATGGGCGCGGAGAACTACGACACGGTCAGCTCGTTCGACGGCACGCCGTCGGTGTACATCGGCATCAAGGCCACCCCGGCCGCCAACCCGCTGGACGTGATCAAGGAGGTGCGCAAGCTGATGCCGGAGCTGGAAGCGCAGTTGCCGCCCAACCTCAAGGCCTCCATCGCCTATGACGCCACGCTGTTCATCCAGGCCTCCATCGACGAGGTGGTCAAGACCCTGGTCGAGGCGGTGCTGATCGTGATCGTGGTGGTGTTCCTGTTTCTCGGCGCGCTGCGCTCGGTGCTGATCCCGGTGATCACCATCCCGCTGTCGATGATCGGCGTGCTGTTCTTCATGCAATTGATGGGCTACTCGCTGAACCTGTTGACGCTGCTGGCGATGGTGCTGGCCATCGGCCTGGTGGTGGACGATGCGATCGTGGTGGTGGAGAACATCCACCGCCATATCGAGGAGGGCAAGACGCCGTTCGACGCCGCGCTGGAAGGCGCCCGGGAGATCGCCATGCCGGTGGTCTCGATGACCATCACCCTGGCGGCGGTGTACGCCCCCATCGGTTTCCTGGAGGGCCTCACCGGGGCCCTGTTCAAGGAGTTCGCCCTGACCCTGGCCGGGGCCGTGGTGATTTCCGGCATCGTCGCGCTGACCCTGTCGCCGATGATGTGTGCCCTGCTGCTGCGCCCGGAGCAGAACCCCAGCGGCCTGGCCCATCGTCTCGACCAGCTGTTCGAGCGGCTCAAGCGCCGCTACCAGACGCTTTTGCACGGCACCCTCGAGACCCGGCCGGTGGTGATCGTTTTCGCCCTGATCGTGCTGTGCCTGATCCCGGTGTTTCTGATGTTCAGCAAGAACGAGCTGGCCCCGGACGAAGACCAGGGCATCATCTTCATGATGGCCACCGCCCCGCAACCGGCCAACCTCGATTACCTGAACGCCTACACCGACGAGTTCATCACGATCTTCAAGTCATTCCCCGAGTACTACTCCTCGTTCCAGATCAACGGCTTCAACGGCGTGCAATCGGGCATCGGCGGCTTTCTGCTCAAGCCGTGGAACCAGCGCAGCCGCACCCAGATGGAGTTGCTGCCCGAGGTGCAGGCCAAGCTGGCGACCATCAGCGGCCTGCAGATCTTCGGCTTCAACCTGCCCTCCCTGCCGGGCACCGGCGAAGGCCTGCCATTCGCCTTCGTGATCAACACGCCGAATGACTACGTGTCGTTGCTGGAAGTGGCGCAACGGGTCAAGGACCGCGCCCAGGCCTCGGGCAAGTTCGCCTTCCTGGACATCGACCTGGCATTCGACAAGCCGGAGGTGGTGGTGGATATCGACCGGGCCAAGGCGGCGCAGATGGGGGTGTCGATGGATGCCCTGGGCGGCACCCTGGCCACGCTGCTGGGCGAGGCCGAGATCAACCGCTTCACCATCGAGGGGCGCAGCTACAAGGTGATCGCCCAGGTCGAGCAGGCCTACCGCGACAACCCCGGCTGGCTGAACAACTACTACGTGAAGAACGAGCAGGGCCGGATGCTGCCCCTGTCGACCCTGATCAGCGTCAGCGACCGCGCGCGGCCGCGCCAGCTCAACCAGTTCCAGCAGCTGAACTCGGCGATCATCCAGGGCTTCCCGCTGGTGAGCATGGGCGAGGCCCTGGAGACGGTGCGCAGCATCGCCCAGCAGGAGGCACCGGCAGGCTTCGCCTTCGACTACAGCGGGCAGGCACGTCAGTTCGTGCAGGAAGGCAGTGCGCTGTGGGTGACCTTCGGCCTGGCGCTGGCGATCATCTTTCTGGTGCTGGCGGCGCAGTTCGAGAGTTTCCGCGACCCGCTGGTGATCCTGGTGACGGTGCCCCTGTCGATCTGTGGAGCATTGATCCCGCTGTTTCTGGGGTGGTCGAGCATGAACATCTACACCCAGGTGGGGCTGGTGACGCTGATCGGGCTGATCAGCAAGCACGGCATCCTGATCGTCGAGTTCGCCAACCAGTTGCGCCTGCACAAGGGGCTGACTGCGCGGGATGCCGTAGAGGAAGCGGCAGCGATACGCCTGCGGCCGGTGCTGATGACCACGGCGGCGATGGTATTCGGCATGGTGCCGCTGATACTGGCGACGGGCGCCGGGGCGGTGAGTCGGTTCGACATCGGCATGGTGATCGCAACCGGGATGTCGGTGGGCACGCTGTTCACGTTGTTCGTGTTGCCGTGCGTGTATACGTTGCTGGCCAGGAAGGAAATGCCAAGTACGGCGCTGGAATCGAGTTGAACGCATCGCGGGTCAAGCCCGCCCACGCAAGGATCACTGCAACCCTGGGGGAGCGGGCTTGACCCGCGATGGGTCGATACACTTCATCACCCGTTGGAGCGCAGCCCCCGGCTCATGCCGAACAGGAACAACAGCAGGTCATGGTCCGGTTGCGCCGTGACGACCGGCTTGGCCGTCCGCGGCAGCGGACACTGCGCGCCCAGGTCGATGGAACTGAGCACCTGCGGACGCGGCTCCTCCCACGCGGCGAAAGCCACCGAAGCCACCGCCAACGCCACAAGCAGAAACAAACCTCGTGCTATTTCTAGTTTCATTGCTCTAAACCTTTGACAGCGCTGCCAAACGCCACTTCGTAAAAGTAGAGCAACTTCTTCCAGTCCGCATCGTTCCACGACGAATGGCGGCGCAGTTGCTTCAGGTCATTGGCGGCCGCACGCTGGCAGCTGATGCGCCGGCGGCACTTCTCCAGGTCCAGCAAGGCGACCTCGGCACGCGCATCCGCGCCCTCGCCGGTCACCTTCACGAAAATATGCTTGCTGTACAGGCAGCCATGCTGCCAGTGCCCGCGGTGCATGCGCGCCAGGTTGCCGGCCAGGTCCTCGAGCACCCGGTCGTGCAGCGCCTCGCCGTGCTGCTCGCGCCCGCCGCCGGCGTACCACAGGTCGATCTCCTCGAAACCATCCAGCGCCTCGCTGACCAGCAGCGCCCGCCACTGGTGCTGGGCATCGCGCTCCACGCCGCAATAGACGATATGCGGCACCCGCACGCCCAACTGCTCGAAACTGCTCAGGGCAGCGAACTCACGCAATACCGTGGGGCGACCGAAGGGGTGCAGCAGGCTGCGGTAGATATGCCCGACCTGGCGCTTGGCATACAGCAGATGGCCCGTCTCGTCGCTCAGGCGCTGCACGCCGCTTTCGCCGCCACGCCGCTGGTTGGGTGCCTCCACCCATTCGCCCTGGCGCTGCCAGAAGTAATCGAATTGATCCGAGACCGCCGTACCGCCCGTTCCTTCCACAGCCATTCCTTCACCCCTTGCGCAATACGTAAACTCGCCACATCGCATAGAACGGCAAAAAGTCCATTCGTTCCTGAATACGGAAACCTGCGGCCTCGAACTCCTGTTCAACCGTAGCAGCTGGTAACACAAAACGGTTCTGGTAACTGCCATCGGCCTGCCCGTTGTTACGGCGTGCTTCCAGGCGTTTACGCCGCCAGGCCTTGATGTTGCCGTCCACCCACAACGAGATGATCACGCTGTCGCGGCTAACCCGTTGAAACTCCGAAAGAATCGCCTTGCGATGGGCCGCTTCGCCAATGTGGTGGAACAGCCGCATGCAGAAAATGCTGTCTACCGCGTTGTCCGGCAGATCGATGGCGAAGGCTGATGTCTGCAAGGGCCGTACCCGTTTGACCACTTCTGCCGGTTGCGACCCGCAGGCGATCTGCAGCATGGCGGCGGAATTGTCGGCGCCGATGATCACGCGGTTGGCCTTTTCGGCCAGCAGCGGCCAGAAACGGCCGGCACCGCTGGGCAGGTCCAGCACCAGGCCAGGCTCGCCGGCCAGCGCCAGGGCACGCCGGGCCAATTGCTCGTCACGCTGGTGGGACAAGCGGCGGGCAATGCCGTCCTGGTGCTTGTGCAGGTACTGTTGAGCGTGCTGCTCGTCGTACTTTTCGGAAAACTTGAGCTTGATGGGACTGCGCATGGTGCATCTCCTGACTCCAATGCCGCCTACCTTAAGCAGGTCGACGTTGGCGTCAGGTCATGCGAACGTGAAAAAAATGTCAGGTTGCGTCGGTAAGTTACAAGGTGTTTCCGGAGGCCTGCGACCCAGCCGTGCCCAATTTCACATGGAACCGGCAACCATGGGGCTCGGCGGCGCTCAGGCTGACGCTCCAGCCCTGGTCCTCGCAGATCCGCTGCACCAGCGACAGGCCCAGCCCGAGCCCTTCCCCGCGTTTTTCGCCGCCGCGCACGAACGGCTGGAACATGGCCTCGCGATGCTCCTCGGGAATTCCCACGCCGCTGTCCTCGACGGTGAAGCCATCGGGCTCCAGGGTGAGGCGGATGTACCCCTGGTCGGTGTAGTGCGCCGCATTGCGCAGCAGGTTGCCCATCACCGATTGCAGGAACGTGGCGTTGTACAGGGTCGGCAGCGCGCCGGTGTCGTGGTAGGTGAGGGTCAGCCCCTTCTGCTCGATGGTGTCGCGCCAGACGCCGATCAGTTCGTTGCCCACCTCACGCAGGCTTGCCCGCGAAGCGACGGCACCCTCGTCGCGCTGGGCGCGGGCGAGCATGAGGAAGGTCTGCACCAGCTCGCGCATTTCTTCGGTGGCCCGCGAAATGCGTTCGACCTGGGCGCGGGCGCGATTGTCGATGGCCGGGTTCTCCAGCAGCAGCTCGCACGAGCTGGCCAGCACCATCAGAGGCGTGCGCAGTTCATGGCTGACATCGCTGGTGAACAGCCGCTCGCGGGTCAGTGCATCACGCAGGCGCCCCAGGGTGGCGTCGAAGGCCACCGCCAGTTGCCCCACTTCGTCGGCCGCGTAGTCCGGCGCCAGGGGCGGCGCCAGGCCCAGCAACTGGTCGCGGTGACGCACCTGGCGCGCCAGCCGGATCACCGGGGCCATCACCCGCCGTGCCAGCACCCAGCCTAGGAACACCGCCAGTGCCAGGCTGAGCACGAAGCCCACCACCACCACGGCGAACAGCACGCGCTCGCGTTCTTCGAAATCGCTCTGGTCCTGCAGCAGCACGTAGTGCCGCCCGTCCACCACCTCGACCATGGCGTGGTACGACAGGTGCTCGCGAAACACTTCATGAAACCCCGGGGTGAGGTGGCGCAGGTCCTTGGGCAGGTCGAAGTCGTCGCGCCCGCCACTGTAGTAGAACAACTGGTCGGGCCGCGGGCGGTGGCTCCACTCCGATACGCTGTCCATCAGCAGCATGCGCTTGAGGTCGCCCCCCAGTACCGAGGAGATCAGGCGCTCTTCCACCAGGTGCACGGTGGCCACGATGCCAAAGGCGAAGGCCCCGGCCACCAGCGCGCTCATCAGCGCGAAGGCGATGATGATGCGCTGGGCAAGGCTTTGCTTAAACTCCATCACGACCCTCGGCCAGTCGATAGCCAACACCGTGCACGGTATGCAGCAGGGGCTTGTCGAATGGCTTGTCGATCACCTGGCGCAACTGGTGGACGTGGCTGCGCAGGCTGTCGCTGTCGGGGCAGTCGTCGCCCCACAGGGCTTCTTCCAGTACCTCGCGGCGCAGCACGTGGGGGCTCTTCTGCATCAGCACTGCAAGCAGCTTGAGGCCGACCGGGTTGAGCTTGAGGAACTTGCCCTGGCGGGTGACCTCCAGGGTGTCGAGGTCGTAGCTCAGGTCGCCGACGTTCAGGCTGCGCCGGCCACCGCCCTGGGCCCGGCGCAGCACAGCTTCGATGCGCGCGGCCAGTTCCGACAGGGCGAACGGCTTGAGCAGGTAGTCGTCGGCGCCGGAGCGAAAGCCCTGCAGGCGGTCGTCGAGCTGGTCGCGGGCGGTCAGCATGATCACCGGGGTATCGCGCCGGGCATCCTCGCGCAGGCGCTTGCACAGCGTGTAGCCGTCGATGCCGGGCAGCATGATGTCGAGCACGATCAGGTCGTAGTGCTCGGTGGCAGCCAGGTGCAGGCCCGACAGGCCGTCCTGGGCGCAGTCGACGGTGTAGCCCTTGAGGCCCAGGTAATCGGCCAGGTTGGCCAGGATATCGCGGTTGTCTTCAACCAGTAGAATTCGCATCGGTACCTCTCCCCCGTCCTCGTTTGCCTGCTTGGCAGGCGCAGCTTAAGGCCATCGTCCAGGCCCCGCCAGCGCCGCATGGATTTAATCGCAACTGACATTTTTTTCACCCCAGCTTCACACATAGCGTAGGCGCGGCGGCACACAATCGGCAGTTTCCATTGCCTGCCTGGACCCTGCCATGCCTGCCACTCCCCCTTTGCCCGCGTCCCGCCCGCTGAACCTGTGGATTGCCCTGGGCATTCCGCTGCTGACCGCCGTGTGCCTGATCCTGCTGGAGCTGACCGACCTGGACATGGCCCTGGCCAACCTCGCGTTCGACCCGCAGGCGGGCCAGTTCATCGGTCGTCACAGCTATTTTCTCGAAGACATCCTGCATGACCGCGCCAAGGAGCTGGTCATCCTGTTCGCGGTGCTGGCCATCGTCGGCTTTGCCGCCAGCTTTGTGCTGCAGCGCCTCAAGAGCTGGCGCCGGGAACTGGGTTGCCTGGTGCTGGCGATGGGCCTGTCGACCGGCTTCGTGACGCCGCTCAAGGCCGCGACGGCGGTGCAGTGCCCCTGGAGCCTGAGCGAATTCGGCGGCCAGGAAACCTACAGCAAGCTGTTAGAGGCCCGCCCCGCCACCGACAAGCCAGGGCGCTGCTGGCCGGGCGGGCATGCGGCCACGGGGTTTACCCTGTTTGCGCTGTTTTTTGTCCTGCGTGATCGCAAGCCACGCCTGGCCAAGGCCGCGCTGGTGTTCGCCTTTGGCCTGGGGGTGGTGTTTTCGGTGGGCAGGATGCTGCAGGGCGCCCACTTCTTTTCGCACAATGTGTGGACCGCAGTGTTCTGCTGGCTGATCGGGTTGGGGTGCTACTGGCTGGTGTTGTATCGCAAGCCGTCACTGGCCGCTTCGCCAGCCAGGCTGGCACCTACAGGATTCGCTGAACGTCTGTAGGAGCCAGCCTGTCTGGCGAAGGGTTTCTGCCAGACATAAAAAAGCCCCGCACAAGGCGGGGCTCTTCTTCAAGCGGGTAAGGCTGGCTTACATCATGCCGCCCATGCCGCCCATGCCACCCATGCCGCCCATGTCAGGCATGCCACCGGCAGCCTTGTCTTCAGGCGCATCGGCAACCATGGCTTCGGTAGTGATCATCAGACCACCGATCGAGGCCGCGGCCTGCAGAGCCGAACGGGTCACCTTGGCAGGGTCCAGGATGCCCATTTCGATCATGTCGCCGTACTCGCCGGTAGCAGCGTTGTAACCGAAGTTGCCCGAACCTTGCTTGACCTTGTCGACTACCACGCTTGGCTCGTCGCCGGCGTTGGCAACGATCTGGCGCAGTGGGGACTCGACGGCGCGACGCAGCAACTGGATACCCACGTTCTGGTCTTCGTTGTCACCCTTGAGCTCGGCAATGGCCTGCAGCGAGCGAACCAGCGCCACGCCACCGCCAGGTACCACGCCTTCTTCGACGGCTGCGCGGGTAGCGTGCAGGGCGTCTTCAACGCGGGCTTTCTTCTCTTTCATTTCAACTTCGGTGCCGGCACCGACCTTGATCACGGCAACACCGCCAGCCAGCTTGGCCAGACGCTCTTGCAGTTTTTCACGGTCGTAGTCCGAGGAAGTCTCTTCGATCTGGGCACGGATCTGCTTGACGCGTGCTTCGATGTCGGCTTCAACGCCAGCACCGTCGATGATGGTGGTGTTTTCCTTGGACAGGGTCACGCGCTTGGCGTTGCCCAGGTGCTCCAGGGTGGTCGACTCCAGGCTCAGGCCGATTTCTTCGGAGATCACGGTACCGCCGGTCAGGACGGCGATGTCCTGCAGCATGGCCTTGCGGCGGTCGCCGAAGCCAGGTGCCTTGACCGCAGCCACTTTCACGATGCCACGCATGTTGTTGACCACCAGGGTAGCCAGCGCTTCGCCTTCGACGTCTTCAGCCACGATCAGCAGCGGACGACCGGCCTTGGCAACGGCTTCCAGTACTGGCAGCAGTTCGCGGATGTTGGAGATCTTCTTGTCGACCAGCAGCAGCAGCGGGCCGTCGAGCTCGGCAACCATGGTGTCCGGCTTGTTGACGAAGTAAGGGGACAGGTAGCCACGGTCGAACTGCATGCCTTCTACAACCGACAGTTCGTTTTCCAGGCCCGAGCCTTCTTCGACGGTGATCACGCCTTCTTTACCGACTTTTTCCATGGCTTCGGCAATGATTTCACCGATGGAGGTGTCGGAGTTGGCCGAGATGGTACCGACCTGAGCGATGGCCTTGGAATCGGCGCATGGCTTGGACAGGTTCTTCAGCTCTTTGACGATGGCGATGGTGGCCTTGTCGATACCGCGCTTGAGGTCCATCGGGTTCATGCCGGCAGCAACGGCCTTGAGGCCTTCGCTGACGATGGCCTGAGCCAGAACGGTAGCGGTGGTGGTGCCGTCGCCCGCTTCGTCGTTAGCCTTGGAGGCCACGTCTTTCAGCAGTTGGGCGCCCATGTTCTCGAAGGCGTCCTTGAGTTCGATTTCCTTGGCAACCGAAACACCGTCTTTGGTGATGGTTGGCGCGCCGAAGCTCTTGGCCAGAACCACGTTGCGGCCTTTCGGGCCCAGGGTCGCTTTTACCGCGTCAGCCAGAACGTTGACGCCAACCAGCATTTTCTTACGGGCGGAATCGCCGAATTTTACGTCTTTAGCAGCCATGATCGTTTAATCCTTGAATACTTTGGAGTAACGGGAAACCAGCGGATCAGCCTTCGATAACGGCGAGAATCTCGTTCTCAGCCATTACCAGCAGGTCTTCGCCGTCAACTTTCACAGTGTTGCTGCCCGAGTACGGGCCGAAAACCACCTTGTCACCCACTTTCACGGCCAGCGCGCGCACTTCGCCGTTGTCCAGGATGCGGCCGGTACCCACGGCGACGATTTCGCCACGGTTGGGTTTTTCAGCGGCCGAGCCTGGCAGAACGATACCGCCAGCGGTTTTCGATTCTTCTTCGCTGCGACGGATGACGACGCGGTCATGCAGAGGACGAAGCTTCATTGTCGATCTCTCCTGATAGTGGTTTTCATCGGCCGGTATCGTTACCGGCGTGTTGATGCTTTCGGCGTAGCCGATCGTGGACCGCGGGGCGGGCCACGCATGTATTGTCTGGGGCAAATGCCCAGAAACCTTGCGGTGACCCATACATGAGGTCGGCCAAGGCGATTACAAGGCTTGCCGATGAAAATTTTTGCAGCCCGGCGCGCCAAATGAAAAACGGCCCCGAAGGGCCGTTTCATGCTACGCGGGCGAGCGCTCGCGTCACGGGTCACGCTTTTCGTATTCGCCTTCGATCACATTGGGCTGACGCGGTGCACCGGGCGGCGCATTGAACGGGTCGTCGCCGAAGGCGCGCTGACGCATGGCCTGGGCTTCGGCGCGCTGGCGCAGCTTGTTGGCCAGCAACCGGCGGCTGAACGGCAACAGCACGATCAGGCCGATCACGTCGCTGATGAAGCCGGGGAGCAACAGCAGACCGCCACCCAGGGCCAGCATCAGGCCGTGGAACATGTCTTCGGCCGGCAATTCGCCGCGCTGCAGGCTCGCCCGCGCACGCAGCGCGGTGGCAAGGCCCGCGACCCGCACCACCAGCACACCAAGGGCCGAGCCCGCGATGATCAGCAGCAGCGCCGGGAAAAATCCGATCGCGGTGCTGACCTTGAAAAACACATACAGCTCGAGCACCGGGAAAAGCAGAAACAGCAGTAGAAAAGCACGCATCAAGGGTTCCTCTACGCAAGATGTCCTTGCAGGTACGACCTTAAATGGTTGCTGGCCGTTGCAATTTCAACCCTCGACCGCCTCGCGAGCAGGCCACTGTTCGGCGCGGGCCAGCAAAACCAGGGCTTCGCGTACTTGTATCGGTGTATTGCAAGACCTTGGAAACGCCAGCCAGTGCAGGCCCTGGCCGATGCGCAGGTGCATGCCCTCGGTATCGATCCCTACCAGCGAGGCCGGTGCGCTGGCAGGCAGGCCGCTGAGCTCGACGTAGTGCGCGATGGCGTTGGCATGGTCGTCGTTCATGTGCTCGACCATGCTCACCTCGGCCTTGCCGGCGAACGGGTTGGCCAGGGTCACGTCGTCCAGCCAGTGAATCGCGCCGAAGCCGCCGATATAGCGATGGCGCACCGGCCTGAGCACCCAGAAGTCGAAGTCGTGGGCGCTGTGGTACTGGCTCGATTCGGGGAAGTAGCGGTAATAGCGCCCGGCGGCGGCCTCGATGGCCTCGGGGTCGGCCAGCTTGTGGGCCTCGGCCATCACGGTAAGACGACCCACCGCCTGCACGTCCTCGGCATCGCGCTCACCTACCAGCAGCGAACACTTGGGGTCTTTTTGCAGGTTGTGGGTGTGCTGGGCAATGCGACTGATCAGGATCAGCGGGTTACCGTCGGCGTCCAGGCAATACGGCACCACGGAACCGAAGGGGAAGCCGGGCATCGATTTGGAATGGGTCGAGAGTACGCCACGGTACTCCTTGAGCAGCAGCTCTCTTGCCTGCCTTGCAGCCTTCGCGCTCACGGGGGTGCTCCTGGGAAAGGTGTGATCGCGACAAGCTAATCATTATCAGTGGCGATTGCCAAGGGGGCCTGCAGGCGCCGGCCCCTGAATGCGAAAGCGGTTTACCAGGCCACGCCGAAGCCGACGGTGTAGCGCGTCTTGTCCAGGTCGCTGTCGCTGGTGCCGCTGATGATGTCCTTCTCGGCCTTCAGGTTCAGCGATGCCCATTCGGTGACCTTGTAGCGCAGGCCCACCTCGGCATCCAGGCTGTAGTCCGCCACGCCGCCCAGCGGCTTGCCAACCTCGCCGTTGGTGAACAGCTCGACCGACTTGCCGATCAGGTAGCGGTTGTAGTCCCACTTCACGCCCAGCGAATAGAAGTTGTCCTTGCCGCCGTCGCTGTACTCGTAGTCGGTGCGGTTGAGCAGCGAACCCAGCGAGAACGCGCCCAGCTCGTCGTCCCAGAACTGGTAGCCCGGGCCGGTACCGACCGTGCGCTGGCGGGTCAGGTCTTCGATGTGGTCGCGCTTGTAGTTCAGACGCCCCTGCCAGAACCACTGCTCGGTAATGAAGCGGTCCAGCGCGTATTCGGCGCTCCAGTTGTTGGTGGTGGTCGTGTCGTTCTTGGTCTCGCGGTTGTACTCGCCCTCGGCGTTATGCCGCCAGCGACCGTGACGGGCAGTGGTCTTGAAGTCGACGTCGTAGTCGTCACTGTCGGTCTCGGCGCGCTTGTAGTCCAGCGCCAGGTCGATGTTGCCCTTCCACAGCATGTCTTCGACCAGCGGCTTGGGCTTCATGATCTGCTGGATGCTGGCCAGTTCAACCGCCTTGGGCGCCTCGCCATTGGCCAGGATCACCTGGCCGTCTTCACCGGCCTGCAGCGACTTGGCCTTCTCGCCGGTGTAGGCGTCCTGCTTGACCAGCAGTTCCTGGTCGCTCTCCAGGGTCTTGACCTTCTTCCAGTCCAGCGCGATGGAGCCACCGTACTCGGTCTGCAGCACCAGCTTGCCACCGTCGAAGACCTTGATCTTGCCGCTGAGCCGGTCGCCGTTCTTCATCCATACGGTATCGGCCACCGCAGGGGCGCAGACACCGGTCATCACAAGGCACAACAAGGCTCTAGAATACATAGGCAGTACAGAAACTCGGGTTCGCAGAAAAATCGGGCATTATCCAGATACCCGCCAGCAGAACAAGGACTGACCCAGCCAATGCCGATGAGTTCAATTCGTATTTGTGCGCCCTGCCCCCTTCACTGCCCCGCAACGCCCCGATGAGCGCGGCCTTGACCGACGCGCAGCAGCGCGCAGAAGACCGACGGACGGCGCTCTACCTGGTGCTGGGCCAACTGCCGCCAGGCAAGGTGGTCAGCTATGGTGAACTGGCGGCCATCGCGGGCCTGGGCCGCGCGGCGCGCTGGGTGGGGCGCACCCTCAGCCAGTTGCCGAGCGACACTCGCCTGCCCTGGCACCGCGTGCTGGGCGCCGGCGGACGCCTGAGCCTGGCCCTTGGCACGCCCTCCGGGGATGAGCAGCGGGCCCGCCTGCGGGCCGAAGGGGTGACCGTCCGGAACAATCGTGTGGATATGTTGCGCCATGGCTGGCGCCCGATGGAGCACAGCGGTTAGAGTGCGCGCTTTGTTTTCGCAAACTTGAGGCAGATGTTGGCCCATGCCCCGTAAAACCTGGCGCGCTGCGCTCGCTGCCTATGCCAGCCCGTCGACCCTGGTGCTGTTGCTGCTCGGCTTTGCCGCCGGCCTGCCCTATATGTTGGTGTTCTCGACCCTGTCGGTATGGCTGCGCGAAGCCGGGGTTGCCCGTGAAACCATCGGTTATGCCAGCCTGATCGGCCTGGCCTACGCCTTCAAGTGGGTATGGTCGCCACTGCTGGACCAATGGCGCCTGCCATTGCTGGGCAAGCTTGGCCGACGCCGTTCCTGGCTGGTGCTGTCACAGATCCTGGTGGTCATCGGCCTGGTCGGCATGGGCTTTTGCGACCCGCAGAAGCACCTGTCGTGGCTGATCGCGCTGGCGGTGCTGGTGGCCTTCGCCTCGGCCACCCAGGACATCGCCGTGGATGCCTACCGCCTCGAGATCGCCGGCGACCAGCGCCAGGCCGCCCTGGCCGCCAGCTACATGGCCGGCTACCGGGTCGCCGCCCTGCTGGCCACTGCGGGCGCGCTGTTCTTTGCCGAAGGGTTCGGCTCCACCGGCTTCAGCTACAAGCACAGCGCCTGGACCGGCACCTATGTGCTGTTCGGCGTGCTGATGGTGCCCGCCCTGATCACCAGCCTGCTGATGCGCGAGCCGCCCGTACCACTGCGTACCCAGCTGTCGGCGGCGCGCTACGGCTTCGGCCACCAGCTGGCCTCGGTCTTCGTGCTGATCATTCTGCTGGTGTCGGTACCGGCGATGTTCACCCAGCTGTACAACACCGATTTCGCCAGCGTGCTGTTCGAAGGCGCCAGCCTGCTCGACCTGCTGCTTGAAGACCGCGCCTTCCTGCGCGCGATCCTCTACATCACCCTCACCACGCTGTGCCTGTCGTCCATGGGGCGACGCGGGCTGGCCCCGGTGCTGACCCCGGTCAACGACTTCATCGTGCGCTACCGCTGGCAGGCGTTGCTGCTGCTGGGGCTGATCGCCACCTACCGCATGTCGGACACGGTGATGGGCGTGATGGCCAACGTGTTCTATATCGACCAGGGCTTCACCAAGGACCAGATCGCCAGCGTCAGCAAGATCTTCGGCCTGTTCATGACCCTGTTCGGGGCCGGCATGGGCGGCCTGCTGATCGTGCGCTTCGGCATCCTGCCGATCCTGTTCATCGGCGGTGTGACCTCGGCGGCGACCAACCTGCTGTTCCTGATGCTCGCCGACATGGGGCCGAACCTGCAGATGCTGGTGGTGACCATCTCGCTCGACAACTTCAGCTCGGGTCTGGCGACCTCGGCCTTCGTGGCCTACCTGTCGAGCCTGACCAACCTGAAGTTCTCGGCCACCCAGTACGCCCTGCTCAGCTCGATCATGCTGCTGTTGCCGCGCCTGATCGGTGGCTACTCAGGCGTGATGGTCGAGAAGTACGGCTATCACGACTTCTTCCTGATCACCGCGATGCTCGGGGTGCCAACGCTGATCCTGATCGCCTTGCACTGGCACCAGGAACTGCGGCGCGGCAAGCTGGCCCCCGTGGAGCCCGAGACCACCGAGCGCCCCGGAGCCTAGGCCAGCGACGCCAGTTCGGCGTCGTCCTGCAGCACCGTGCGCAACGGCCACAGCGCCAGCAACCCGGCGCAACCTGCCGCCAGGGCGAAGCTCAACAGGCTCGCCCCTGCCCCCAGCATCGCCAGCAAGGCGCCGCCCAGGCCCAGCAAGGCGATGGTGATCATGCCCAGCATCGCCGACACCAGGCCCTTGCTCTGCTCGCTGGAGAACAGCGTCATGCGGTACAGCACCGCGTTGGCGATGCCCAGGCCCAGTGCGTACAGCGACATGCCCGCCACCAGGCTGAACACCGAAGGGTACAGCCAGGTGCCCAGCATGGCCGCGCCCAGGCCGATCAGATACGGCCACAGGGCCTTGCGGATCAGCACGCGCAGGCTGTAGCGCTCGGCAATGCGGTTGATGATCAGGTTGCCCGCAATCAGGCCGCCGAACACCGGCAATTGCCACAGTGCATAGTCCAGGGTGCTCAAGCCCTCGTCATGAATCAGCAGCACCGGCGACAGACCGATCCAGCCGATCAGCGGCAGGCCCACCAGGCCCAGGGCAGCGCTGCCGGCAACGAAGCGGCGGTTGCCCAGCAGTTGCCCGTAACCGGCCAGCAAGGGCAGCAGGTGGATGGGCTGGAAGGCCAGGCGCGTACCGTCGCGCCGCTCCACCCCCAGGGTTTCAGGCATGAAGCGGTACAGCGCGCACCAGGTCAGCACGGCGAACCCTGCGAACAGTACGAACAGCCAGCGCCACGACACCCACTCCAGCAGCACGGTGCCTACCAGTGGGCCGAGCAGCGGCGAAAGCAGCGCGATGTTGGCCAGCAGGGCCATCATGCGCACCGCATCCGCCTCGCTGAAGGCTTCGTTCAGGGCCGGGTAGCTGACCGTGACCACAAAGCCCAGGCCGATGCCCTGCAACAGGCGCAGCAGGTTGAACAGCTCGATGCCCTCGACCCAGTAGGTGGCCAGGCAGGCCAGGCAGAAGATGGCGCACCCCCACAGCAGCAGCGGACGCCGCCCGTAGCGGTCGGCCAGCGGGCCGATCAGCCACTGCAGCAGCACACCGCCAAGCAGGTAGAGGTTCAGCGCATGGGGGATGAATTCGGGGCTGGCATTCAGGTCGCCCACCACCGTGGGCATGGCAGGCATCACCACGTCGCTGGCCAGGTAGGTCAGCAACTCGAACAACGCCAGGGTCATGGCGAAACAGAATGCCCGGAACGGGGTGATGTTTATCAGCGGGGTAAGCATGGCAAGGCCTGGCAGGGAAAATCAGCCAGCCTGTATGCCAGAAAAGGCAAAGGTCGGACAGTAACAAGAAGTGAACAAGTGTAATCGGTGCACCCGAATCGCGGGGCAAGCCGCGCTCCCACGCGGTCATCACTGTCTCCAGACACATGATGTACCTGTGGGAGCGGGCTTGACCCGCGATGAGCTCGAGGCGTGTTACTGCACGGCCGCTTCCTGCACCACACGGATTACCCGCTGCGGAAACGGGATGTCGATGCCCTCGGCCTTCAACCGGTCGCGCGCATGCTCGTTGAGCATGAACATCACGTCCCAGTAGTCAGCCGTCTTCACCCATGCTCGCAGCGACACGGTGATCGAGCTGTCGCCCAGTGCCGAAATCACCGCCTGGGGCGCGCCCGGTTCCTGCAGCACCCGTGGGTCATTGGCCAGGTCCAGCAGCACCTTGCGCGCTACCTGCAGATCGGCCTCGTAGTCCACGCCCACATCGAACACCACCTTGCGGGTCGGCTGGCGGTTGGTGTTGGTGATGATGCCGTTGGACAGGCTGCCGTTGGGCAGGATCACCGTCTTGTTGTCACCGGTACGCAGCACCGTGTGGAAGATCTGGATGCTGTCCACGGTACCGCTGACCCCCTGGGCCTCGATCCAGTCGCCCAGGCGGAACGGACGGAACAGCAGGATCAGCACCCCACCGGCGAAGTTCGCCAGGCTGCCCTGCAAGGCCAGGCCGATGGCCAGGCCGGCGGCACCGATGGCGGCCACGAACGAGGTGGTCTCGATGCCGATCATCGAGGCCACGCTGACCACCAGCAGGATCTTCAGAATGATGTTCGCCAGGCTGCTGATGAAGCCTTGCAGCGCCAGGTCGGCGTTGCGCAGGGCCAGCAGCTTGCCCAGGCGGTAGGTGACCTTGTTGATCACCCACCAGCCGATGGCCAGGGTCAGCAGCGCCAGCAACAGGCGACTGCCATATTCCATGATCATCGGGATCCAGGTCTGCGAAGTCCTGACCAGCTGATCCACTTCAGCGTTCAAATCCATAGGTTGTCTCCTGATGCCGGGCGGCAAAAAACGGGGAAAGCGTGGCGCCGCAATCGTTTCAGCGGCCGCAGAAACCTCGGACGCCGAAACGGCGCCAAGGTTCCGGGTACACGGGGATCAGTCGCGGAAGTTGTTGAACTGCAGCGGCATGCCGAACTCCTTGGCACGCAGGGCCGCGATGGCTTCCTGCAGGTCGTCGCGTTTCTTGCCGGTGACACGTACCTGCTCGCCCTGGATGGCGGCCTGGACCTTGAGCTTGGCGTCCTTGATGTGGGCGACGATCTTCTTGGCCAGTTCCTTGTCGATGCCTTCCTTCAGCGTCGCTTCCTGCTTCATCACCTTGCCCGATGCGAAGGCATCCTTGACCTCCAGGCACTGCACGTCGATCTTGCGCTTGACCAGCGCCAGCTTGAGGATGTCGATCATCGCCTCGAGCTGGAACTCGGCCTCGGCGGTGAGGTTGACGGTCAGTTCCTTTTCCTTGAACTCGAAGCTGCCCTTGCCCTTGAGGTCGTAGCGGCGGTCGAGCTCCTTGACCGCGTTTTCCACGGCGTTGGTGACTTCGTGCTTGTCCAGTTCCGATACCACGTCGAACGACGGCATATCCATTCTCCAAAAAAATAAACGCACGCTCATGGGCCCCTGGTCGCAGAGCATGATGGAGCGTGCCGGGTTTGACGGTTAAAATGCGGGTTCATTATAACGGTTGCGAAACGCAGATGAGCAGCACCTGGCATATTCTCGGCGCCGGCAGCCTGGGCAGCCTCTGGGCCTGCCGCCTGGCACAGGCCGGCAAGGCGGTCCGCCTGATCCTGCGCGACCCTGCGCGCCTGCACGCCTACGAGGCAGCGGGCGGCCTGAGCCTGGTACACAACGGCCAGGCGCAGCGCCACGCGATCCCCGCCGAAACCGCCGATGCAGGCACGCCTATCCACCGGCTGCTGGTGGCCTGCAAGGCCTACGACGCGCCCGCGGCAGTGGCGCAGCTGGCGCCGCGACTGGCGCGCAATGCCGAGCTGGTGTTGCTGCAGAACGGCCTGGGCAGCCAGGACGAAGTCGCCAGCCAGGTCCCCCACGCACGCTGCATCTTCGCCTCCAGCACCGAGGGCGCGTTTCGCGAAGCCGACTGGCAGGTGAACTTTGCCGGGCATGGCTTCAACTGGCTGGGCGACCCGGCCAACCCACTGCCGCCCGATTGGCTCGACGACCTGACCGACGCCGGCATCCCGCACCAGTGGACCCCGGACATCCTCACCCGGCTGTGGCGCAAGCTGGCGCTCAACTGCGCCATCAACCCACTGACCGTGCTGCATGCGTGCCGCAACGGCGGCCTGGCCGAGCATCACTGCGAGGTGGCCACGCTGTGCGCGGAGCTGGCCGAGCTGCTGCAGCACTGCGGCCAGCCCGAAGCCGCCACCGACCTGCAGGTCGAGGTCGAACGGGTCATCCAGGCCACGGCGGCGAACTACTCTTCCATGTACCAGGACGTGCGCCAGGGCCGACGCACCGAGATCCACTACCTGCTCGGCCACGCCTGCCGCGTTGCCGCCCGCCACGGCCGCCATCTGGCGCACCTTGAACGGCTGCACCGGCGCCTGGTCGAACACCTGAAAGCACGCGGGTTGCCCAGCGACTGAGGGCAACGCTACCCTGCCCCTCCACCCACAGGATCACGCCGTCACCATGCCCTTGCGCGAACGCCTGGAAAACCTGCCGGTCGGCCAGAAGCTGCTGGCCGCCCTGCTGGTGCTGCTGATCACCATTCTGCTGGTGGCCAACCTGACCTTCATCAGCGCCGCCTACTGGATCTCCCAGGAGGCCATGGCGCCCCAGGCCCTGCAGACCATCGGCCGCCTGGTATCGCACCCGGAGCTGGCACAGCGCGCCGCCGACTCGCCAGAGGCGGCCAACGACCTGCTCAAGGAACTGGACAGCTACACCCCGCTGCGCGCCGCCGCGCTGTATGGCAGCGACGGCAAGCTGCTGGCGCAGTTGCAGCACGGCGAACCCCTGGCTGTGCCCAAGCGCTACCGCAACATCGAGAGCTGGCGCCTGACCGAGTTTCGCAGCACCCAGCTGGTAACCCTGCCGCGCCCCGGCAACCCGCCCGGGCATCTGCTGCTGGTGGCCAGCAGCGAGCTGCCGATGGCCTTCTATACCGGCACACTGACCGCCAGCCTGGGCATCCTGGTGTTCAGCATCCTGCTATGGATGCTGATTGCGCGGCAGATCAAGCGCCTGATCACCCAGCCGATCTACCAGCTCGAACAGCTCTCGCGCCAGGTGACCCGCGAAGAGAACTATGCCCTGCGCGCGCGCCCCGGCAACCGCGACGAAATCGGCAGCCTGGCCGAGGCGTTCAACACCATGCTGTCGCGCATCGAAGCCCGCGAACAGCAACTCAAGCGCGCCCGCGACGAATTCCAGACCGCCTATGACCAGGCCCAGGGCCTGGCCGAGGAAACCCGTCACACCAACCGCAAGCTGGAACTCGAAGTACAGGTGCGCAGCAAGATCGAGCGCAAGCTCACCGGCTTTCAGAACTACCTCAACAGCATCATCGACTCCATGCCCTCGGCACTGATCGCCCTGGACGAACAGCTCTACGTGACCCAGTGGAACCAGGAGGCCAGCGCGCTTTCCGGCACGCCGCTGGACGAGGCGCTGAACCAGCCTATCTTCCTCGCGTTCGAGCCGCTCAAGCCGTTCCTGCCGCAGCTCAAGGAAAGCGTCGAGAAGCACCGCGTGGCCAAGATCGAGCGGGTCACCTGGACCAGGGGCGACGATGCGCGCCACTACGCCCTGACCTTCTACCCGCTGATGGGCGGTGGCGGGCGCGGCGTGGTGATTCGCATCGACGACATCACCCAGCGCCTGTCGCTCGAAGAGATGATGGTGCAGTCGGAGAAGATGCTCTCGGTCGGTGGCCTGGCTGCTGGCATGGCGCACGAGATCAACAACCCGCTGGGGGCGATCCTGCACAACGTGCAGAACATCCGTCGACGCCTGTCCCCCGACCTGCCGAAGAACCTGGAGCAGGCCAGCGAAACCGGCATCGACCTGGGTACGGTCAACCAGTACCTGGAAAACCGCCAGGTACCCCAGTTGCTCGATGGCATCCAGCAGGCCGGCGCACGGGCGGCCAAGATCGTCACCCACATGCTCAGCTTCAGCCGCCGCAGCAACCGCCAGATGGCACCGTGCGACCTGCCGGCATTGATCGACCAGGCGGTGGAGATCGCCGGCAACGACTTCGACCTGACCGAAGGCTTCGACTTCAAGGGCCAGGCCATCGTGCGCCAGTTCGACCCGGCCCTGGGCCCGGTGCCCGGCACCGCCAACGAGCTGGAACAGGTGCTGCTCAACCTGCTCAAGAACGCCGCCCAGGCGATTCACCAGCGCGAAGACGACAGCGAACCGGGGCGTATCATCCTGCGCACCCGGCTCAACCCGCCGTGGGCCGAGATCCAGGTCGAAGACAACGGCGTGGGCATGCCCGAGGCGGTGCGCAAGCGCACCTTCGAGCCGTTCTTCACCACCAAGGAAATCGGCCAGGGCACTGGCCTGGGCCTGTCGGTGTCGTATTTCATCATCACCAACAACCACAAGGGCCAGATGGAGGTGCAGTCGGCGCCGGGCCAGGGCACGTGCTTCACCTTGCGCCTGCCGCTGAGCAACCTGCCGATGCCACCCCCCGGCCCGCCAACGATGGAGTCATGAGCATGGGTTTTCGCTTGTCGAAGATTTACACCCGCACCGGCGACAAGGGCGAAACCGGCCTGGGCGACGGCCGTCGCGTCGCCAAGGACCATCCGCGCATCGAGGCCATCGGCGAGGTGGACACGCTCAACAGCCAGCTGGGCGTGTTGCTGGCAGGCCTGGCCGAGCAACACCTGGACGAGGTGGTCGAAGTGCTGGCGCCGTGTCAGCATCGGCTGTTCGACCTGGGTGGTGAGCTGGCGATGCCCAGTTACCAGGCCTTGAACGAGGCCGAGGTGCAGCGCCTGGAAGCGGCGATCGACCACTGGAACGAAGAGCTGGGGCCTCTGGAGAACTTCATTCTGCCGGGCGGTTCGGCGCTGATTGCCCAGGCCCATGTATGCCGCAGCCTGGCCCGCAGTGCGGAGCGGCGGTGTCAGCAGTTGAATGCGGCAGAGCCGCTGGCGGGGGTGGGGCTGGCGTACATCAATCGGCTGTCGGACTTGCTGTTCGTGGCGGCGCGGGTGATTGCGCGGCGCCAGGGGGTGGCGGAGGTGTTATGGCAGGCTGCGGCCAGGCCATGACGCCGCTTCGCCGGCAAGGCCGGCTCCTACAAAGGTCAGCGCCGTCTGTAGGAGCCGGCCTTGCCGGCGAGGCTTCACTCAGGCCTCAGGCCAGAACGCCCGAATTCCGGCCACGCCTTGGGCGCCGAACTGCCAGGCCCGCTCGCAATCAGCCGGCCCCACGCCACCCAGCACATACACCGGCCGGTTGAAGCCTTCGATCAGCTCGCTGGCCTGCTCCCAGCCCAACGGTACCGCCTCGGGATGCGTCTGGGTCGCCTGCACCGGCGACAGGGTGACGAAATCCACCCCCATCTGCTCGGCCAGCGCCAGTTCTTCGGCGTTGTGACATGACGCGGCCAGCCAGCGCTCCCTGGGGAACGGTCGGCCCTTGGGCGCGTATTTGCGCAACTGCTCGGCCGTAAGGTGCCACCCTGCCGCCGGGAAATCGCCCAGCCACTCCAGCGGCCCCTTGAGCATCAACTGCGCCTTGCCGGCACACAGCCCCACCGCATCCACCGCCACATCGCGGTACTTGGGGTCGTAGCCGTTGGGCGCACGCAACTGCACCAGCTTGATCCCGCCGGCAATCGCCTTCTGGATGCCGCGCAGCAACTGCGGGGCTTCCAGTTCGCCCGGGGTGATCAGGTAGTGGCCAGGCAACCGCGCGGCCGCCACGATGGGCTGGTTGGCTTCAGGGAAGTCGTATTGCGGCAGTTCGCGTGGCGACACCCAGGCCAGTGGCTGGCCTTCGGCGCCATGGGGCTCGCCGGTAAAGCCGTCGACCTCCCACACGTCCAGCAGCACCTGCTTGTCGGGGTAGTCGTGACGCACCTTGATCAAGGGCCGCGCACGGGTCACGACGATGCCCAGTTCCTCGTGCAGCTCGCGGGCCAGGGCGATCTCGACCGCCTCCCCCGCCTCCACCTTGCCGCCGGGAAACTCCCACAGGCCGCCCTGATGCTGGCTGTCGGCACGGCGCGCAATCAGGATGCGCCCGTCGGTGCCACGGATCACCGCAGCGGCAACATGCACCCGCTTCACGACGCACGCTCCGCCAGCGCAGCCTTCTGCCAGGCCTGGAAGGCCGGCCACTGGTAGATGGCCTCGACGTAGGCGGCGGCTGCCGCTGGCAGTTCGACACGGTAGCTGCGCAGGCGCACCGCCACCGGGGCGAAGAAGGCGTCGGCCAGGCTCAGTTCGCCGAACAGGTACGGGCCCGGGGTCTTGGCCACCAGACGGCACTCGGACCACAGCGCGACGATGCGGTCGATGTCGATCTGCACCTCGAGTGGAATGCTCTCAAGGGCCTGATCGTGGTCCAGGTTCATCGGCATGGTGCTGCGCAGGGCAAAGAAGCCACTGTGCATCTGCGCGCAGGCCGAACGCGCCTGGGCCCGGGCAGCGATGTCGCTGGGCCACAGGTTGGCTTCAGGGTGGCGCTCGGCCAGGTACTCGGCGATTGCCAGAGAATCGGCGATGGTGCCGTGTTCGGACTTGAGCAGGGGCACCTTGCCGGTGGCGGAGTGCGCCAGGATGCGCTGGCGGGTATCGGGCTGGTTGAGGGTGATCAGCAGTTCGGTGTAGGGCACCCTGGCCAGCTCGAGGGCCAGGGCGGCGCGCAGCGACCAGGAGGAATACAGCTTGTCGCCGATGATCAGTTGGTAGCTCATGGGTGGGCTCCATCGGGATGTGCGGGGGCCTATCGCGGGTCAAGCCCGCTCCCACAGGGTTACTGCAATCCTTGAGGGAGCGGGCTTGACCCGCAATACGGTCAGGTACGGTATTCGGCGTTGATCTTCACATACTCATGGGACAGGTCGGTGGTCCAGATCGTCTCGCTGCAGTCGCCACGCCCCAGGTCGATGCGGATGGTGATCTCTTCCTGGGCCATCACGGCCGAGCCCTGGGCCTCGGTGTAGGTGGCGTTGCGGCCGCCTTTGCTGGCGATGCACACATCGTCCAGGTACACGTCGATCAGGCTCACGTCCAGGTTCGGCACGCCAGCACGGCCCACAGCTGCCAGGATCCGGCCCCAGTTCGGGTCGGAGGCGAACAGCGCGGTCTTGATCAGCGGCGAATGCGCCACGGCATAGCCGACGTCCAGGCATTCCTGATGATTGCCACCACCGTTGACCTGAACGGTCACGAACTTGGTCGCGCCTTCACCGTCACGCACGATGGCCTGGGCCACTTCCATGCACACCTCGAACACCGCCTTTTTCAGCGCGTCGAACAGCGGGCCGCGGGCTTCGATCACTTCAGCCACGTCGGCCTTGCCGGTGGCGATCAGCATGCAGCAATCGTTGGTCGAGGTATCGCCGTCGATGGTGATGCGGTTGAACGACTTGTTGGCGCCGTCCAGCAGCAGGTCCTTGAGCACGGCCGGCGCCACCTTGGCGTCGGTGGCGATGTAGCCGAGCATGGTCGCCATGTTCGGGCGGATCATCCCGGCGCCCTTGCTGATGCCGGTCACGGTGATGGTCACGCCGTCATGCTGGAACTGGCGGCTGGCACCCTTGGGCAGGGTGTCGGTGGTCATGATGCCGGTGGCGGCCTCGGCCCAGTTGTTTTCCGACAGGTCGTCCAGGGCGGCCTGCAGCGCGCCTTCGATCTTCTCGACCGGCAGTGGCTCACCGATCACACCGGTGGAGAACGGCAGCACCGCATCGGCGTCGACCCCGCCAGCTCGGCCAGCCTGGCGCAGGTGCGCTCGGCAGCGGCCAGGCCGGGGGCGCCGGTACCGGCGTTGGCGTTGCCGGTGTTGGTCAGCAGGTAACGCACACTGCCCTGCACGCGCTGCTTGGCCAGGATCACCGGGGCAGCGCAGAACGCATTGAGGGTGAACACGCCGGCAACGCTGGAGCCTTCGGCGCAGCGCATTACCACAACGTCCTTGCGCCCGGGGCGCTTGATGCCCGCAGAGGCAATACCGAGTTCAAAACCTGGAACCGGGTGCAACGTTGGCAAAGGACCAAGACCGACAGCCATGAAAGCGCTCCTAGAAAAAAGGCGCCGGCTCGAGATACCGGCGCTTGAGATGGAACAACGCCGCGACGGTTGGGCCCGTCGCGGCGCGGTGTTCAGATATCAGCAGGGGGCAACGGCGGTGCGATCAGTCGATCTTGCCGTGGCACTGCTTGAACTTCTTGCCCGAACCACACCAGCAGGGTTCGTTGCGGCCCAGCTTCTGCTCATTGCGCACCGGCGCTGCGGCCACGGCGACGTCGGCACCCTCCTCAAGCAGCTCGCCCGCTTCCAGGCCAGGGGCCTCGGCGTGCTGGAACTGCATGCGCTGGGCCAGCTCTTCGGCTTCGCGGCGCAGGCGTGCTTCCTCTTCGATCGGGTCTTCGCGGCGAACCTGAACGTGCGAGAGCACGCGGATGGTGTCGCGCTTGATCGAGTCCAGCAGTTCCTGGAACAGGGCAAACGACTCGCGCTTGTATTCCTGCTTCGGGTTCTTCTGGGCGTAGCCACGCAGGTGGATACCGTGGCGCAGGTGATCCATGGTCGACAGGTGGTCTTTCCACAGGTCGTCGATCACACGCAGCAGGATCTGCTTCTCGAAGGTACGCAGGGCATCGGCGCTGGCCTGCTCTTCCTTCTCGTTGTAGGCCGCCATCAGCTCGGCCATCAACTTCTCGCGCAGGGTCTCTTCGTACAGGTGGTCGTCTTCGTCCAGCCACTGCTGGATCGGCAGCTTGACCCCGAAATCGCTGGCCAGTGCCGCTTCCAGGCCCGGCACGTCCCACTGCTCGGGCAGCGACTGTGGCGGGATGTGCTGGGCCACGGTGGCATCGAGCACTTCCTGGCGGAACTCGGCGATGGTGTCGCCGATGTTGGTCGCCGCCAGCAGGCTGTTGCGCATGTGGTAGATGACCTTACGCTGCTCGTTGGCCACGTCGTCGAATTCGAGCAGTTGCTTGCGGATGTCGAAGTTGCGACCTTCGACCTTGCGCTGGGCTTTCTCGATGGCGTTGGTGACCATGCGGTGCTCGATGGCCTCGCCGGACTGCATGCCCAGGGCCTTCATGAAGTTCTTGACCCGGTCGGAGGCGAAGATGCGCATCAGGCTGTCTTCCAGCGACAGGTAGAAGCGGCTCGAGCCCGGGTCGCCCTGACGGCCGGAACGGCCACGCAGCTGGTTGTCGATACGGCGCGATTCGTGGCGCTCGGAGGCGATCACGTGCAGACCACCGGACTCGATCACCTGCTGGTGACGCTTCTGCCAGTCGGCCTTGACCTGGGCAACCTGCTCGGGCGTCGGGTTGTCCATGGCAGCCACTTCGACTTCCCAGTTGCCGCCCAGCAGGATGTCGGTACCACGACCGGCCATGTTGGTGGCGATGGTCAGTGCACCCGGGCGACCGGCCTGGGCGATGATCTCGGCTTCCTTCTCGTGGAACTTGGCGTTCAGGACCTTGTGATCGATGCCTTCCTTGATCAGCAGGTTGGACATGTGCTCGGAGGTTTCGATGGTGGCGGTACCCACCAGCACCGGACGCCCGGAAGCCATGCTCTCCTTGATGTCGGCGATGATCGCGGTGTACTTCTCTTCGGCGGTCAGGTAGACCAGGTCGTTGAAGTCCTTGCGCGCCAGCGGCTTGTTCGGCGGGATCACCATCACGTTGAGCTGGTAGATCTGGGCGAATTCGAACGCTTCGGTGTCAGCGGTACCGGTCATGCCGGACAGCTTGTTGTACAGGCGGAAGTAGTTCTGGAACGTGGTCGAGGCCAGCGTCTGGCTCTCGGGCTGGATGTTCAGGTTTTCCTTGGCCTCGATGGCCTGGTGCAGGCCCTCGGACAGGCGACGGCCCGGCATGGTGCGGCCGGTGTGCTCGTCGATCAGCAGGATCTGGCCGTCCTGCACGATGTACTCGACGTTGCGGTGGAACAGCTTGTGGGCACGCAGGCCGGCATACACGTGGGTCAGCAGGCCCAGGTTGTGCGCCGAGTAGAGGCTCTCGCCCTCGGCCAGCATGCCGACCTGGGTGAGCATCTCTTCGATGTACTGGTGGCCGGCTTCGTTGAGTTCGACCTGGCGGGTCTTCTCGTCGATGCTGTAGTGGCCTTCCTGGGTGACCTGGCCTTCGACCTCTTCGATGTGCTGCTTGAGCTGCGGGATCAGCTTGTTGATCTCGATGTACAGCTTGGAGCTGTCTTCGGCCTGGCCGGAGATGATCAGCGGGGTACGGGCTTCGTCGATCAGGATGGAGTCGACTTCGTCGATCACGGCGAAATTCAGCTCGCGCTGGAATTTCTCTTCCATGCTGAACGCCATGTTGTCGCGCAGGTAGTCGAAACCGAATTCGTTGTTGGTGCCGTAGGTGATGTCGGCGGCATAGGCGATGCGCTTTTCTTCCGGCGGCTGGAACGGGGTGACCACACCCACGGTGAGGCCCAGGTATTCATACAGAGGGCGCATCCAGTTGGCGTCGCGGCGGGCCAGGTAGTCGTTGACCGTGACCACGTGCACGCCCTTGCCGGACAGCGCGTTGAGGTACACGCCCAGGGTCGCCACCAGGGTCTTGCCTTCACCGGTACGCATCTCTGCGATCATGCCCTCGTGCAAGGTCATGCCACCGATCAGCTGTACATCGAAGTGACGCATGCCCATGACCCGCTTGCCGGCCTCGCGCGCAACGGCGAAGGCTTCGGGCAACAGTTGGTCAAGGGTCTCGCCTTTGGCCAGGCGCTCTTTGAACGCTGCGGTCTTGGCCCGCAACTGCTCGTCCGTCAGGGCGACCATCTGCTCTTCGAAGGCATTGACGATCTGTACCGTCTTGAGCATGCGTTTGACTTCACGCTCGTTCTTGCTTCCAAAAAGTTTTTTTAACAAAGGCGCAAACATATTGGCAGGATCTTCCACACGTAGGGATGGAGGGCGGCCCCGTGAGTCGCCCGTGCAGCCCTTATGGCCGCATGCGAACGAGCATTCTACCCGGAAACGATGGTGAGGAAAGTGGCGGATTTCCACGATGCTGGCACAGCGCTTTTGACGGGGCTTTTTTACAATAAGGCCTTTTTCGCCAACTTCAACCCATCGTCACATGAAGAATTACCGGCGGGGCGATCTGTTAAGATGGCGCCACTGTATTTTTCGGACCCTGCCCATGGCTTTTCGCCCCCTGCCCGCCCGTGCACCCGCCGTGCTTTTGCGTGAAGCGCGACCGCTCAAGGCCCTGTTCAGCCAGGCCCAGCGCCTGGCCCAGCTGCAGCGCCTGGTGGAGAGCCAGTTGCAGCCGGCAGCGCGCGAGCATTGCCATGTGGCCTCCTGGCGCGAGGGTACGCTGCTGCTGATCGTCACCGACGGGCACTGGGCCACGCGCCTGCGCTACCAGCAGAAACGCCTGCTGCGCCAGTTGCAGATGATGGAGGCCTTCAGCAGCCTGACCCGCATCAATTTCAGGGTGCAGCCGGTGGCCGGTGTGGCACCCGCGGCGGGGCACCCGATGGACATCTCGACACGTTCGGCGCAGAACATCCACGCTACGGCCGAAGGGATCACCGACCCCAAGCTCAAGGCGGCGCTGGAGCGCCTGGCCAGGCACGGCAAGGGATAGACGAGCGCACAGCGCTCGCAAACCTGCGAGTGCGCGGCAATAAAAAAGGGCCACCCGAAGGCAGCCCCAAAAAATAACTAAAGAAGAGAGAGTTCGTACTTACACTGCCGCAACCGGACGCATGTAAGAGATCGGTGCCGTGCTGGCATCTTCGAACGTCACCACTTCCCACGCATCGGTTTCCTCGATCAGCTTGCGCAGCAGCTGATTGTTCAGCGCGTGTCCGGACTTGTAGCCCTTGAACTCGCCGATCAGGCTGTTGCCCAGCAGGTAGAGGTCGCCAATCGCATCGAGGATCTTGTGCTTGACGAATTCGTCTTCGTAGCGAAGGCCGTCTTCGTTGAGCACGCCATCCTTGTCCACGACGATGGCGTTTTCCACGCTGCCGCCGAGGGCGAGGTTGTGCTTGCGCAGGTACTCGATGTCACTCATGAACCCGAAGGTACGGGCGCGGCTGACTTCCTTCACGAACGAGGTGCTGGAAAAGTCCACGCTGGCACTCTGGGTCCGGTTGTGGAACACCGGGTGGTCGAAATCGATCTCGAAACTCACCTTGAACCCTTCGAAAGGCAGGAAAGTGGCGCGCTTGTCGCCGTCTTCCACTGTCACTTCACGCAGGATGCGGATGAACTTCTTGGCTGCGTCCTGTTCTTCCAGGCCGGCAGATTGAATCAGGAATACAAAGGGCCCGGCGCTGCCGTCCATAATTGGCACTTCGGACGCGGAGAGCTCGACGTAGGCGTTATCGATGCCCAGGCCAGCCATGGCCGAGAGCAGGTGCTCTACCGTGTCTACCTTGGTATCGCCATTGACCAGTGTCGTGGACATGGTCGTCTCGCCGACGTTTTCCGCACGGGCAGGGATCTGCACCACAGGGTCGAGGTCGGCACGGCAAAATACGATGCCGGTATCCACAGGGGCGGGCTTGAGGGTCAGGTAAACCTTTTCCCCGGAGTGCAGGCCGACACCTGTGGCACGGATGATATTTTTCAGGGTGCGTTGTTTAATCATGGCATTGGCCGCTTCAGCGCAAATTGCGAACTGGTATCAACAAAGGCTGAGGATAATAGCAGACCCGGCCTTTGCTGAACACCAATCACCTTCATAGCCCTGATAAATTCCATTAATCGGCCTGACGACGCAGGAAAGCCGGGATATCCAGATAATCCAGGTCGTCCTGCGGGTTCAGCTTCTGTGCCGCAGCGGCCCCGGCGTGAGCCTGGTTGCGCATGACGGTCGGACGCTCCAGATCGCGGTAGTTGACCGAAGGTTGCTCCGGACGGGCCGGTGCAGGGGCTGGGGTCTGTACAGCGGACGCTTGCAGGGTGTTGTCGATGACCTTGACCGGTTTCTCGATCTTGGCACCCAGGCCGGTGGCTACCACGGTGACGTGCAGCTCGTCGCGCATGTCCGGGTCAATGACGGTACCGACCTTGACCATGGCGTGGTCGGAGGCGAATGCCTCGATGATGCTGCCCACATCGGAGTATTCACCCAGCGACAGGTCAGGACCTGCGGTGATGTTCACCAGGATGCCGCGGGCGCCCTGCAGGTTGACGTCTTCGAGCAGCGGGTTGCGGATGGCCGCCTCGGTCGCTTCACGCGCACGGTTCGGACCGCTGGCGCAGCCGGTACCCATCATGGCCATGCCCATCTCGCTCATCACGGTACGCACGTCGGCGAAGTCGACGTTGATCATGCCCGGACGCTTGATGATGTCGGAGATACCGCGAACGGCACCGGCGAGCACGTCGTCAGCCTTGGCGAAGGCCGACAGCAGGCTGGCATCCTTGCCCAGGATGGTCAGCAGCTTCTCGTTCGGAATGGTGATCAGCGAATCGACGCTGTCGGCCAGGGCACGGATGCCCTCGTCGGCGATCTGCATGCGCTTGCGACCTTCGAACGGGAACGGACGGGTCACCACTGCAACGGTGAGGATGCCCATTTCCTTGGCCACTTCGGCGATGATCGGAGCAGCACCGGTACCGGTACCGCCGCCCATGCCGGTGGTGATGAACACCATGTTGGTGCCTTGCAGCACTTCGGCGATGCGCTCACGGTCTTCCAGCGCGGCCTGACGACCGACTTCCGGATTGGCACCTGCACCCAGGCCCTTGGTCACGCCGGTACCCAGTTGCAGGATGGTGCGCGCGCCGATGTTTTTCAGCGCTTGAGCATCGGTGTTGGCGCAGATGAATTCGACGCCTTCGATGTTGCTCTTGACCATGTGATTGACGGCGTTGCCACCGCCGCCACCGACGCCGATCACTTTGATGACCGGGCTTTGCGGGACGTTGTCTACGAGCTCGAACATTTTCCCTCTCCTTTCAGTTCTCTAGTTTTTTGCGCCTACTACTACTGCTTTGAAACTTAAAAGTTGCCCTGGACCCAGCGCTTGAGTCGCTCAAGCACCGGGGCCTTCGGTTCATCGCCATAGCTGTTGCTGCTGATACCGGTCAGGGTCACGCCTTCGGACTGCTTCTGCAGGCCATAGGTCAGAAGGCCCACGCCGGTGGAATAGATGGGGTTGCGCACCACGTCGCTCAGGCCCCGCACGGTGTAAGGCACGCCCAGGCGTACCGGCATGTGGAAAATCTCTTCGGCCAGTTCCACCGCGCCTTCCATCTTGGCGGTACCGCCGGTGAGCACGATGCCGGCCGGCACCAGGTCTTCGTAGCCACTGCGACGCAGTTCGGCCTGGATCAGGGTGAACAGTTCGTCGTAGCGTGGCTCGACCACTTCGGCCAGGGCCTGGCGCGACAGTTCGCGCGGCGGACGATCGCCCACGCTAGGCACCTTGATGGTTTCGCCGGCACCGGCCAGCTTGGCCAGGGCACAGGCGTAGCGGATCTTGATCTCTTCGGCGTACTGGGTGGGGGTACGCAGCGCCATGGCGATGTCGTTGGTCACCTGGTCGCCGGCAATCGGAATCACCGCCGTGTGGCGGATGGCGCCCTCGGTGAAGATCGCGATGTCGGTGGTACCGCCGCCGATGTCCACCAGGCACACGCCCAGCTCTTTTTCGTCATCGGTCAGCACCGAGTAGGCCGAGGCCAGTTGCTCGAGGATGATGTCGTCGATTTCAAGGCCGCAGCGGCGCACGCATTTTTCGATGTTCTGTGCTGCATTGACCGCACAGGTGACCACGTGCACCTTGGCTTCCAGGCGCACGCCGGACATGCCCAGCGGCTCGCGCACGCCTTCCTGGTTGTCGATCACGTAGTCCTGCGGCAGGGTGTGCAGCACCCGCTGGTCGGCCGGGATGGCCACGGCCTGGGCCGCGTCCAGCACCCGCTCCAGGTCCGCCGCGCTGACTTCGCGATCGCGGATGGCGACGATACCGTGGGAGTTCAGGCTGCGGATGTGATTGCCCGCCACGCCGACGAACGCCGAGTGAATCCGGCAGCCAGCCATCAGCTGGGCCTCTTCGACGGCGCGCTGGATCGACTGCACGGTGGATTCGATATTGACCACCACGCCCTTTTTCAGCCCGCGCGATGGATGGGTGCCGATACCGACGATTTCTAGGGTGCCATCGGCGGCCACTTCGCCCACCAGTGCAACCACCTTGGACGTACCGATATCCAGCCCGACGATCATTTTGCCGCTATGCGCATTTGCCATGGGTCCTGCCTCTCTCTAATTCTTCGCAACAGCGGGTTGGGCTGTCGTCGGTGCATTCGGTTCCCGCCAGCCAACGGCCAGGCCATTGGCGTAACGCAGATCGATGCGGGCGATGTTCGTGATCTGTTCTTTGAGCGTCTTGTCGTAAATGGCAATGAAGCGGCGCATCTTTTCCACCAGATGGTCGCGCCCCAGCAGCAACTCGATACCCGGCCCGGCGCTGCCGGCACCAGTGGTCAGGAACCAGCTGCCCCGCTCGCGCAGTTCCAGCCGGGCGATCGAGAAGCCCATGGGCCGCAACATCTGGCTCAGTACCTGATATTGCTGCATCACTTGCTGCTGCGCCCGCTGCGGCCCGAACAGCTGCGGCAGGTGCTCGTAGTTGGCCAGCTCGCGCGGGGTGAAGGCCTGGCCCTGGTTGTTGAGCAGGGCCTCGTCGCCCCAGCGCGCCACCGGCAGCTGTTCCTCGAGGCGGATCACCACTTCGTCCGGCCACACGCGACGCACTTCGGCATGCGCGATCCACGGCATCTGCTCGAGCTCGGTGCGCATGCTGGCCAGGTCGACGGTGAAGAAGCTGGCGGCCACATAGGGCGCGATACGCTGCTGCACGGCCTGCTGGCTGATGTAGCTCAGGTCGCCCTGCACGGCGATCTTGGTGATCGGCCGGTCGGCATACGGCATCAGGCGCTGTGCGCCCTCGTAGGCACCGAACCCGGCCACTACCAGCAGAACCGGCCACAGCAGACGCTTGAACACGCTGAAATTGGCCTTGGGCAGGCGCGCCGACAGTGGCTCCTTGGCCACCATCCGGCTGGCACCGCGCGGCACCGGCTTGCGGCCGGTGGCGGGTTGCTGATGACGTACCATCGCGCCTTGCATGGGCTTAACCTCGCGCCTCGACGCTGGCCGCCAGGATCGCCAGCACCAACTGCTGGAAGTCCAGGCCGGCCGCGCGTGCCGCCATTGGGACCAGGCTGTGATCGGTCATGCCTGGTGCGGTGTTGACTTCCAGAGGCCAGAAGTTGCCCTGCTCGTCCTGCATCACGTCCAGACGACCCCAGCCGGCAATGCCGATGGCGTCGCACGCACGTGCGGTCAGTTCGATCAGTTCCTGTTCCTTGGCAGCGTCCAGGCCGCACGGAATGCGGTACTGGGTATCGTTGGCGACGTACTTGGCGTCGTAGTCGTAGAACGTGTGCGGGGTGCCCAGCGCAATCGGCGGCAGCACCTGGCCGCGCAGCACGGCAATGGTGAACTCCGGACCGTGAATCCATTGTTCAACCAATACTTGCGAGTCGTAGGTGGCGGCGTCCTTCCAGGCAACGATCAATTCTTCGACGCTGCTCACTTTCGCCATACCGATACTGGAGCCTTCATGGGCCGGTTTGACGATCAAAGGGAAGCCCAGTTCCGCGCCCGCAGAAATACAGTCTTGCTCGCTGGCCAGCACCGCGTGGTGCGGGGTTGGAATACCCAGGCTTTTCCACACCTGTTTGGTGCGCAATTTGTCCATCGCCAGGGCCGACGCCAGGATGCCGCTGCCGGTGTAGGGGATACCCAGGCACTCGAGCAGGCCCTGCATGCTGCCGTCTTCACCGCCACGGCCGTGGAGAATGATGAAGGCGCGGTCGAGCTTCTCGCGCTGCAGACGGTCGAGCAGATCGTCACCCACATCGATGGCGATCACCTCGACGCCGGCGCTGGTGAGCGCCTCGATCACTGCGGCGCCGGACTTGAGCGACACCTCGCGCTCGGCGCTCTTGCCGCCGTACAGCACGCCGACACGGCCGAAGGCCTTCGGGTCGATGGTCGAGTGCAGCTTGGAGTATTGAGCAGTCATTTGGCCTTCCCTGCGGTGGCAACCGCGCCCGCGAACAATGGGCTTTTCAACAATTGCGGGGCCAGGCCACCGATGTCGCCGGCACCCTGGCACAGCAGGATGTCACCGGCACGCAGCAGCGGCTTGACCAGTGGCGCCAGCTCGATGCCGCGCTCGATGTAGATCGGGTCCAGCTGGCCACGCTGACGGATGCTGTGGCACAGCTGGCGGCTGTCGGCCCCCGGGATCGGCTCTTCGCCGGCCGGGTAGACTTCCATCAGCAGCAGCACGTTGGCATCGGCCAGCACCTGCACGAAGTCGTCGTACAGGTCGCGGGTACGGCTGTAGCGGTGCGGCTGGTAAACCATCACCAGGCGGCGCTCCGGCCAGCCACCGCGCACGGCCTTGATCACGGCCGCCACTTCGGTGGGGTGGTGACCGTAGTCGTCCACCAGCATCACGCTGCCACCGTCGACCGGCAGTTCGCCGTACACCTGGAAACGTCGGCCCACGCCCTGGAAGCCCGAAAGCCCCTGCACGATGGCCTCGTCGCTGATGCCCTCGTCGGTGGCGATGGCAATGGTGGCCAGTGCATTGAGCACATTGTGGTTGCCCGGCATGTTCACCGACACGTCCAGCGGCTCGCGGTCACGGCGCAGCACGGTGAAGTGGGTCTGCATGCCCGACTGGCGCACATTGATCGCGCGCACGTCGGCTTCCTCGGCAAAGCCGTAGGTCACTGCCGGGCGCTTGACCAGCGGCAGGATCTCGCGCACCACCGGATCATCCAGGCATACCACGGCCAGGCCGTAGAACGGCAGGTTGTGGAGGAACTCGACGAAGGTCTTCTTCAGCTTGTTGAAGTCGCCTTCATAGGTCGCCATGTGGTCGGCGTCGATGTTGGTGACCACGGCCACCAGCGGCTGCAGGTGCAGGAAGCTGGCGTCGCTTTCGTCGGCTTCGGCAATCAGGTAGCGGCTGGTACCCAGTTGTGCATTGGTACCTGCTGCATTCAGCCGGCCACCGATCACGAAGGTCGGGTCCAGGCCGCCGGCGGCGAACACCGAGGCCAGCAGGCTGGTGGTGGTGGTCTTGCCGTGGGTACCGGCTACCGCGATGCCGTGACGATAGCGCATCAGTTCGGCGAGCATCTCGGCACGCGGTACCACGGGGATACGCCGCTCAAGGGCCGTCGCCACTTCCGGGTTGGCCGTATTGATGGCACTGGACACCACCAGTACATCGGCACTGGCGGCGTTCTCGGCGCGGTGGCCAAGGAAGATTTCGGCACCAAAGGACTCCAGGCGCTCGGTGACCGGCGAGGCCTTGAGGTCCGAGCCGGAAACCTGGTAACCCAGGTTGAGCAATACCTCGGCAATACCGCACATGCCCACGCCGCCGATACCGACGAAGTGGATGCGGCGGATACGGCGCATTTCAGGTTGCGGGATGGCTTTCTGGCTTTCAACCATGGGCCACCTCCAGGCAGATATCGACCACGGTGCTGGTAGCCGCGGGTTTGGCCAGGCGTCGTGCGGTGCTGGCCATGGTGTCGAGTTTTTGCGGTTGCATCAGTACCTCGTTCAGGCGTTCAGCGAGCTGCGCTGCGCCAATTGTCGCTTGCGGCATCAGGAAGGCGGCGCCTTCACGTGCCAGATAGTGGGCGTTGTGGGTCTGGTGATCGTCGATGGCATGGGGCAGCGGCACCAGCATCGAGGGCAGACCGGCCGCAGCCAGTTCGCTGACGGTCAGCGCACCGGCCCGGCAGATCACCAGGTCGGCCCAGCCATAGGCGTGGGCCATGTCTTTGATGAACGGCTCTACCTGAGCCTCGATCCCGGCCTCGCGATAGCGCTCGGCGGTAATCTGGTCATGCTGCTTGCCGGCCTGGTGGAACACCTCGGGGCGCAGGGCCTCGGGTACCAGGGCCAGGGCCTGCGGCAACAGTTTGTTCAACGGCTCCGCGCCCAGGCTGCCGCCCAGCACCAGCAGGCGCGCGCGGCGACCGGCCAGTGGCTCGCGCACAGGCTCCAGGAACAGTTCGCCGCGCACCGGGTTGCCGGTGGTGCGCAGTTTGTCGCTGGCCTCGAAGGTGTTCGGGAAAGCTTCGCAGACTCGGCCTGCCAGCGGCACCAGCAGCCGATTGGCGGTACCGGCCTTGGCGTTCTGCTCGTGGATCACCACGGGCACGCCAGCCAGCTTCGCCGCCACACCGCCCGGGCCGGTCACATAGCCGCCAAAGCCGACCACACACACCGGCTTGAGCCGACGGATGATGCGCCGCGCCTGCAGCACCGCCTTGAACAGGGTGAACGGCGCCTTGAGCAGCGACAGCTTGCCCTTGCCACGCAAGCCGGTGACCTGGATCAGGTGCAGTTGCAACCCGGCCTGGGGCACCAGCTCGTTTTCGATACCGCGTGGGGTGCCCAGCCAGTGCACGGTGTAACCGCGTGCCTGGAACTCACGGGCGCAGGCCAGGGCCGGGAACACGTGGCCCCCGGTGCCGCCTGCCATGATCAATACGTTTTTGCCTTCAACGGCCATGTCTTGGCTCCTCGGCAAAATCGCTCTCATCGAATTCATGCTCTTCGCTGCCCAGGTGCGTGCGGCTCTCCCACTCGATGCGCAGCAGCAGGCCCATGCACACGCAGCAGATCACCAGCGAGCTGCCGCCGTAGCTGAGGAACGGCAGGGTCAGGCCCTTGGTCGGCAGCAGGCCGACGTTCACCCCGATGTTGATCAGGAACTGGCCGATCCACAGGAAGGCCAGGCCGTAGGCCATGTAGGCGGCAAAGAACTGCTTGGCTTTCTCGGCCCACAGACCGATGTACATCGCGCGCAGGCTGACGAACACGAACAGCGCAACGGTCAGCAGCGAACCGACCACGCCCAGCTCTTCGGCCAGTACCGAGAACACGAAGTCGGTGTGTGCTTCGGGCAGGTAGAACTGCTTCTGCACGCTGTTGCCCAGGCCCACGCCCAGCCACTCACCGCGGCCGAAGGCAATCAGGGCCTGGGTCAGCTGATAGCCGGAACCGAATTGATCCGACCAGGGGTCGGTGAAGGTGATCAGGCGGGCCATCCGGTAGGGCTGCGCCTGTACCAGAATGAACACCGCCGCCACCGCCAGCACCACCATCAGGCTGAAGCGGAACAGCCCCACCCCGCCCAGGAACAGCATCGCCGCGGCGGCGCCCATCATCACCACCGTGGCGCCGAAGTCCGGCTCCATCAGCAGCAGGCCGGCCATCGGCAGCAGCACGATGAACGGCTTGAAGAAGCCCATCCAGCTCTCGCGCACCTCGGTCTGGCGGCGCACCAGGTAACCAGCCAGGTAGATCACCACGAACACCTTGGCGATCTCGGAAGGCTGCACGTTGAAGAAGCTGAAGCCGATCCAGCGCATCGAGCCGTTCACTTCGCGGCCGATGCCCGGCACCAGTACCAGCACCAGCAACCCGAAGGCACCGACCAGCATCATGAAGCCCATGCGCTGCCAGGTGGCGATCGGCACCATCATGGTGACGACGCAGGCGACCAGGCCGATGGCCACGTACACCAGGTGACGGATCATGTGGTAAAGCGGGTTGCCCGACTGCAACGCGGCCACTTCCGAGGAGGCCGAGGTGATCATCACCAGGCCAAGGCCCAGCAGCGCCAGGCAGCCAGCGAGCATGGCGAAATCGAGGTCGATGCCGCGACCGGTGACCAGGGGGGACGGATAAGGCTTGATGATGCCGAAGATCATGCCAGCCCCTCCACGGCCTGGGCGAACAGGCGCCCACGCTCTTCGAAGTTCTTGAACATGTCCAGGCTTGCGCAGGCAGGCGACAGCAGCACGGCGTCGCCTGGCTGGGCGAGCGCGGCGCCCTGCTGCACGGCTTCGTCGAGGCTGCCGACGCGAATCAGCGGCACGCTGTCGCCCAACGCCTGGGCCAGGCGCTCGGCATCACGGCCCAGCAGCACCACGGCGCGGCAGTGCGCCGCCACCGGGGCACGCAGCGCCGAGAAGTCCGCGCCCTTGCCGTCGCCGCCGGCCACCAGCACCAGCTTGCCGTCGATATCCGCACCCAGGCCTTCGATGGCCGCCAGCGCGGCACCGACGTTGGTGGCCTTGGAGTCGTCGTACCAGCTCACGCCGTCACGCTCGCGCAGCCACTGGCAACGGTGGGCCAGGCCGGCAAAGGTGCGCAGGCTGGCCAGCATGGCGTCGAACGGCAGGCCTGCGGCATGCCCCAGGGCCAGCGCCGCGAGGGCGTTGGACTGGTTGTGCGCACCACGGATCTTCAGCTCGCGCACCGGCATCAGGGTCTGGAACTCGAACGCCAGGTACTTCTCGCCGTTCTCTTCGCGCAGCCCGAAGCCCTTGAAGTCGGGCACATTCAGGCCGAACGTCCAGCACGGCACGTTTTCCATCGGCAGCGGACGGCTCAGGGCATCCTGGCGGTTGACCACCACCTGCCGTGCGCCACGGAAGATCCGGTGCTTGGCCAGGTGATAGGCCGGCAGGCCGCTGTAGCGGTCCATGTGGTCTTCGCTGACGTTGAGCACGGTGGCCACTTCGGCATTCAACTGATCGGTGGTCTCCAGCTGGAAGCTCGACAGCTCCATCACGTACAGCTCGATGGCGTCGTCCAGCAGGTCCAGTGCCGGGGTACCGAGGTTGCCGCCCACTGCCACACGTTTGCCTGCCGCAACGGCCATCTCCCCGACCAGGGTGGTGACGGTGCTCTTGGCATTGGAACCGCTGATGGCAATGATCGGCGCCTTGGCATTGCGCGCGAACAACTCGATGTCGCCCGACAGCTTCACGCCGCGCGCGGCCGCCTGCTGCAGGGCCGGGGTCGCAAGGGCCAGGCCGGGGCTGACGTACAGCTCGTCGGCACGGCACAGGAACTCCACATCCAGTTCGCCACAACGCACTTCCACCTGCGGGTAGTCGCGACGCAAGGTCGCCAGCTCCGGCGGGTTCTCGCGGGTATCGGCCACCGCAAACGCAATGCCCCGGTTCGCCAGGAAGCGAACCAGGGACATGCCGCTCTTGCCGAGGCCGACAACGATGCGGAAGTGGTCAGACGCGATCAGGGACACTCGTTTCTACCTCAGTTTCAGGGTGGCAAGGCCGAACAGCACGAGAATCACGGTGATGATCCAGAAGCGGACGATCACCCGAGGCTCGGGCCAACCCTTGAGTTCAAAGTGGTGGTGGATCGGTGCCATGCGAAACACGCGCTTGCCGGTCAGCTTGAAGGAAGCCACCTGGATCACCACCGACAGGGTCTCCATCACGAACACGCCGCCCATGATGAACAGCACGATCTCCTGACGCACGATCACGGCAATGGTGCCCAACGCGGCACCCAGTGCCAGGGCGCCGACGTCACCCATGAACACCTGCGCCGGGTAGGTGTTGAACCACAGAAAGCCCAGGCCCGCGCCGATCAGCGCGCCGCAGAACACGATCAGCTCGCCGGCGCCCGGCACGTAGGGGATCAGCAGGTATTCGGCGAACTTCACGTTGCCCGACAGGTAGCAGAAGATACCCAGCGCACCACCGACCATCACCGTCGGCATGATCGCCAGGCCGTCCAGGCCGTCGGTCAGGTTGACCGCGTTGCTCGAACCCACGATGACGAAATAGGTCAGCACCACGAAGCCGATGCCCAGCGGGATGGTGACATCCTTGAGCATCGGCACGATCAGGGTGGTTTCCACGCTGGTGGGCGCGGTCATGTACAGGAAGATCGCCGCGCCCAGGCCGAACACCGATTGCCAGAAGTACTTCCAGCGGCTTGGCAGGCCACGCGAGTTCTTCTCGATCACCTTGCGGTAGTCGTCGACCCAGCCGATGGCGCCGAACAGCAGGGTGACGATCAGCACCACCCACACATAACGGTTGGTAAGGTCGGCCCACAGCAGCGTGCTCACGCCGATGGCGGACAGAATCAGCGCACCGCCCATGGTCGGGGTGCCGGACTTGGAGAGGTGCGATTGCGGGCCGTCATTGCGCACGGCTTGACCGATCTGGCGAATCTGCAGGGTACGAATCATCCAGGGGCCCAACCACAGGGCCAGCGACAACGCGGTCAGTACACCCAGAATCCCGCGCAGGGTCAGGTACTGAAAGACCGCGAAGCCTTTGTAGAACTGTTGCAGATACTCAGCCAGCAGCAGCAGCATTAATGTTTCTCCCCGCTGGAACCGCACAAGGCCGCCACGACGTTTTCCATCGCAGCGCTGCGCGAACCCTTGATCAAAATGGTGGTGTTGTTGGCCTGCTCGACGCGAACGGCGTCGATCAAGTCAGCTTGAGTGGCGAAATGATGGGCCCCGGTGCCAAATGCCTTGACCGCTTCGGCCATCATCGGGCCCACGGCATAAAGTGCTGCAACCTTGCCCCTGGCGTATGCGCCGACCTGCCGATGCCCTTCCTCGGCCCACTGGCCCAATTCGCCGATATCCCCGAGCACCAGGACGGTACGCCCGGAAAAGCCGGCGAGTATATCAACGGCAGCGCACATGGAGGTGGGGTTTGCGTTGTAACTGTCGTCGATCACGCGCACACCGGTGGGCGCCATGTGCACCACGGTGCGGCCCTTGACCGGCTGCACCGCGTCAAGACCCTCGACGATGCCTTCCAGTGTCACGCCGAAAGCCTGTGCGGCAGCCGCGGCGGCCAGGGCGTTGCTGACATTGTGAGTGCCCAGCAGGTTGAGCTGGACGCGGGCGTTGCCCAGCGGGCTGCGCAATTCGAAACCGGGGCAGCCCCGTTCGTCGTGACGAATGTCGGTGGCATTAAAATCTGCGTCGGCATTGGCCAGGGCGAAAGTGATCACAGGGTGATGGCCGGCGCGCTGTTTCCAGATGCCGAACGCCTTGTCATCCAGGTTCAATACCGCCACGCCATCCTGGCCCAGGCCTTCGAGGATCTCGCCCTTGGCTTCGACGATTTTCTCCGGCCCGCCGAACTCACCCACATGAGCGGTACCGGCGTTGTTGATGATCACCACCTGCGGCCGGGTCAGGCCGACGGTGTAGGCGATTTCGCCGATGCGCGAGGCGCCCAGCTCGATGACCGCCGCCGTATGGTGCGGGGCCAGTTCTAGCAGGGTCAGCGGTGCGCCGAAGTCGTTGTTGAGGTTGCCACGGGTGGCCAGTACCGGCCCGCGGGTGCGCAGGATGCTGGCCAGCATCTCCTTGACCGTGGTCTTGCCACTGGAGCCAGTGATTGCGGCAACCGGCTTGTCGAAGGCGGCGCGATTGAGCGCCCCCAACTGGCCCAGGCCCAGGCGGGTATCGGCAACCACCAGTTGCGGCAGGCTGCTGCCCGGCACTTCGTGCTGCACCAGCGCCGCGACGGCGCCCTTGGCTGCCACTTCGTCCAGGTAATCGTGACCGTCGAAACGCGGCCCGGCCAGGGCGACGAACAACTGGCCAGGGGTGATCGCGCGGCTGTCGATGCTGACGCCATCGAAGGTTGCATCCTGGCCATGCAGGCGGCCCTGCAGCGGCGCTACCAACTGGCTGAGGGACATTGACTCAAGCATTCGGGGCCTCCCAGGCTGCTAGGGCTCTCTCGGCCTCGACCAGGTCGGAGAAGTCATGGCGCTCGCCGTTGATCTCCTGGTAATCCTCGTGCCCCTTGCCCGCCAGCACGATGACGTCGTCGGCAGCGGCGGTGGCAATCAGGTGCGCAATCGCCGGGCCACGGCCGGCGATGAACTCGACGCTTTCACCCCGGGCGAAGCCTGGGCGGATATCGTCGAAAATCTGCTGGGGCGCCTCGCTGCGCGGGTTGTCGTCGGTGACCAGCACGCGGTCGGCCAGGCGCTCGGCCACTTCGGCCATCAGCGGGCGCTTGCCGCGATCGCGGTCGCCGCCGCAGCCGAACAGGCACAGCAGCTTGCCTTGCGCATGGGGACGCAGGGCTTCGAGGACCTTTTCCAGGGCATCGGGGGTGTGGGCGTAATCGACCACCACCAACGGCTTGCTGCCACCGCCCAGGCGCTGCATGCGCCCTACGGGGCCTTCGAGCTGCGGCGTGACCTTGAGAATTTCGTCCAGCGGATGATCCATCGCCATCAGCGTGCCGACCGCGGCCAGCATGTTGCTGAGGTTGAAGCGCCCGAGCAGGCGGCTGCGCAGCATATGCTCGCCCTGTGCCGTTACCAGCACCGCACGCACGCCATCGTCGTCGAACTTCGCTTCGCGGCAGTACAGCGAGGCGGCAGGGTCGACGAGGCTGTAGCTGATCAGACGCGAATCACCCTTCTGCGCCGCCAGCTCACGCCCGAAGGCATCGTCCAGATTGACCACCCGCGAACGCAGGTCGGGCCAGGCGAACAGGCGCGCCTTGGCGGCCTGGTAAGCCTCCATGCTGCCGTGGTAGTCCAGGTGATCGCGTGACAGGTTGGTCATTACCACGATGTCGAAGGCCAGTGCCGCTACCCGGCCCTGTTCCAGCGCATGGGAGGACACTTCCATGGCCACGGCCTTGGCGCCAGCCTTCTTCAGGTCGCCCAGGGTCGACTGCACGGCAATCGGATCTGGCGTGGTCAGCCGGCCACTTTGCAGCTGGCCGTAGAAACCGGTACCCAGGGTGCCGATCAGGCCGCAGTGCTGGCCCAGCAGGTCGAGCGCCTGGGCCACCAGCTGGGTGACGCTGGTCTTGCCGTTGGTGCCAGTCACGCCGATCAGCTCGAGCTGGCGGCTCGGCTCGCCATAGAAGCGCCCCGCGATATCCGACAGCTGGGCAATCAGGCCCTTGACCGGAATCATCGGCACATCGGTGATCGGCAGCACGGTGGTGTTCTGCACTTCATAGGCCACGGCTGCCGCGCCGCGCTTGAGCGCATCGGCAATATGCTCGCGCCCGTCGACACGCGCACCCGGCACCGCCAGGAACAAGTCCCCGGCACGGACCTTGCGGCTGTCCAGGGTCAGTTCGCGGATCAACGGGTCGTTGTTGCCGCTCAGGGCAAACAGCTTACTCAATGGCATCGACATCAACCGCGCCCTCCCTTGGCGGGCGCAGCACCGGCCTGCTGCTGTGGAGTAGGAGCCGGCAGGTTGTCTGGCGGCACGTTCATCAGTCGCAGGGTGCCGGACATGACCTTGCTGAATACCGGCGCCGATACCAGGCCGCCGAAGTAGCCACCCTTGCTCGGCTCGTCGATCACCACCACGATGGCATAGCGCGGATCGCTCATCGGGCCGAAGCCGGTGAACAGCGAGCGGTAGGCGTTCTCGGTGTAGCCCTTGGAACCGACCGTGGCCTTACGGGCCGTACCCGACTTGCCGCCCACGTGATAGGAAGGCACCTGCGCACGGAACACGCCACGTGGCGCTTCGATGACCTGCTGCAGCATGCCCTGGATGGTCTTGGCGGTATCCTCGGGCACCACCTGGGTGGCTTCCGGGGTCTTGTCCACCTTGAGAATGCTCAGCGGTACCATCTTGCCGTTGTTGGCCAGCGCGGCGTAGGCATGCACCAGCTGCAACGCGGTCACCGACAGGCCGTAGCCGTAGGACAGGGTCGCGGTCTCGGCCTTGCGCCACTCGCGGTGGTTGGGCAGGTTGCCGACACGCTCGCCCGGGAAGCCCAGGCCGGTGTACTGGCCCAGGCCCAGTTGCGACATCACGCGGTAGATGGATTCGCCACCGATATCGAAGGCGATCTTGCTCATGCCCACGTTACTGGAGTTGATCAGGATGCCGGTCAGGTCGAGGATCGGGCCTTCGCTCCTGGACACGTCACGAATGGTGTAGCGGCCCAGCTGCAGGGTGCCCGGATAGACCTCGACCTTGTCGGTCGGCTTCCAGCGCCCACTTTGCAGGGCGGCGCTCATGGAGAAAGGCTTGACCGTGGAGCCCGGCTCGAACACGTCGATGATGGCACGGTTGCGCATCGCCGCCGGGAACATGCTGCGGCGGTTGTTGGGGTTGTAGGTGGGCTGGTTGACCATGGCCAGCACTTCGCCGGTCTTCACATCCATGATCACCAGGCTACCGGCCTTGGCTTCCTGTTCGGCAATCGCGTTACGCAGTTCGCGGGTGGCCAGGTACTGCAGACGCAGGTCGATGGACAACGCCAAGGTCTTGCCGGCCTTGGCGTTCTTGGTGACCTGTACGTCCTTGATCAGCCGGCCGCGCCGGTCCTTGATCACCTGCCGCTTGCCGGGCACCCCGGCCAGCCACTCGTCGTAGGCGAGCTCCACCCCCTCGCGACCGTGATCGTCGAGGTCGGTGAACCCGACCATGTGCGCAGCGACATCGCCGGCTGGATAGAAGCGGCGGAACTCTTCGATGCCATACACGCCGGGCACCTTGAGGTCGAGCACCACCTGGCCCTGCTCCGGGGTAAGGCCGCGGACCAGGTAGATGAATTCCTTGTTGGCCTGCTGTTCGAGGCGCTCGGCCAGTTGCTGCGGGTTCTGCTTGAGCGCGGCGGCAAGCGCCGGCCAGCGGTCCTTGGCAGCCTGCATCTCCTTGGGGTTGGCCCACAGGGTGGTAACCGGCGTACTCACGGCCAGCGGCTCGCCGTTGCGGTCGGTGATCAGCCCGCGGTGCGCAGGAATCGGAATGTGACGCAGGCTGCGGGCATCGCCCTGCCCCTTGAGGAAGTCGCGGTCGACCACCTGCAGGTCGACGATACGCCAGGCAATGGCCCCCACCATGATCACCAGCAGGCCGACCACAACGCGGAACCGCCACGGGTAGAGTGCGCCTTCAAGTTTCATCATGGCGCCACCATCCGTACTTCGTCAGCGGCGGGAATGCGCATGTGCAGCTGTTCGCTGGCCAGATTCTCGATGCGGCTGTGGGCGGTCCAGGTGCTCTGTTCCAGAATCAACCGGCCCCACTCGGCCTGCGCCTTGTCGCGTTCGTTGAGCTCGCCGTACAGGGTATTGAGCAACTGGCGGTTCCAGTGCGCACTGTAGGACACCGCCACCGACGAAACGAGCACGCCAATGAACAGCAGCAGCATCAGGAAGCTGCCGCCTGGCAAGGGCTTGGCGAAAAGCCTGCTCAACGCAGCTTCTCCGCCACACGCATGACCGCGCTACGCGAGCGCGGGTTGGCCTTGAGCTCGGCCTCGGAGGCGAACTGCGCCTTGCCATGGACCTTGATCTTGGGCTCGAAGGGCTTGTGTTGTACCGGCAGGTTGCGCGGCAGGTTGTCGGCCTCTCCCTTGGCCAGCTTGCGCATGAACAGCTTGACGATGCGGTCTTCCAGCGAATGGAAGCTGATGACCACCAGACGGCCACCGATCTCGAGCGTGTCGAGGGCAGCCTCGAGCCCGGCTTCGAGGTCGCCCAGCTCGTTGTTGACGTGAATGCGCAGCCCCTGGAAAGCACGGGTGGCGGGGTTCTTGCCCTTTTCCCACGCGGGGTTGGCGACCTTGAGCACTTCGGCGAGGTCGGCGGTACGGGTAAAGGGTTGCTGCTCGCGACGGGCGACCACGGCGTTGGCCATGCGCTTGGCGAAACGCTCTTCGCCGTACTCCTTGAACACGCGGGCGATTTCTTCGGCCGGCGCGGTGGCGATGAACTCGGCTGCGCTGACACCACGACTCGGGTCCATGCGCATGTCCAGCGGGCCGTCGTTCATGAAACTGAAGCCGCGCTCGGGGTCATCGAGCTGCGGCGAGGACACGCCCAGGTCGAGCAGGATGCCATTGACCTTGCCGGACAGGCCCCGCTCGGCGACTTCGGCGCCCAGCTCGGCGAAACTGCGCTGCACAATGACAAAGCGGCCGTCTTCGGCCGCCAGCGCTTGCCCGGTGGCAATCGCTTGTGGGTCCTTGTCGAACCCCAGCAGCCGACCCTGCGGCCCCAGGTGCTGGAGAATCAGCCGGCTGTGCCCGCCACGCCCGAAGGTGCCATCCAGATAGCAGCCATCGGCGCGTACGGCGAGAGCCTCGACGGCTTCGTCAAGCAGTACGGTGATGTGTTTGAAGCCACTATCTATAGTCACAGGATCAGATCACGCAGTTCATCAGGCATCGCGCCCGGTTGTTGAATGGCCACCAGGTCAGCTGCAGCAACAGCGTTCCAGGCGTCCTCGTCCCACAGTTGGAATTTGTTCAGTTGCCCCACCAGCATCGCCCGCTTGTCCAGCTTGGCGTACTCGCGCAGACGCGGTGGCACCAGGAAACGCCCACTGCCGTCGAGCTCCAGATCCACCGCATTGCCGATCAGCAGACGCTGCAGGCGACGGTTCTCTTCGCGTAACGACGGCAAGGCACGCAGCTTGGCTTCGATCAGTTCCCACTCATCCAGCGGATACACGCACAAGCAGGGGTCAACCGCGTCGATCGTCACGATCAACTGCCCGGAACTGCGCGAATCGAGCTCGTCACGGTACCGGCTCGGCATTGCGAGACGGCCTTTTGCGTCGAGGTTGATTGCGTTGGCTCCGCGAAACACGGCTGCACTTCCCTAAATGTTAGCTTTTTTGTGTCTGAAAACCCACTTCATGCCACTTTCCGCCACTTGCGCACACTATAGGAATCCGCCCACCACACCGTCAAGGCGCGCTTATAAGGAAAACCCTTACAGATCGGCGATTTAGAGCAACAAGGCGATACAAAGAGGAGAATCGAGAGGGGTTTTGACGGGGAAAGGCAAATTCACTCAAACGGATAGAGTGCAAAGTTAAAGTGATTTATGAAGAGTAAGATTTTTTTGGTATTACCAGAACACATCTGCTATCGAATCAAGCAGGAAGGGAAAAGGTGGAGAGTCGATCTGTAAGCCGGGTTCTGTCGAGGACAGTCATTCCTCTACGACGGCCATCACTGGACGCCTTTAGCAACCTACCCGGTTCCAACGCGGGCCGCGCCATATGGAACCCTATTTGGTCTTGCTCCGAGTGGGGTTTACCTAGCCACGGACTGTTGCCAGCCGTGCGGTGCGCTCTTACCGCACCTTTTCACCCTTACCGGCACCGAAGTGCTTAGGCGGTTATTTTCTGTGGCACTTTCCGTAGGCTCACGCCCCCCAGGCATTACCTGGCACTCCGCCCTATGGAGCCCGGACTTTCCTCCCCCCTCTTTTGCGGAACAAAAGAAGGCAGCGACTGTCCAATCGACTCTCCGCCGCAAAGGTTAACGGCAGCGGGCCCCGAGAACAAGCGATAAAACAAATAATATCACTATGACATTAGTGGTCTTTCTGTTTTTCCAACGCTATTTGATACAAAACATTCTTCCGCACCCCGGTAATTTCCGCCGCCAGGGCTGCTGCACGCTTGAGCGGCATCTCTGCCAGCAGAAGATCAAGCACGCGCATCACTTCGCTGCTCACGGCCTCTTCGTTCTCCGGGGCGGTCCAGCCCGCCACCAGCACCACGCACTCCCCACGCTGCTGATTGCTGTCGTTTTCGACAAACGCGCGCAGCTCGGCCAGGGGCAGCCCCTTCAGGGTCTCGAAGGTCTTGGTCAGCTCACGAGCCAGCAACGCCGGCCGTTCGCCGCCAAACACCGCCTCCATGTCCTGCAGACACTCCAGAATGCGGTGCGGCGCCTCATAGAAAATCAGCGTACGGGGTTCTTCCTTGACCTGGCTCAGGCGCGCGCGGCGACCTACCGCCTTGGCCGGCAGAAAACCCTCGAAGATGAACCGGTCGGACGGCAGGCCCGCCGCCGACAACGCCGCGATCAGTGCGCAGGCGCCCGGTACCGGCACCACATCGATGCCCGCCGCTCGCGCCTGGCGCACCAGGTGGTAGCCCGGGTCAGAGATCAGCGGCGTACCGGCATCGGAGATCAACGCCACATCGTCGCCGGCCAGCAGGCGCGTGATGAAGCGGCTGCCCTCGTCGCGCTCGTTGTGCTCGTGACAGGCGGCCAGCGGCGTGTTGATGCCGAAGTGCTGCAGCAGGCGGACCGAGTGGCGCGTGTCCTCGGCCGCGATCAGCGCCGCCTCGCGCAGTACCTTCAAGGCCCGGGCGCTCATGTCATCCAGGTTGCCAATGGGCGTAGCCACCACGAAAAGCTTGCCGGCAGTGGAATTGGAAGCACCTGGAGCATCGGTCACAGCACACACCTGTAAATAGAGAACAAAGCGCCATTGTAGCCCGTAACGCGGCAACAATGCGTTACCCACAGCGGCGGCACGCCTGCGCAGGGCGACCTATATTGAAGGATTAACGCCAGCAAGATCGCGCCCCGGCCAGCGCTTGGGTACAATTGCAGGTTAATTTGATCGAGTAACAGGATTTTTACATGATCGCTTGCCTGCGGCTGCTCTCAGCCCTCTGCCTCGCTGCCCTGCTGGCAGCCTGCGCCAGTTCGCCCTCGTCCAGCCTGGGTGAGCTGCCGCGCACTCCGGATGCCAGCATCGAGCAACTGCTCGACCAGGCCGCCACCAGCAAGACACCTGAAAAGGCTGCACTGCTGCGCCTGAGCGCCGCTGACCTGGCCTACCACCAGAAAGACTTCGCACGGGCCTCGCGGATCCTCGAGCTGGTGCCACTGGACACCCTCAAGCCGGCCCAGCAAGTGTTCGCCAGCACCCTTGGCGCCGAGCTGGCGATGAGCCGCAACCAGCCCAAGGCCGCCCTCACCGCCCTGAGCCACCCGAGCCTGGCCCGGTTGGACGAACTGCCGCCCGAGCTTCAGGTGCGCACCCGCAGCGTGCACGCCGCCGCCCTGGAAGCCGATGGCCAGACCCTGGATGCCGCGCAACAGCGCGTCGCCATGGCTCCCCTGCTCAGCGGCGCCGCCGCCAGTGCCAACCACGAGGCCATCTGGAACCTGGTTGCCGCCCTGCCCACCGAACAACTGCAAGGCACCGGCACCGACGTGATGGCCGGCTGGACCAGCCTGGCCCTGGCCGTCAAGAGCGCCGGCACCCTCGAACAGCAGCAGGCCGCCATCGAAGCCTGGCGCAACCAGCACGCCGGCCACCCTGCCGCCGTGCAACTGCCACAGCCCCTACTCAAACTCAAGGAACTGGCCAGCCAGCCGCTGACCAAGATCGCCCTGCTGCTGCCCCAGGAAGGCCCGCTGGCAGGTGTTGCCCGCGCCCTGCGCGACGGTTTCATGGCGGCGCACTTCCAGGCCCAGCAGGCCGGCCAGAAGCCGCCTTCGGTCGAAGTCTTCGACAGCTCGCGCCTGACCTCGCTCGATGACTTCTACCGCAAGGCCCAGGCCAGCGGTGTCCAGCTGGTGGTAGGCCCGCTCGAGAAGAACCTGGTCAAGCAGATGAGCGCCTACCCGCAACTGCCGATCACCACCCTGGCACTGAACTACAGCGACGCCGGCCAGACCGGCCCGGCGCAACTGTTCCAGTTCGGCCTGGCCGCCGAAGACGAAGCCCGCGAAGTCTCGCGCCGCGCCCAGGCCGACGGCATGCGTCGTGCCGTGGCCCTGGTGCCGAGCGGCGAATGGGGCGATCGCGTACTCAAGGCCTTCCGCCAGGACTGGGAAGCCAAGGGCGGCACCCTGATTGCCGCTGCCCACGTGTCGCAGCCGGTGGCCCTGGCCCAGCAGATCGCCGACCTGTTCCAGCTGCGCCAGAGCGAAGGCCGCGCCAAGAGCCTGCAGAGCACCGTGGGCGGCAGTGTCTCGGCACAGCCATCGCGTCGCCAGGACATCGATTTCATCTTCCTGGCCGCAACCCCGACCCAGGCCCAGCAGATCAAGCCGACACTGAACTTCCAGTACGCCGGTGACGTACCGGTGTACGCCACCTCCAACGTGTACAGCGCCAGCGGCAACGTCAACGAGTACAACGACATGAACGGCATTCGCTTCTGCGAAACGCCGTGGCTGCTCGACACCGGCAACAGCCTGCGCCAGCAGGTGGTACGCCAGTGGCCGCAAGCGGCCGGCAGCATCGGTCGCTTGTACGCGATGGGTGCCGATGCCTACAGCCTCGCGCCGCGCCTGGGCCAGCTCAAGGCACTGCCGGACAACCGTATCGAAGGCCTGTCCGGCAGCCTGAGCATGAACGCCAACCAACGCATCGAACGCCAGTTGCCATGGGCCGAGTTCACCGGCGGTCAGGTCAAGCGCCTGCCGGACACCCCGCGCTGATGCCCGACGGTTCTCGCCAGGCCGCGGGTATCGCGGCCGAACAGCAGGCCCTGCATTACCTTCAGGCGCAGGGCCTGCAGTTGCTGGCGCAGAACTGGCGATGCAAACGCGGCGAGCTTGATCTGGTCATGCTTGACGGCGATACAGTAGTATTCGTCGAAGTCCGCTACCGGCTGCACGCGGGCTTTGGCGGAGCACTGGCCAGCGTCGATACCCGCAAACAGCAAAAACTGGTGCTAGCGGCCCAGTATTTTCTGCAGCAGGAGGCGCGCTGGGCCAACCAGCCCTGTCGTTTCGACGTGATTGCCCTGCAGGGCCGCGGCCACTCGGGCACACCGCTCGACTGGCTGAAGAACGCTTTCGACAGTTGAACCCGCCCCGCTTGATGCATCCGTTACCCACTCAACTTTTTTGCTCTTTGTTTCGCGGGCTGCACAGTCATGTGCCGCAGGGTCTTCAAGACGTTGCGACACGCCCGACCAGCCGCCCCACTTAAGGTCACACAGATGGACATGCAATCCCGAATTCGCCAGCTATTCCAGGCCAGCATCAACACCAAGCAACAGGCGATGGAAGTCCTTGCACCACACATCGAGCAAGCCAGTCAGGTGATGGTCAACGCGCTGCTCAACGAGGGCAAGATGCTCGCCTGCGGCAACGGCGGCTCGGCGGGCGATGCCCAGCACTTCTCGTCCGAACTGCTCAACCGCTTCGAGCGCGAGCGCCCGAGCCTGCCGGCCATCGCGCTGACCACCGACAGCTCGACCATTACCTCGATCGCCAACGACTACAGCTACAACGAGATCTTCTCCAAGCAGATCCGCGCCCTGGGCCAACCGGGCGACGTGCTGCTGGCGATTTCCACCAGCGGCAACTCGGCGAACATCATTCAGGCGATCCAGGCCGCACATGATCGCGAAATGATTGTCGTAGCTCTGACCGGACGCGATGGCGGCGGCATGGCCTCGCTGCTGCTGCCCGAAGATGTGGAGATTCGCGTACCGGCCACCGTCACCGCACGCATCCAGGAAGTCCACCTGCTGGCGATCCACTGCCTTTGCGACTTGATCGACAGCCAATTGTTCGGGAGTGAAGAATGACCCCTAATCGCCTTGGCCTGATGGCCCTGACCCTGTGCCTGAGCATCACCGGCTGCAGTTCGGTGATTACTGCCAGCCGCGAAAACCCGATCGAGGACGATCGCGGCACTCGCACCTTCGGCAGCAAGATCGACGACTCGCTGATCGAAACCAAGGTAGCGGTGAACGTGGCCAAGGCCAGCCCGGACCTGGACAAGAACTCGCACATCGTCGTCACCAGCTTCAACGGCATCGTGCTGCTGGCCGGGCAGACCCCGCGCGCCGACCTCAAGAGCCTGGCCGAGCAGACCGCCGGTCAGGTGCAGCGGGTCAAGAAGGTGCACAACGAACTTCAGGTGCTGCCGCCCTCCTCGCTGCTGGCACGCAACAATGACGCCTGGCTGACCACCAAGATCAAGGCCCAGATGCTGACCGACAGCAACATCCCCGGTTCGCGCATCAAGGTGGTGACCGAGAACGGCATCGTCTACCTGCTGGGCCTGCTGACCCAGCAGGAAGCCAATCAGGCCACCAACCTGGTGCAAGGCGTGTCGGGTGTGCAGAAGATCGTCAAGCTGTTCGAATACATTGACTGACCGCGGCTTCACGCCCTTCGCCGGCCTCACCGGTGAAGGGCGTGAAGCCGCCGGCGCACCGCAACCCCCACCGACACCCCACAGGAATACCCATGAAGAACGGCCTGTTCGCCACCCTGCTGATCGCTACCTTCGCCACCCTGGCCGGCTGCTCCACCCCAAGCCTGATCACCCTCAATGATGGCCGTGAGTTCCAGGCGGTCGACGCGCCGAAACTCGAACGCAGCTCCGGCTTCTACGAGTTCCAGCAGCTCGACGGCAAACGCACCCGTGTGAACAAGGATCAGGTGCGCACCATCACCGACCTGTAAGCACACAGGCCCAAAAAAAAGGCGACCCCGCAAGGTCGCCTTTTTTCATTTCACCACTTTCAGGCTCGGACGCCCACTTGGCCGCGGCGGCTGCCCGCCACTCGGCGGGCCGTCATCATCCGGCTCGACGCCCTCGTCCTCGAGGTCGTCATCCTCCATCAGGGGCGGCTCGAGCTCGAACACCATGCCCTGGCCATTCTCACGGGCATAGATACCCAGGATGGCGCCGGCAGGCACGTACAGCGTGTGGGCAACCCCACCGAAACGCCCCTCGAAGCTCACGGCTTCGTTATCCATGTGCAAGTGACGCACGGCATTGGGCGACACGTTCAAAACGATCTGGCCATCGCTGGCGAAGCCCTGAGGCACCTGCACCGCAGGGTACTCGGCATTGACCAGCATGTGCGGCGTGCAATCGTTGTCCACGATCCACTCATACAAGGCTCGCACCAGATACGGACGACTGGAGTTCATCAACGGCTCCTTAAAACCTAACGCATATCGCGTTCAGCGGCGGACAGGCTGGCCTTGAAGGCTTCCCGCGCAAACTGACGCTCCATGTAATCGAGCAGCGGCTTGGCTGGCCGCGGCAGTTCGATACCCAATACCGGCAAACGCCACAGTATGGGCAATAGACAACAATCCACCAGGCTTTGCTCCTCACTCAGGAAACAAGGCTTGTCGGCGAACAACGGCGAAACGCCGGTAAGGCTCTCGCGCAGCTCCTTGCGCGCCTGCACGCGGGCAGGCTCCTTGCTGCGCGGGTCGAGAATCAGGTCCACCAGCGAACACCAGTCACGCTGGATACGGTGGATCAGCAGGCGGCTGTTGGCACGCGCCACCGGGTAGACCGGCAACAGCGGCGGGTGCGGGTAGCGCTCGTCGAGGTATTCCATCACCACGGTCGACTCATACAACGCCAGGTCACGATCAACCAGGGTCGGCACGCTGCCATACGGGTTGGCTTCCAGCAGCTTGGGCGGCTGGCGCCCGGCTTCGACACTGATGATCTCGACGCCGACACCTTTCTCGGCGAGAACGATGCGCACCCGATGAGAATAATGATCAGCGGGGTCGGAGTAGCAGGCTAACCGATTGGTCACGCCCATGGGGGTCCTCCTCGCGTGTTGAACTTATGAAATTACAAATGCAAACGCGCCCTGGGGGCCCTCCATACTGCAGAGGGACCCCAGGGCGCGCGTTAAACTAACAGATTTTACCCTGTGATCAGTGCACGTCCTTCCAGTATTCGCGCTTGAGCAGGTAGGCGAACACGAAGAAGAAGGCCAGGTACAGCAGCACGTAGGTGCCGATGCGCTGGCTCTGCAGCTTGACCGGGTTGGCCGAGTAGGCCAGGAAGGTCACCAGGTTCTTGACCTTCTCGTCGAACTGCTCGTCGGTCAGGGTACCGGATTTCGGCACGATGGTCAGCTGATCGCACGCTTCGTGGGTCAGCGGGGCACCGGTGAGCGGGTCAAACTGCTTCTTGCCCTCGACCACGGTCTGGATCTGCTTGCAACCGACCACCTGACGCCCCTGCAGGCCCACCAGCACGTTTGGCATGCCAACGTTGGGGAAGACCTTGTTGTTCACACCCCAAGGGCGTGACGGGTCCTCGTAGAAGGCCCGCAGGTAGCTGTACAGCCAATCGGTGCCGCGTACCCGCGCCACCAGGGTCAGGTCGGGCGGCGCCGCACCGAACCAGGCCTTGGCGTCGGCCGGCTGCATGCCGATGTTCATGTGGTCGCCGATCTTGGCGCCGGTGAACACCAGCTTCTCGAGCATCAGCTCGTGCGGGATGCCCAGGTCATCGGCGACACGCTCGTAACGCTGGAACTTGGCGCTGTGGCAACCCATGCAATAGTTGGCAAAGGTCCGTGCGCCGTCCTGCATGGCGGCCTTGTCGGTCAGGTCGATGTCGACCTTGTCCAGTTCCACGCCGTGTTCGGCGGCGAAGGTCAGCGAAGGCATCACTGCCAGGAGCAATACTGCAAATAGCTTTTTCATCAGCCAGTCACCCTTTCCGGAACCGGTTTGGTCTTCTCGAGCCTGGTGTAGAACGGCATCAGAATGAAGTAGGCGAAATACAGGAAGGTACATACCTGCGACAGCAAGGTGCGGCCCGGGGTTGGCGCCAGCACGCCGAGCACGCCCAGGATCACGAAGGAGATGCAGAACACCCACAGCCAGGCCTTGCTCATCCAGCCCTTGTAGCGCATCGACTTGACCGGGCTACGGTCCAGCCATGGCAGCACGAACAGCACCGCGATCGCAGCACCCATGGCGATCACGCCCAGCAGCTTGTCGGGTACCGCACGCAGGATCGCGTAGAACGGCGTGAAGTACCACACAGGGGCGATGTGCTCCGGGGTCTTGAACGCGTTGGCCTGTTCGAAGTTGGGTTTCTCCAGGAAGTAGCCGCCCATTTCCGGGAAGAAGAACACGATCATGCAGAAGACGAACAGGAACACCACCACGCCGACGATATCCTTGACGGTGTAGTACGGGTGGAACGGGATGCCGTCCAGCGGAATGCCGTTCTCGTCCTTTTTCTTCTTGATGTCCACGCCATCCGGGTTGTTCGAACCCACTTCGTGCAGCGCCAGGATGTGCAGCACCACCAGGCCGAGAATCACGATCGGCAGGGCCACCACGTGCAGGGCGAAGAAGCGGTTCAGGGTAATGCCGGAGATCAGGTAGTCGCCACGGATCCACTGGGTCAGGTCGCCGCCGATGACCGGGATGGCGCCGAACAGCGAGATGATCACCTGGGCACCCCAGTACGACATCTGGCCCCAGGGCAGCAGGTAGCCCATGAAGGCCTCTGCCATCAGCGCCAGGTAGATCAGCATGCCGAACAGCCATACCAACTCGCGTGGCTTCTGGTACGAGCCGTAGAGCAGGCCACGGAACATGTGCAGGTAGACCACGATGAAGAACGCCGACGCACCCGTGGAGTGCAGGTAGCGCAGGATCCAGCCGTATTCGACGTCACGCATGATGTATTCGACCGAGGCGAACGCCTCTTCGGCCGAAGGGGTGAAGCTCATGGTCAGCCACACGCCGGTCACGATCTGGTTGACCAGGACCAGCAGGGCCAGGGAGCCGAAGAAATAGAAGAAGTTGAAGTTCTTCGGTGCGTAGTACTTGCTCAGGTGATCTTCCCACATCTTGGTGGCGGGGAAGCGGGCGTCAACCCAGTCCATGAACTTACTCATCACGCGTTCTCCTGATCGACGCCGACGACGATGATGTCATCCGACTCGTACGAGTGCGGTGGCACTGGCAGATTGAGCGGCGCTGGCTGGGACTTGTAGACGCGGCCGGCGAGGTCGTAGTGGGAGCCGTGGCATGGGCAGAAATAGCCACCCACCCACTTGGGACCCAGGTCGACAGGCGCCACTTCGGGACGGAAGGTCGGCGAGCAGCCCAGGTGGGTGCACAGGCCGACGAGCACGAGGATTTCCGGCTTGATCGAGCGGTTCGACGGGTCGACGTAGGCCGGCTGCTCCGACGCCTTGGACTCGGGGTCGGAGAGCTCACCGGTGATCTTCTTCAGGTTGCCCAGGATCTCCTCGGTGCGGCGGACGATGAACACGGGTTGGCCGCGCCATTCAGCAATCATCTGCTGGCCGGGCTCCACCTTGGCGATGTTGACCTTGACCGGTGCACCGGCAGCTTTCGCCTTGGCACTGGGAAACCATGACCCTACGAACGGGACCGCAGCCCCCACCGCTCCTGCAGCACCCACCACGGACGTGGCTGCTACCAGGAAGCGACGCCGGCCTGCATTGACGCCGTCATTGCTCATTCAGTCCTCTCCCATCAGCTTTGTGGCCTGTTGCAACAGGCATCTACTAAGTAAATTTCGAACTGCTAAAAATAAATTTCGAACTGCTAAAAATTTGCCGCATGGTAATGAAAAGACCCATCGAAGACAAGGTTATTACCCGGCATAAAGGCTGTATCCCTTATAGCACTTGACCTGCGTCTATGCGGCAAGTTGTCACACAGGGTCGGCAGCCCCTTTTATTCAAGACATAAAAAAAGCCCGGTTCCACCAGGAACCGGGCTTTTTTTGAACGCCGAAGCGAATTAACGCTTGGAGTACTGAGGACGCTTACGTGCTTTACGCAGACCCACTTTCTTACGCTCGACTTCACGAGCGTCACGGGTAACGAAGCCAGCTTTGCGCAGAGCGCCACGCAGGGTTTCGTCGTAGTCCATCAGTGCACGTGTGATACCGTGACGGATAGCGCCCGCTTGACCGCTGACACCACCACCGATGACGGTGACGTAGATGTCGAACTTCTCGGTGGTTTCGGTGAGTTCCAGCGGCTGGCGAACTACCATGCGCGCGGTTTCACGACCGAAGAAGGTCTCGAGGGAGCGGTTGTTGATGGAGATGCTGCCAGTACCCGGACGCAGGAAAACGCGTGCGGTTGCAGTCTTGCGACGGCCAGTGCCGTAATTTTGAGTCGCCGACATAATGAACTATTCCGTTAAATCTTCAGTTCTTGGGGCTGCTGAGCAGTATGAGGGTGTACAGCGCCCGCATAGACTTTCAGCTTACGGTACATGTCGCGACCCAGCGGGTTTTTAGGCAGCATGCCCTTTACCGCGGTCTCGATCACGCGCTCAGGCGCTTTGGCGATCAACTTCTCGAAGTTGATTTCCTTGATGCCGCCCGGGAAACCGGAGTGGGAGTAGTACATTTTGTCCGAAGTCTTGGCACCAGTAACACGTACCTGCTCGGCATTGATCACGACGATGTAGTCGCCGGTGTCAACGTGAGGGGTGTATTCTGGCTTGTGCTTGCCACGCAGACGGCTCGCGATCTCAGTGGCCAGACGACCCAGGGTCTTGCCAGCAGCGTCAACGACGAACCAGTCGCGTTTTACTGTTTCCGGTTTAGCAGTAAAAGTTTTCATTCTTTATAGCCTCAGGGGCCGTCCCGCAATTTTAAGACGGCAGATCTTACTGAATAGTGCGTACTTTGACAAGGTCAAAGGCAGCCGGATACGGACGCTATCGGGGGCTCGGGTCAGCACGTCCAATACTCGGCAAGATTCTTCGGCGGCGGGGCATCACTTCCACTGCTGAGAGAGGTGCAGAATTATCCAGATTGCAGAAAAAATATCAACCTGCTTTTATGCTTCTTTTGCCGTGGAGATCGTCATGGAGTATCGCCAGCTGGGTCGCACCGACCTCAACGTGAGTGCATTGTGCCTGGGCAGCATGACCTGGGGCGAGCAGAACGACCAGGCCGAGGGCTTCGCCCAGATCGAACGGGCCAAGGCGGCCGGGATCAATTTCATCGATACCGCGGAGATGTACCCGGTGCCACCGCGCCCGGAAACCTACTCGGCCACCGAGCAGATCATCGGCAACTGGTTCAGCCAGCGCGGCGATCGCGCCGACTGGATCCTGGCCAGCAAGGTGGCCGGCCCCGGCAACGGCATCAGCCACATTCGCGACGGCCAGCTCAAGCACAACCGCCAGCACATCGTGGCGGCCCTGGACGCCAGCCTCAAGCGCCTGCAGACCGACTGGATCGACCTGTACCAGCTGCACTGGCCCGAGCGCAGCACCAACTTCTTCGGCAAGCTGGGCTACCAGCACCTGCCCCAGGACCACTTCACGCCGCTGGAAGAAACCCTCGAAGTGCTCGACGAGCAGGTCAAGGCAGGCAAGATCCGCCACATCGGCCTGTCCAACGAAACCCCGTGGGGCACCATGAAGTTCCTGCAACTGGCCGAAAGCCGCGGCTGGCCCCGTGCGGTCTCGATCCAGAACCCGTACAACCTGCTCAACCGCAGCTTCGAAGTGGGCCTGGCGGAAATCGCCATCCGCGAGCAGTGCGGCCTGCTGGCCTACTCGCCGCTGGCCTTCGGCATGCTGTCGGGCAAGTACGAGAACGGCGCGCGCCCGGAAAACGGCCGCCTGACCCTGTTCAACCGCTTCTCGCGCTATTCCAACCCGCAGACCGTCGCCGCCTGCAGCCGTTATGTGGCCCTGGCCCGCGAGCACGGCCTGGACCCGGCGCAGATGGCCCTGGCCTTCGTGACCCAGCAGCCGTTCGTGACCAGCAACATCATCGGCGCCACCTCGCTGGCGCAACTGGACAGCAACCTGGCAAGCGCCAGCCTGAAGCTCGGTGACGAGCTGCTGGCCGCCATCGATGCGATCCACCAGGATCAGCCCAACCCCGCCCCGTAAAGCGCTGCAACGGTTCCCGCAGCCCGCTGCGGGAACCGAGGGTAGACACAATCGCCAAAAAATAAGACGATCCAGCCGGTGATTGACCACTCTACCCTATAAGAATAACGACAATGATGTTTACCCAACCTACCGCATCGCTGCGGCGCGTCAGCATCCTGGCCATCGACAAGGTATTCGCATCGACCCTGATGCAGGCCAAGGATTTCTTCCACCTGGCCAGCCTGCGCTATGGCAAGCAACTGGGCCTGGGCCTGCAACCGATGTTCGAAACCCGCCTCGTGAGCCCCGACGGGCTGCCCGTGCAGAGCTTCAGCGGCGTGCAGCTACCGGTGGACAGCGGCCTCGAGCAGGCCGACGTAATCATCCTGCCGGCGTTCTGGGACGACTTCGATGCCCTGTGCCAGCGCTACCCCCAGGTACTGCCCTGGCTGCGCGAGCAGCATGCCCGAGGCGCGGTGCTGTGCGGCGAGGCCAGCGGCGTGTTCTGGCTGGCCGAGGCCGGCCTGCTCGATGGCAAGGAGGCCACCACCTACTGGCGCTTCTTCGGCCAGTTCGCCGAACGCTTCCCGAAGGTGTCGCTGAACCAGGACAAACACCTCACCGATGCCGACAACCTCTATTGCGCCGGCGGCGCCACCTCGGCCTGCGACCTGTACATCTACCTGATCGAGCGCTTCTGCGGGGCCAACGTGGCCCAGGCCGTGGCCCGCGACATCCTCTACGAGGTGCAACGCAACTACACCCCGGGGCGCATGGGCTTTGGCGGACAGAAGCTGCACCAGGACCTGATCATCCTGCAGATCCAGCAGTGGCTGGAGGAACACTTCGCCGACAAGTTCCGTTTCGAGGACGTGGCACGCAACCATGGCATGAGCATCCGCAACTTCATGCGCAGGTTCCAGAGTGCGACGGGGGACAAGCCGCTGCATTATCTGCAACGGCTGCGGATCGAGACGGCGAAGGGCTTGCTGTCAGGGACGCGCAAGAGCATCAAGACCATCAGCTACGAGGTGGGCTATGACGACGCCAGCTTTTTTGCGCGATTGTTCAGGCAGCACACGGAGCTGTCGCCTAACCAGTATCGGCAGCAATTCATGCAGGAGGCCTGAGGGCCTATCGCGGGTCACGCCCGCCCCCACAGGTTCGCTGCAAACCTCTGTGGGAGCGGGCGTGAGCCGCGACAGCAGTGACGCGATTTAAGGCTTGTGTGCCCGCGACAGGAACTCGTGGGACTGCATCTCCAGCAAGCGGCTCAGGGTACGCTGGAACTCGAAGCTCAGGCGCCCGCCGGTGTACAGGTCCTTGAGCTCCACTTCAGCCGAGATGATCAGCTTGACGTTGCGGTCGTAGAACTCGTCGACCATGTTGATGAAGCGACGCGCCAGATCGTCGGTGGCCACGCCCATCTGCTCCACGCCACTGAGCAGCACCGCATGGAAGATCTTGCCCAGTTCGATGTAGTCGTTCTGGCTGCGCGGGCCGTCGCACAGTTCGCGGAAGTCGAACCAGGCCACGTCGTCGCAGGTACGCAGCGCACGGATCTCGCGGTTCTCGATCATCAGCACGTCGTTTTCCACCGCCTGGGTGCATTCCGGCGTCAATGCGCGAAAGCTCTTGCGCAGGCTTTCGTGGGCCGCTTCATTCAGCGGGAAGTGGAACAGCTCGGCCTGCTCCAGGTGACGCAGGCGATAGTCCACGCCGCTGTCGACGTTGACGATGTCGGTGTTCTGCTTGATCAGGGCAATTGCCGGCAGGAAGCGCGCACGCTGCAGGCCGTCCTTGTACAGGCCGTCCGGCACGATGTTGGAGGTGGCCACCAGGGTCACGCCGTTCTTGAACAGCTCCTCCATCAGGGTGCCAAGGATCATCGCGTCGGTGATATCGGACACGAAGAACTCGTCGAAGCAGATCACCCGCGCCTCGTCGGAGAACCGCTTGGCAATGATGGTCAGCGGGTTCTTCTCGCCCTTGAGGGTCTTCATTTCCTCGTGCACGCGCTTCATGAAGCGGTGGAAGTGCGTACGCACCTTCTGCGGGAAAGGCAGCGCCTCATAGAACGTATCGACCAGGTAGGTCTTGCCGCGCCCTACCCCACCCCAGAAATACAGGCCCTTGACGGGCGCCTGCTCTTTCCTGCCGAACAGCTTGCCGAACACACCCGGCTTGCTGTTGTGCGCCGCGACCAGGTCGTCGTACAGGCGCTGCAAGTGACGCACCGCTGTTTCCTGCGCCGCGTCATGGAAGAATTCGGGACGTTTCAGATCTGCTTGATATCGTTCTAGGGGCGTCATAATTCGTTAGCAAGGCAACAAAAGCGGGCCGTCACTGTAGCGACGGCCCCGGGTAATGGCAATCAGACTTGCGATTGACGGTCAGTCCTGCTGGGGCTGCAAGGCAGCGCGCAGGCTCTCGATGGCGGCATCGCGCGCCGTGGCATCGGCGAACTGCGGGCCGTCGGCCACGCACTCGCCTTCCAGCCACAGGCTGAAGCCCAGGCCTTCGTCACGTACATCCAGCGGCTGGCCCAGTTGCAACTGCTTGCTCACCGCGCCGGCCGCCTTGCCATCGGCAAAGCTGCGCGACAGCAGCAACTGCTCGCCGTCGGCTGCCAGGAGGCGGAAGCGGAAGCTGCCGTCCTCTTCACGGAAGCTCACGAAGCGTGCCGCCTTGACCGCCTTCTTCCTGGTTTCACCGCTGACCTGAACCGTGCTGCGGAACGAGCGCAGGCCCACTGCTTCGCGCAGTTGCTCAAGAAACGGCGTGGCGATCCTGCGGGCCTTCTGCGCGCCGGCCAGAAGAATGTCCTCCAGGTCCGCCGGGCGGGAAATCAGCTGGTGGTAATGCTCGCGCGGCGCGCTCAACTGGCCGTCGACCAGCTGGAACAGGCGCTGCTTGGCTTCGCCCCAACCCAGCCCCTGCAGCAGCTCGCTGCGGAAGGCTTCGGCTTGCTCGGCGGTGGCAAAGGCCTGGAACAGGGTGAACAGGTGCGAGTTGTCCGGGTCCTTGGCCTCGCCCGGCGCGCGCGAGTCGGTGACGATGCGCGAGATCGCGTCCTTCATCTCCTTGGCACTGGTGAACAGCGGGATGGTGTTGTCGTAGCTCTTGGACATCTTGCGACCGTCCAGGCCCGGCAAGGTGGCCACGCTTTCCTCGATCAGCGCCTCGGGCATGGCGAAGAAGTCCTTGCCCTGGCCGAACAGGTGGTTGAAGCGCTGCCCGATATCACGGGCCATTTCCACGTGCTGGATCTGGTCGCGCCCCACCGGCACCTTGTTGGCATTGAACATCAGGATGTCCGCCGCCATCAGCACCGGATAGCTGTACAGGCCCATGCTCACGCCCGCATCCGGGTCTTCGCCGCTTTCCAGGTTCTTGTCCACCGAGGCCTTGTAGGCATGCGCGCGATTGAGCAGGCCCTTGGCCGCCACGCAGGTCAGCAGCCAGGTCAGCTCGGGGATCTCGGGAATGTCGGACTGGCGGTAGAAGGTCACGCGTTCCGGGTCCAGGCCGCCGGCCAGCCAGGTGGCGGCGATTTCCAGACGCGAGCGCTGGATGCGCTGCGGGTCGTCGCACTTGATCAGCGCATGGTAGTCGGCCAGGAAGTAGAACGAGTCGACGCCCGGCTGCTGGCTGGCGAGGACCGCCGGGCGGATGGCACCGGCATAGTTGCCAAGGTGCGGCGTGCCCGTGGTGGTGATACCGGTAAGGATACGAGTGGTCATGGGTAATCGCTTATCAGGCTTGTATCAGTTCGAAAGGCGTGGCAGCACCAGATCCTTGAGGTCGGTCAGCTTGCCGTGAAAAAAGTGACCGCATTCTGCCACTTTCAGCAGCTCATGGGGGCGCGCCAGTGCATCGGACCAGGCGTAGACGATCTGCGGATCGATCACCTCGTCGGTTTCGGGCTGGATCACGCTCAAGGCACCTGCCTGCGGCAGACCGTCGGTACCGCCAAGGCGCATCACTGCCGGGGCTACCATGAACAGGTGCTTGAGCGTGACGCCCTGGGCTTCGAGCCGGCCGCCGAGGCTGGCCGCGACGAAGCCGCCGAAGGAGAAGCCCATCAGCGTCAAAGGTAATTCGGGATGTTTTTCGCGCAGCCAGGCTGCAGCGGCCTGTGCATCGTCGACTTCGCCGCTGCCCATGTCATGGCTGCCAGCGCTCTGGCCTACACCGCGGTAGTTGAAGCGCAGGGTGATGTAGCCGGCATCGCGTGCGGTGCGCTGCAGCATCGACACCACCTTGTTGGTCATGGTGCCGCCCTGCACGGGGTTGGGGTGGCACAGCAGGACGATGCCGCGCGGGTCTGCCACGTCCAGGTACAGGGCTTCCAGCTGGCCAACCGGGCCATCGATGAATACGGGGGTTTCGCGGATAAGCAAGGGTGAACTCCGTGACCTCTGGAGGGGTCGACTCGTCTAGCTGATGATTCTGTCTGAGATATTTGCGATCGCTCGCGGTATACAGCGCAGGTCCGAGCCGTTAACGTAAAGCAAAGCCGTTTATAGAGGAAGGACTCGTGGAACTCTCGCTCTTAGTTTGGTTGTTGCCGACCCTGGCCCTGGTAGTGGGTGTAGTCGTTGGTTTCCTGGTCGCCCGCCTCTTGCCCAATGCCGCCCCGAGCAGCACCCAGCGGCAGCTGGACGATATCCAGGAACGTTTTGACAGTTATCAGAGTGAAGTGGTGACCCATTTCAACAGCACCGCGGCGCTGGTCAAGAAGCTGACCCAGAGCTACCAGGAAGTGCAGGACCACCTGGCCGAAGGCGCCAACCGTCTGGCCCTGGACGAACAGACCCGTCAGCGCCTGCTGGCCGCACTGCACTCCGAGGCGCAGGGCCCGCGTGACCGTCTGACCCCGCCCAAGGACACCGAAGTGCCACGCGACTACGCGCCCAAGGCACCGAACACCCCGGGCATGCTGGATGAGCATTACGGGCTCAAGCGCTGATCGCAGCGGCCCCGTCACTGGCATGGCGCGCTCCTTCTGGAGCCGGCCTTGCCGGCGAATGCCACACCCAACCATCTGACACAAAGAAAAAAGGGGCCGATCACCGGCCCCTTTTTTCATCCCCTCACATCAACGATACCAGGGGCCCGCCGCATCCAGCGCCGGATACCTGGCCCGTGCCTGCGCCATCACATCGACGTCCAGCAGCCCGTCATCCACCAGCGCCTGCAAGCTGGCCAGCACCACACTGAAGCGGTCCACCTCGAAGAACTGGCGCAACCGCTGGCGCGTATCGCTGCGCCCGAAGCCGTCGGTGCCCAGCGTCACGTACGGCGCCGGCACGTACTCGGCAATCAGTTGTGGCCAGGCACGAACATAATCGGTCGCGGCAATCACCGGCGCATCCCCCACCAGGCATTGCGCCAGATGGCTGCTGCCGCCCAGCCCCAGACGCTGCCCGCGCTGCACATCCCGTGCATCACGCGCCAGTTCGCTGAAGCTGGTCACACTGAACACCTCGCTGGCGATGCCCCAGTCCGCCGCCAGCAGCTCGCTCGCGGCGATCACCTCGCGCAGGATCGCCCCGGAGCCCAGCAGGCGAACCCGCCCCAGTGCATGCTCCACCGGCTGTTCGGCAAACCGGTACATCCCGCGCAACACTGCCGCATGTGCTTCAGGTGGCAGGGAGGGGTGTGGATAACTTTCATTCATCACCGCCACATAGTGAAACTCGTCGCACTGCTCCACCAGCATGCGCCGCGCCGCGTGTTCCAGAAGCACCGCCAGTTCGCCGGCAAAGCACGGCTCCCAGGCGCGGCAGTTGGGCACCATGGCCGCCATCACCAGGCTCGAGCCATCCTGGTGCTGCAAGCCTTCGCCGCCCAGGGTGGTGCGCCCTGCCGTGGCCCCCAGCAGCAGACCACGTGCACGCTGGTCGGCCGCCGCCCATATCAGGTCGCCGACCCGCTGGAAGCCGAACATCGAGTAATAGATGTACACCGGCAACATCGGCTCGCCATGCACCGCATAGGAGGTGGCCGCCGCTACCCAGGACGACAGGGCCCCGGCCTCGGTGATGCCCTCCTCCAGCAACTGACCATCGCGCGACTCCCTGTAGGAAAGCAGCGAACTGGCATCTTCGGGTTCGTAGCGCTGCCCATGGGGCGAGTAGATGCCGATCTGCCGGAACAGGCTGGCCATGCCGAAGGTGCGCGCTTCATCGGCGACAATCGGCACCACCCGCGGCCCCAGTTCCGGGGCCTTGAGCCAGGCACCGAGCATGCGCACCGCAGCCATGGTGGTGGACATCTCCTTGCCCTCGGCGTGCAGCGCAAAACCGCCCATCACCTCCAGCGCCGGTACCGGCAGCGTGCGCGCCTGGGGCCGCCGCGACGGCAGGCTGCCGCCCAGGGCATTGCGCCGCTCGCGCAGGTAGCGCATCTCCCGGCTGTTTTCGTCCGGCCGGTAGAACTGCAACTGCTCCACCTGCGCATCGCTCAAGGGCAGGTGGAAGCGGTCACGGAAGGCCAGCAGCGCCTGCACGTCGAGCTTCTTGGCCTGGTGCGCGGTCATGCGCGACTCGCCGGCCGCACTCATGCCGTAGCCCTTCTTGGTCTTGGCCAGGATCACCGTCGGCCGGCCCTTGCACGCCTTGGCGGCGGCAAAGGCGGCATACAGCTTGCGAAAATCATGGCCACCGCGCTTGAGCGCGTTGATCTCGGCCGAGCTCATGTGCTCGACCAGGCGCTGCAAGGCCGGGTGCTGGTTGAAGAAGTGTTCGAGGTTGTAGGCGCCGTCATTGGCCCCCAGGGTCTGGAACTGGCCGTCGGGGGTTGCCGCCAGCTGGCGCAGCAGCACGTGCTCGCTGTCGCGGGCAAACAGCGCATCCCATTCCGAGCCCCACAACACCTTGATCACGTTCCAGCCGGCGCCGCTGAACAGCGACTCCAGCTCCTGGATGATCTGGCCATTGCCACGCACCGGACCATCCAGGCGCTGCAGGTTGCAGTTGACGATGAAGGTCAGGTTGTCGAGTTGCTCACGGGCCGCCAGCGTCAGCCCGGCGATGGATTCGGGCTCGTCCATCTCGCCATCGCCGAACACGCCCCACACATGGCGCTGGGCGGTATCGGCCAGGCCGCGGTGCTGCAGGTAGCGCATGAAGCGCGCCTGGTACACGGCGTTTAGCGGACCGATGCCCATCGACCCGGTGGGAAACTGCCAGAAGTCGGGCATCAGCCACGGGTGCGGGTAGGAGCACAGGCCATCGCCTGCGACCTCCTGCCGATAGCTGGCCAGCTGAGCCTCGCTCAGGCGCCCTTCAAGAAAGGCCCGGGCATAGATGCCGGGCGCCGAGTGTGGCTGGAAGAACACCAGGTCGGCCGTGCGCTGCTCGCCGCCCTCCTCGCCGCGAAAAAAATGCTGAAACCCCACCTCGAAGATCTCTGCGGCCGAAGCGTAACTGGCGATGTGCCCGCCCAGGTCACCGTAGGCATGGTTGGCACGCACCACCATCGCCAGGGCATTCCAGCGCAGGATGCTGGTGATGCGCTCGTCCAGTTCCAGGTCGCCCGGGTAGGCGCCCTGATGTTCGAGCGACAGGGTGTTGCGGTACGCCGAGTACGGCTGGGCACCACGCTCCAGGCCCAGTTCGCGGGCATGCGCCTCCAACTGTTCGAGCAGAAACCGCGCGCGGGCCGGGCCGCAGTGCGCCAGGGTCGACTCCAGCGCCTCCAACCACTCTGCAGTTTCGCCAGGGTCGCTGTCACCGGGCACGCCGTCGCCAGGCACAAGGTTCATCATTGCCACCATTGCATTGACCTCATCCGTGACGGGTTCAGGCACTCGCCTTGAGTGCCTGTTGCACATCGGCCAGCAGGTCGTCGATGTCTTCCAGCCCCACCGACAACCGCACCAGCCCCTCGGAGATGCCGTAATGCGCACGCTCCTCTGGGGTATAGCTGGAATGAGTCATGCTTGCCGGGTGCTGCGCCAGCGACTCGGCATCGCCCAGGCTCACCGCGCGGCTGAACAGTTGCAGGGCGTTCATGAACCGCCGCCCGGCACCGATGCCGCCCTTGAGTTCGAAGGCGATCATGCCGCCCGGCTGGCTCATCTGCTGGCGGGCCAGGGTGTACTGCGGGAAGCTCGCCAGGCCCGGGTAATGGATCAGCTCCACCTGCGGCTGCCCGGCGAGGAACTCGGCCAGCACCTGAGCGTTGGCGCAGTGGCGGTCCATGCGCAGGTTGAGGGTCTTGATGCCGCGCATCAGCAGTGCGGCGTCATGGGGCGAGAGCACCGCACCGGTCATGTCCTTGAGGCCCTGCAGACGTATACGGTCCACCAGTGCCTGGCTGCCCACCACAATGCCAGCAGTGATGTCGCCATGGCCGCTCAGGTACTTGGTGGCCGAATGCACCACCAGGTCGGCGCCCAGCTCCAGTGGCCGTTGCAGGTACGGCGTGCAGTAGGTGTTGTCGACCACCACGGTCGCGCCGTGCTTGCGTGCAATCTTCGCCACGCCGGCGATATCGGCCATGTGCATGTTGGGGTTGGCCGGCGATTCGAAATAGATCACCCGGGTGGCCGGCGTCATGGCCGCCTCCAATGCCTGCAGGTCGGCCATGTCCACATGACGCAGCTTGACCCCGAACTCGCCGATGCCGTGGTGCAGGAACGCAAAGGTGCAGCCGTACAGGGTGTTGCCCAGCAGCACCTCGTCACCGGGGCGCAGGAGCGTCCATAGCGTGGACGTGATCGCCCCCATGCCCGAGGCCAGCGCCAGCCCGGCCTCGCCGCCTTCCAGCGAGGCCATGCGTGCTTCCAGCAGGTTGAGGGTGGGGTTGGAGATGCGGCTGTAGAAATGCCCGGCCTGCTCACCGGCAAAGCACGCAGCGCCGTATTCCACGGTGGGGAAGGTGAACGTCGCGGTCTGGTAGACCGGTGGCACCAGTGCGCCGCCGTGGTCCTGGGGGTCGTAGCCATGGTGAATGGCGCGGGTGGCAAATCCTGGGAGCTTGTTGGAGCCGTGCATGGCAACCGCCTCTTGTGGTTTGTTATAAGCTTATTCCACAGACCGGCTTAAATTTTTCCAAATACGCCTACGAAAAACGCCGTTCACTGACATAAAAACAACAAGAACAGGCTATGGAGGGCAAGACATGCCTAGCGCCATCGACCGTACCGACCGCGCACTGCTGGCCGCGCTGCAAGACAACGCCCGACTGACCGTGGCCGAGCTCGCCGACAGCGTCGCCCTGACCACCTCGCCGTGCTGGCGGCGGGTCAAGCTGCTGGAGGAGTCGGGCTACATCACCGGCTATCAGGCCATCCTGTCACCCAAGGCACTGGGCTTCGGAGTGACCGCCTTCGTCAGCATCATGATGGATTCGCACAGCAAGGAGATGGCCCGGGCATTCGAGCAGCGGCTGATGGATATCCCCGAAATCGTGGCGTGCCACAACATCTCCGGGCGCTATGACTTCCTGCTGGAGATTCTGGCGCGGGATCTGGAGTCGTTCGGCGAGTTCACCCGCGAGGTACTGCAGCGGCTGCCGGGGGTGAAGGAGATCTATTCGAGCTTCTCGTTCAAGGCGGTGAAGGAGAAGCGGGTGATTCCGGTGGCACAGAAGCATATTTGAAGCGGCGTGTCCGCTGGGCACTTCCCCGGCAAGGCCTGCTCCTGCATGGCCTTGCGCTCACCGTAGGAGCCGGCCTTGCCGGCGAAGCGGCCAGCCGCCACAAAAAAGCCCGCGATGGCCTTCACCATCGCGGGCTTTTCATTCAGCAGCAGCGCTTAGATCGCGCCACGCTTGCGCAGCAGTTCCAGTACCTGCTTGACGCCCTCTTCCACGCCAACGCTCTGGGTGTCGATCACCAGGTCCGCATCCTGCGGCACGTCATACGGGAAGCTCTCGCCCGGGATGTTGTCGCCACCGGCCGAGTACAGCCCCTGCGGATCACGCTCACGGCACGCCAACGGCGAAGCTTGGACGTAAACGGTCAGCAAGCGCTCCTTGCCGATCAGCGCCTTGGCCTGTTCACGGCCTTCGGCATCCGGTGCCACGAACGCGGCCAGGGTCAGCAAGCCCGCTTCGTTGAACTGACGCGCCACATGCGCAGCACGACGCCAGTTCTCGGTACGCCCGGCACGGTCCTGCGGCAGGCCTTTGTTCAGGTCATGGCGCAGGTTCTGCCCGTCGAGCACGTACACCGCACGGCCCATGTCGAACAGCTTGCGCTCAACGGCATACGCCAGGGTGCTCTTGCCCGCGCCCGACAGGCCGCTGAACAGCACGGTGGCCGGCTGCTGGCCGAAGCGCAAGGCACGCTCCTCGGTGGTCACGTGGGCCTGGCTGCCATGCTGGCCGGTGCTGCCGTGAGGCAGTACAGGTGGCGCGATGATCATGCCTGCGCCCACGGTGCCGTTGGTCAGGCGGTCGATGATGATGAACGCGCCGGTGGTGCGGTTGCTGTCGTAGCCGTCCAGCGCGATCGGAGCGTCCAGGCTCACCTTGACCTTGCCGATCTCGTTGAGCTGCAACGCGCTCGCAGCGCCCTGTTCCAGGGTGTTCACATCGACCTTGTGGGCGATGCTGGCAATCGAGCCCGGCACGTAGCTGGTGGCGCGCTTGATGTCGTATTTCTTGCCCGGCAGCATCGGCTCTTCGGCCATCCACACCAGCATGGCGTCGAACTGGTCGGTCACCGGCGGGACGTTGTCGGCATGCACCAGCAGGTCGCCACGGGAGATGTCGATCTCGTCTTCCATGGTCAGGGTCACGGCCTGGCCCGGGCCGGCCTGCTCCAGCTCACCTTCGTAGGTGACGATGGACTTCACGCGGCTGCTCTTGCCCGACGGCAGCACCACGATTTCGTCGCCCTTGTGTACCACGCCGCTGGCCAGGGTGCCGGCAAAGCCACGGAAGTTCAGGTTGGGACGGTTGACGTACTGCACCGGAAAACGCAGGTCGGTGAAGTTGCGGTCGGCCGCCACTTCCACGGTTTCGAGGATTTCCATCAGCGCAGGGCCGGTGTACCACGGCGAACGCTCGCTGCGGTTGACCACGTTGTCGCCCTTGAGCGCCGACATCGGCACGAAGTGCAGGCTGCTGGGGGTCATGTTGATGGCTTCGGCAAACTTCAGGTAGTCGGCCTTGATGCCTTCGAACACGTCCTGGTCGAAGCCCTTGAGGTCCATCTTGTTCACGGCCACGACGATGTGCTTGATGCCCAGCAGCGAAGCGATGTAGCTGTGCCGGCGGGTCTGGGTCTGCACGCCGTAGCGCGCGTCCACCAGGATGATCGCCAGGTCGCAGGTGGACGCACCGGTGGCCATGTTGCGGGTGTACTGCTCGTGGCCCGGGGTGTCGGCGATGATGAACTTGCGCTTGGCCGTGGAGAAATAGCGGTAGGCCACATCGATGGTGATGCCCTGCTCGCGCTCGGCCTGCAGGCCGTCGACCAGCAATGCCAGGTCGATGTCGTCACCGGTGGTGCCGACTTTCTTCGAATCGCGGGTAATGGCTTCCAGATGGTCTTCGTAGATCATCTTGGAATCGTGCAGCAGGCGCCCGATCAGGGTGCTCTTGCCGTCGTCGACGTTACCGCAGGTCAAGAAGCGCAGCAGTTCCTTGCGTTCGTGCTGGGCCAGGTAGGCGAGGATGTCCTCGCTGATCAATTCGGATTGGTGCGACATGGTCTGACCCTAACTTAGAAATAGCCCTGACGTTTCTTGTCTTCCATGGAACCTGCGCCATCGTGGTCGATGACGCGGCCCTGGCGCTCGGAAGTGCGCGTCAGGAGCATTTCCTGAATGATGTCGGTCAGGCTCTGGGCCTGCGACTCCACCGCGCCCGTCAACGGGTAGCAGCCAAGGGTACGGAAACGCACTTTCTTCTTGACGATGCGAGCCTTCTCTTCATCCGAGAGGTGCTCCAGGATGCGCTCGTCATCGATCATGATCAGGGTGCCGTTCTTCTCGATCACTTCGCGCTCGGCTGCAAAGTACAGCGGCACGATCGGGATGCCTTCGAGGTAGATGTACTGCCAGATATCCAGCTCGGTCCAGTTCGACAGCGGGAACACGCGAATCGACTCGCCCTTGTTGACCTTGCCGTTGTACACGTTCCACAGCTCTGGGCGCTGGTTCTTCGGGTCCCAGCGGTGCTTGCTGTCACGGAACGAGTACACGCGCTCCTTGGCCCGCGACTTCTCTTCGTCGCGCCGCGCGCCACCGAAGGCGGCGTCGAAGCCGTGCTTGTCGAGCGCCTGCTTGAGGCCCTCGGTCTTCATGATGTCGGTGTGCTTGGCACTGCCGTGGGTGAACGGATTGATGCCCTGGGCAACGCCATCGGGGTTGACGTGGGTGATCAGCTCCAGGCCCATTTCCTCGACCATCTTGTCGCGGAAGCTGTACATCTCCTGGAATTTCCACTGGGTGTCGACGTGCATCACCGGAAACGGCAGCTTGCCCGGGAAGAAGGCCTTGCGCGCCAGGTGCAGCATCACGGCCGAATCCTTGCCGATCGAGTACAGCATCACCGGGTTGTCGAACTCGGCGGCCACCTCACGAATGATGTGGATGCTCTCCGCCTCCAACTGTTTCAAATGCGTCAGCTTGTCGACCATGGCTACTCACGGAAAATCAATCTTATGGACGGCCAGCGGGCCGTGTTCGAGCGGGCCACTTTATCACAGCACCCGATTCTATTTAGGCAGGCTACTAGAACGAAACAGTATAAGAATATGCCTTGGCGTTTTAGCCTCAGATCGGGTTCGGGCAGTCGATGAACAGGTGTTCCAGAGCGAATCGACGTGCCAGGTAATCGCCCAGCGCCTGCACCCCGTAACGCTCGGTGGCGTGGTGGCCGGCGGCGATGAAGCTGATGCCGTTCTCGCGAGCACTGTGGAAAGTCTGCTCCGACGCCTCGCCGCTCAAGTACAGGTCGACCCCTGCGGCAATCGCCTGGTCGATGTAGCCCTGGCCGCCGCCGGTGCACCAGCCCACCCGGCGAATGACCTCGTCGCCTTCGATCAGCAGCGGCTCGCGGCCCATCACGTCGCTGACCTTGCGCGCGAAATCCCGCGCCGACATCGGTTCGGCCAGCGAGCCCACCAGGCCCACCACCCGCGGGTTGGCCGGGTCCAGCGGGCCCTCGACGGTGATGTCCAGCTGGCGCGCCAGCTGCACGTTGTTGCCCACCTCGGGGTGCAGGTCCAGCGGCAGGTGGTAGGCCAGCAGGCTCAGGTCGTGTTTGAGCAGGGTCTTGAGGCGGCGCTGCTTCATGCCGGTGATGCAGGGGTTCTCACCCTTCCAGAAGTAGCCGTGGTGCACCAGCACCAGGTCGGCGCCCGCCTCGACCGCAGCGTCCAGCAATGCCTGGCTGGCGGTGACGCCGGTGACGATGCGCGACACCTGCGGGTTGCCCTCGACCTGCAGGCCGTTGGGGCAGTAGTCCTGGATTTTTGCGCTGCCAAGGTAGCGATCGGCTTCCTCGACCAGGGTGCTCAGGGCAACAGCCATGCAAAGACTCCTCAATTCAGCGGTTCAGCGTGGCACAAGGCCTCGTATAATGGCCGCCATTATGAGCCGTCGACCGTTTTTGGGGAAACCGACGGCAACTGCCCGGGGGCGCGGCGCCATGACCGTCATGGCTCGACGTGATTTAGCAGTTCCTGCACGGGCCTTGCCGCAGTATGATCGCGCGCGTTCATCTACTCCCCACTGCGGCATCGGCTCTGGCCACCTCCCAGGATTCATCTCATGTTCAAGGCTCTGCGTTACTTTGCCTGGCCACTGGTCACCGGCGTACTGATCGCCCTGCTGGTCATCCAGCAATTTCCCCAATGGGTCGGCCTGCCCAGCCAGGACGTCAACCTGCAGCAGGCGCCGCAGACCACGCGGCTGATGCAGGGCCCCGTGTCGTATGCCGATGCGGTGAGCAATGCGGCCCCCGCAGTGGCCAACCTGTACACCACCAAGGTGGTCAACAAGACCGCGCACCCGCTGTTCGAAGACCCACAGTTCCGCCGCTTCTTCGGTGACAACCTGCCCAAGCAGCGGCGCTGGGAATCGAGCCTGGGCTCGGCGGTGATCATGAGCCCGGAGGGCTACCTGCTGACCAACAACCACGTGACCTCCGGCGCCGACCAGATCGTGGTGGCGCTCAAGGACGGCCGCGAGACCCTGGCACGGGTGATCGGCAGCGACCCGGAAACCGACCTGGCCGTGCTCAAGATCGACCTCAAGAACCTGCCCTCGATCACCATCGGGCGCTCGGACAACATCCACATCGGTGATGTGGCGCTGGCCATCGGCAACCCGTTCGGCGTCGGCCAGACCGTGACCATGGGCATCATCAGCGCCACCGGGCGCAACCAGCTGGGCCTGAACAACTACGAAGACTTCATCCAGACCGACGCGGCCATCAACCCGGGCAACTCCGGTGGCGCGCTGGTGGATGCCAATGGCAACCTGACCGGCATCAACACCGCGATCTTCTCCAAGTCCGGCGGCTCGCAGGGCATCGGCTTCGCCATCCCCACCAAGCTGGCGCTGGAGGTGATGAAGTCGATCATCGAGCATGGTCAGGTGATTCGCGGTTGGCTGGGTATCGAGGTGCAACCGCTGAGCCAGGAGCTGGCCGAGTCGTTCGGCATGCAGGGCCGGCCAGGCATCGTGGTGGCGGGCATCTTCCGCGACGGGCCGGCGCAGAAGGCCGGCCTGCAGCTGGGTGACGTGATTCTGAGCATCAATGGCGAACCGGCCGGCGATGGCCGGCGCTCGATGAACCAGGTGGCGCGGATCAAGCCCAACGACAAGGTGGCCATTGAAGTGGTGCGCAACGGCAAGCCGCTGAAGCTGATCGCCGAGATCGGCCTGCGTCCACCGCCTGCACCCGCGCCCAAGGAAGAGGACTGACCGCGCCGGCCTGACGCCGCATCGGCGCAGCACTGCGTGCGGCGAGTGATTGGCACAACCGACTGTTCTGTGACAGCCTTGCACGCAACGCCAGCGATGCCTTTTTTCAAGCACGCACCCCGGCCTGCGTGCACTTTTTCGGAGCAGTCATGACCAATCCCCTGATTCTCGAACCCCAGAAAACCGCCGACGCCTGTGTCATCTGGCTGCATGGCCTGGGCGCCGACCGCTACGACTTCATGCCGGTGGCCGAAGCCCTGCAGGAAGTACTGCTGAGCACGCGCTTCGTGATGCCGCAGGCACCCACCCAGCCGGTCACCATCAACAATGGCTACGCCATGCCCAGCTGGTACGACATCAAGGCGCTGACGCCGGGTGCACGCGCCATCGACGAAGCGCAACTCGACGCCTCGGCACAGGCGGTCATCGACCTGATCAAGCAGGAACAGGCCAAGGGCGTCGCCCTGTCGCGCATCATCCTGGCCGGCTTCTCCCAGGGCGGTGCAGTGGTTCTGCACACCGCCTATGTAAAGTGGCAGGAGACGCTGGGCGGGGTAATGGCCCTTTCCACCTACGCCCCGACCTTCACCGACAGCACCGTGCTCAGCGCCAGCCAGCAGCGCATTCCGGCGCTGTGCCTGCACGGCGTGTACGACCCGGTGGTCATCCCGTCCATGGGGCGTGCCGCCTTCGAGTACCTGAACAGCTGGGGCGTCACCGTGCAGTGGAAGGAATACCCGATGGAACACGCCGTGCTGCCCGAGGAAATCCAGGACATCGGCGCCTGGCTGATCGAGCGTCTGCGCTAAAAAACGCCTTGCCTGTAGTTGTCGGAGCAATCCACTACGCCGCGCCCGAATCTTGCATTACACTGGCCGGCGTACATTCCTTAACCAATTGATGAGATGACCGTGCTCAAAGCACTCAAGAAGATGTTCGGAAAGAGCGAGGTTGAGCAACTCGCCACCGAAAGCGTTGCTACCGTGCAGCCGCCCGCAGCACCCAAGGCCCCGGCTCCCGCCGCGCCGCTCAAGGCTCAGACCGAAGCCGCCGCGCCAGCGCGCGCCGAAAAGCCGGTGGAAAAACCCCTGGAGCAACCGGCGAGCAAACCGGTCGAGGCCAAGCCGCGCCGCGAGCGCAAGCCAAAACCCCAGGCCAGCACCTGGAAACTGGAAGACTTTGTGGTGGAACCGCAAGAGGGCAAGACCCGCTTCCACGACTTCAAGCTCTCGCCCGAGCTGATGCATGCCATCCACGACCTGGGCTTCCCGTACTGCACGCCGATCCAGGCCGAAGTACTGGGCTTCACCCTGCGTGGCAAGGATGCGATCGGCCGGGCCCAGACCGGCACCGGCAAGACCGCCGCGTTCCTGATCTCGATCATCAGCCAGCTGCAACAGACCCCGCCGCCCAAAGAGCGCTACATGGGCGAGCCGCGGGCGCTGATCATTGCCCCTACCCGCGAACTGGTGGTGCAGATCGCCAAGGACGCCGCCGAGCTGACCAAGTACACCGGCCTGAACGTGATGACGTTCGTCGGTGGCATGGACTTCGACAAGCAGCTCAAGGCCCTTGAGGCACGCCACTGCGACATCCTGGTGGCCACCCCGGGTCGCCTGCTGGACTTCAACCAGCGCGGCGAAGCGCACCTGGACATGGTCGAGGTGCTGGTGCTGGACGAAGCCGACCGCATGCTCGACATGGGCTTCATCCCGCAGGTTCGCCAGATCATCCGCCAGACCCCGCCCAAGAGCGAGCGCCAGACGCTGCTGTTCTCGGCCACCTTCACCGAAGACGTGATGAACCTGGCGCAACAGTGGACCACCGACCCGGCCATCGTCGAGATCGAGCCGGAGAACGTTGCCAGCGAAACCGTCGAGCAGCATGTGTATGCGGTAGCCGGTGCCGACAAGTACAAGCTGCTGTACAACCTGGTGACCGAGAACAAGTGGGAGCGGGTCATCGTGTTCGCCAACCGCAAGGATGAGGTGCGCCGTATCGAGGAGCGCCTGGTGCGTGACGGCGTGAATGCCGCGCAATTGTCGGGCGATGTGCCGCAGCACAAGCGCATCAAGACCCTGGAGAATTTCCGCGAAGGCCGGGTCACCGTGCTGGTGGCCACCGATGTGGCCGGTCGCGGGATACACATCGACGGCATCAGCCACGTGATCAACTTCACCCTGCCCGAAGACCCGGACGACTACGTGCACCGTATCGGCCGTACCGGCCGTGCGGGTACCAGTGGCGTGTCGATCAGCTTCGCCGGTGAGGACGATTCGTACCAGTTGCCGGGTATCGAGGCATTGCTGGGGCGCAAGATCAGTTGCGAGACCCCGCCGACCGAGCTGCTCAAGCCGGTGGCGCGCAAGCATCACTGAGTCGATTGATGGACAGAAAACGCAGCCCTCGCCGGCTGCGTTTTTTTTTGCGCTGACCGGGCTGGCTCATCGCAGGTCAAGCCCGCTCCCACAGCGACAACAGTAATGATTGTGGGGGCGGGTTCGACCCGCGATAGGGTTGGCGCAATTAAACTATTTGTCCATAATAGACAAAATAGTTCAAATGGAGCGCCGCATGTCTACCCCACGCGTGATCGACCAGCCCCTGGCCCGCCAACTGCTCGCGCAGGTGGACGTGCCGCAGATCCTGCGCAAGCTGTTCCGTGACCTGGCCGCCGGCCAGGCCGTGCAGCCGCCGCAACAGCTGGTGGAGTTCCCGGCCGGCAGGGGCGACTTCATCAACTACGGCGGGGTACTCGCCGAAGACCGCGTCTACGGCGTCAAGACCTCGCCCTACATCGTGCGCGAAGGCGCGCCGCTGATCACCGCCTGGACATTGCTGATGTCCATGGACAGCGGCCAGCCACTGCTATTGTGCGACGCCGGCGAACTGACCACCGCACGCACCGCTGCCACCACCGCCGTCGCGGTCGACGCCCTGGCCCCCACCAGCGCCAGGCGCCTGACCGTGATCGGCAGCGGCCCCATCGCCCAGGCCCACCTGCACTATGTACGCGGCGTGCGCGACTGGCAGGACATCCGCCTGCACTCGCCAGGCCTCAAGGATAAAAGCGCCGAGCAGCGCGAAGCCCTCGGTGCACTCGACCCGCGCCTGAGCCTGGTGGACGACCTGCAATCAGCACTGCACGACGCCGACGTGATCATGCTGTGCACCTCGTCGGCAAAGCCTGTGATCGACCCGCGCCAGCTGAGCAAGCCGGCCCTGATCACCTCGATCAGCACCAACGCGGTACGCGCCCACGAAGTGCCGCCCGAGTGCCTGACCGACATGGACGTGTACTGCGACTACCGCCTGACCACCCCCGGCTCGGCCGGCGAGATGCGCATCGCCAGCGAGCAGCACGGCTGGCAGGCCGACGCCATCATCGGCGACCTGGCCCAGTTGCTCAGCGAGCAGGCGCCGCGCCCGACCTACCAGCGACATGCCTTCTTCCGCTCCATCGGCCTGGGCCTGGAAGACATCGCCCTGGCCAACGCCCTGTACCGCCTGCACGGGTGACGCCCGCCCGCGTTTGCGGCACACTCCCAGCGCCCTTCGCCTAGGGCGCTGACACCGCCTGGAGCCCGCCTGCATGCCGATACCGCCCCACGACCCCGCCCTGAGCAACTTTCGCGCGATTGCCGACGCCATCGCCACGCTGTTCTTCCCCCACGCCGAGGTGGTGCTGCACGACCTGCGCAGCCAGAAGATCGACTACATCGCCAATAACCTGTCCAAGCGCGAGATCGGCGACGATGCGGCCCTGGAAGACATGTTCGAGGCAGGTACCGACGAAACCAACATCGGCCCCTACGAAAAGCTCAATTGGGACGGGCAGAAGATCCGCTCGCTAAGCACCGTGCTGCGCGACGCCCAGGGCAAGCCGCAGGCCGTGCTGTGCATCAACCTGAACATCTCGATGTTCGAAAACGCCAAGGCGGCGCTGGACCTGTTTCTCTCGCCCACCCGGCTGATCGCCCAGCCCGACGCGCTGTTTCGCGATGACTGGCAGGAGCGCATCAACACGTTTCTCAACAGCTGGCTGCGCGAGCGCCAGCTGGCACTGAGCAACCTGAATCGCGACCACAAGCGCGAACTGGTGCTGGCCCTGCATGCCGAGGGTGCGTTTCGCGGCAAGAGTGCCGCCAACTACGTGGCCAACGTGCTGAACATGGGGCGGGCCACGGTGTACAAGCACCTCAAGGAACTCAAGGCCTGAACGAACTCAGGCCTCGGGCAGGCGACGGTCAGTCGCCGTAGATGTCGGACTTGAAGTACTTGGCCTGGATCTTCTGGTACTCGCCATTGGCGCGAATGGCGTCGATGGCCGCGTTCAGCTGGGCGACCAGTTCGGCGTTACCCTTGCGCACCGCGATCCCGGCGCCCTCACCCACGTACTTGGGGTCTTTCAGCTCTGGCCCGACAAACCCGTAACCCTTGCCCTTGGGCGTCTCCAGGAAGCCCTGTTCAAGCGGGATGGTGTCGGCGAACACACCGTCCAGGCGACCGGCCACCAGGTCCATGAAGATTTCCTCGTTGCTGGTGTAGCGCACGATCTCGATGCCCTTGGGCACCAGTTCCGCGGTCACATAGCGGTCGGTGGTGGTCGCGCGCTGCACGCCGATGCGCTTGCCCTTGAGGTTGGCGAAGTCGTCATCGACCTGGCTGCCGTCCTTCATGGCCAGGCGTGCGGAGGTGAAGTAGTACTTGTGGGTGAAGTCCACCGACTTCTTGCGGTCTTCAGTGATGGTGATCGACGACAGGGCGGCGTCGATCTTCTTGACCTTGAGCGACGGGATCAGGCCGTCGTATTCCTGTTCGGTCCACTGGCACTTGACCTGCATCTGCGCGCACAGGGCGTTGCCGATGTCGTAGTCGAAGCCACTGATAGCGCCGTCGGCGGTCTTGAACGCGAACGGTGGGTAGGCAGCTTCGATACCGATGCGCAGGGTCTTTTCAGCGGCGAACGACGGGGCGGCGGCAAACAGGCTCAACGCCAGCGCGGCCAACAGGGATGGGGTTTTCATCAGCGGTCTCTCTCGCTCGTTGTTGGGGTGTGTTGCAAGACAGAGGAAAAAGCGGCGGGCACAAGGCAGCCTGGAACTATTTTGTACTTATAATTCCATACTGGACTTTTGTGTATTAATTTTCAACCGATTCGCGGCACCGCACCGTTGCAGGAGCCACCCTTGCCGGCGGCGCGTCTACCAACGCCCCGCCGCGTCCGCATCACTCTGGCGCCCCTCGACCCAGCGCGGCCCCTCGCCGGTCTGCTCCTTCTTCCAGAACGGCGCGCGGGTCTTGAGATAGTCCATCACGAAGTCGCACGCCTGGAACGCCGCCTGCCGGTGCGCACTGGCTACACCCACGAACACGATCGGCTCGCCCGGCTGCAATGTGCCGATACGGTGCAGCACCTCGACCTTGAGCAACGGCCAGCGCTGCTCGGCCTCCAGCACGATCTTGGCCAGGGCCTTTTCGGTCATGCCCGGGTAATGCTCCAGGAACATCCCCGCCACCTCGCGACCGTCGTTGAAGTCGCGCACATAGCCGACAAACGACACCACCGCGCCCACCCCGACGTTGGCCGCGTGCATCGCATTGGTCTCGGCGCCGGGGTCGAACGCGGCGGCCTGCACTCGAACGCCCACCTCAGCCCCCGGTCACGGGCGGAAAGAACGCCACTTCGTCGCCGTCGGCCACCGGCTCGTCGAGCCTACACAACTCCTGGTTGCGCGCGCACATCAGGTTCTGCTCGCCCAGCATCGCGTACCCCTCCCCGCGTGCCAGCAGGGCCTTGCGCACATCGTCGACGCTGTCGAACGGCCCGTCGAGGCGTTCGCCGTCGCTGTCCAGCGCCTCGCGATACCGTGCGAAATACACCACGTCGATGTTCATGGCGCCTCCACCTGGTAGTGCCCGCTCTTGCCGCCCAGTTTTTCCAGCACACGCACGCTGTGGATGGTCATGCCCCGGTCCACCGCCTTGCACATGTCGTAGATCGTCAGCGCCGCCACACTGGCGGCCGTCAGGGCCTCCATCTCGACGCCGGTCTGCCCGGCCAGCTTGCAGCGCGCCACGATATGCACCGTGTCGTCGCCTTCGCCAACCAGCTCGAGCTTGACGCTGGTGAGCATCAACGGGTGGCACAGCGGGATCAGATCGCTGGTCTTCTTCGCCGCCTGGATGCCGGCAATGCGCGCCACGGCAAACACGTCGCCCTTGGGGTGGCCGCCAGCCACGATCATCTGCAAGGTTTGCGGGAGCATGCGCACCCGCGCTTCGGCCACCGCCTCGCGCGAGGTGACGGCTTTGTCGGTGACGTCGACCATGTTGGCCCGACCTTGGGAATCGAGATGAGTCAGCACAGGGTTACTCCTGATCAGGAGCACCGATTGTAAACCCAGGGGTCAACATTAGGCAGCGGAAAAAACCGGGCGGCACAAGGCCGCCCGGTGGCAGGGGTTACAGGTGGGATTCGGCGTATTCGGCCAGGACCGAACGCGGCACGCCCTGCAGGGTGATGTGCACGCCGTTGGGGAAGTCCTTGAAGCGCTCGGTCAGGTAGGTCAGGCCCGAGCTGGTGGCGGACAGGTAAGGGGTGTCGATCTGCGCCAGGTTGCCCAGGCAGATCACCTTGGACCCGGCCCCGGCACGGGTGATGATGGTCTTCATCTGGTGCGGGGTGAGGTTCTGGCATTCGTCGATCAGGATCAGGCTCTGCTGGAAGCTGCGACCGCGAATGTAGTTGAGCGACTTGAACTGCAACGGCACGCGCTCGAGGATGTACTCGACGCTGCCATGGGTGTTTTCGTCGTCCATGTGCAAGGCTTCGAGGTTGTCGGTGATCGCCCCCAGCCAGGGCTCCATTTTTTCCGCTTCGGTGCCCGGCAGGAAGCCGATTTCCTGGTCCAGCCCCTGCACGCTGCGGGTGGCGATGATGCGCCGATAGCGCTTGCTGACCATCGTCTGCTCGATGGCTGCGGCCAGTGCCAGGATGGTCTTGCCCGAACCTGCGGCACCGGTGAGGTTGACCAGGTGGATGTCGGGGTCGAGCAGGGCGAACAGCGCCAGGCCCTGATGGATGTCACGCGGTTTCAGGCCCCAGGCTTCCTGGTGCAGCAGTGGCTCCTGATGCAGGTCGAGCAGCAGCAACTCGCTGTCACGGATGCCCTTGACCCAGCCGACGAAGCCCTGCTCGTCGATGATGAACTCGTTGATGTGAACCGCCGGCAGGTTGTCGGCCAGCTGCACGCGGTGCCAGGTGCGCCCGCGCTCCTGGCGGGTCTCGACCTTGTTGACGCGGTCCCAGAACGAGCCGCTGACCGAATGGTAGCCCTTGGGCAGCAAGGAAACGTCGTCGACCAGCTGATCGGTACTGTAGTCCTCGGCGGCGATACCGCAGGCGCGGGCCTTGAGGCGCATGTTGATGTCTTTGGTCACCAGCACCACGTCCAGTTCCTTGCGCCGGCTACGCAGCTCGAGCAACTGGTTGATGATGATGTTGTCGTTGAGGTGTTCTGGCAGCAGCCGGTTGGGTTCGGCGCGTGGGGTCATCAGGATCGACAGGAAGCCCTTGGGGCCGCTCTTGCCGCGCTGGATCGGTACGCCCTGCTCGACATCCTCGGGCGTGGCATCGCCCAGGGTCTGGTCGATCAGACGAATGGCCTGGCGGCATTCGGCGGCGATCGTGTGTTTGCCGGTCTTGAGTTTGTCGAGCTCCTCGAGCACGGTCATCGGCAGCGCGACGTGGTGTTCCTCGAAATTCAGCAAGGCGTTCGGATCGTGAATCAGAACATTGGTATCGAGCACGTAAAGGATTGGCTGGTTGGAAGAAACGTTACGTCCTTGATCATCCATACTCGGTCACCTTTGTAGGGGCCAGACGACGCAATACCTGGGCGGTGCTGCGCCGCGAAGTGACCGCCGGTCTCCCCCTGGCCGCGTCGTTACGGTAGGGAAGCTGCGAACAAAGGAGGGGCCATTAGTACGCCACCTGTGCTGCAGGGTTCGGCGGTCTGACTTCTTGATACCGCAAAACCCGTGACGATAAAAAGCGTTTTTACGTTTTTTTGAAGTTTATTTTTCGTTGTGCGGTCAAGCCCTTGGCGTGAGCCGCAAGCACCACTACAGTTAATGATCAAACCCCGATGAACGCCTGGCGATTTTTTCCGCCGGGTGCCGCCGCGCCCAGCGATTACGGGGTTTCGGCAAATTCCCGGCAGTTGCCCCAGCCAATCCCGCTCTGGGCCGTGTGCTGCAGCAACCAGTCGATCGCCGCCTGGGCCCTGGGCTGGCCGTCATGAAACTGGATCACCCCGCGGCGCCACAGCAGCATCAGGCTCAGCACCCGCTGCGCCGACTGCTCGGCATTCAACCCGGCCTGGTCCTGGGCGTCGATATCCCACAACATCACCTGCAGCTGCTGGCCGGCAAAAAACGCCGCACTGTCGGCGCGGCGCTGCCCGTAGGGCGGGCGAAACAGCGGCACGAATGCCTCGGGCAGGCTGCTCTGTACCAATGCCCGGCTGGAGACCACCGAGTCCTGCCAGCCGGTCCACTGCGCATGCGAGCTGTACTGCCAGCCCTGCAGCCCCACGCACTGCCCGGCATACAGTTGTTGCAGCGCCGCGGCCGAGGTCTGGTCGCGGCGCGCCTGCAGGTTCTTGCCCACCACGAAGAACAGCCCGCCAAGCTTCTGCCGGCGCAGGTAGTCGGTCAGCGCCTCGGTAGCCGGCCCCGGGCCGCCATCGAAGCTGAGCACGAACAGCCGGTCGTTGAGTGCCTGGCCATCGCGCTCCTGATCGGAAAACCGCTCCACCTCGCTGGAGGTCTGGGTAAACAGCGCCGCCTTGCGCAATTGCTCGTTCAGGTAGTACTCGTGAAAACGCCGGCTTGGCTGCGCCCAACCGGCGTAGAACGAATCGTCTGCAACACTGAACTTGCCCGCCTGCTGGCGCAGGTCCGGCAGGCTGTCGATGGCGTAGCAGAACGAGGCGTCCTGCTCGCAGCTCTGCTGGGCCAGGTCATAGTTGCGCCACAGCCGCTGCCACAGGCGCTGACGCAAGGCATTCAGCGTCACCAGGTTGACCTGGCGAAGGTTCAGGCGCTCGGCCAGCTGCGCCTCGCTCAGGGCCTCGCTGTCATACAGCACGCGGGCAAAGCTGAGGATTTCGGCACGCGAGGCCACATCGAACAGGGCCGGGCTGTCGAGTTGTTCGGGCCACACGCTGCGGTCGAACCGGGCCAGCTCGACCGGGGCAGCGTGCACCAGCGTGCTCAGCAGGCCGGCCAGTAAAAGAAGGGCTATGCGCACGATCACACTCTCCATTTTCTCGCCGCGCACTATAGCGCCAAGCGCCGCCAGGGTCTTGGCTATTGGCGCGATAGCTGGAGATCGGCGCCCCCCGCCCGTAGAATCGACGCCACGATTCAAGGAGCCGACCTCATGCTGACGGTGATCTCACCCGCCAAGACCCTCGATTACGACACCCCGCCCGTTACCCAGCGGCACACCCTGCCGCAATACCTGGACGACTCCCAGGAACTGATCCTGCAACTGCGCGAACTTTCGCCGCAGCAGATCAGCGACCTGATGCACCTCTCGGACAAGCTGGCCGGCCTCAATGCCGCGCGCTTCGGCAGCTGGACCCCGAACTTCACCCCGGCCAACGCCAAGCAGGCGCTGCTGGCGTTCAAGGGCGACGTGTACACCGGCCTGGATGCACAGAGCCTGAGCGAAGACGACTTCACCTATGCCCAGCAGCACCTGCGCATGCTGTCGGGGCTGTACGGCCTGCTGCGTCCGCTGGACCTGATGCAGCCCTACCGGCTGGAGATGGGCACCAAGCTGGCCAACGCCCGCGGCAAGGACCTCTACGCCTTCTGGGGCTCGCGCATCAGCGAGTGGCTGAACCAGGCGCTGGCCGAACAAGGCGACGACCTGCTGCTGAACCTGGCCAGCAACGAGTACTTCTCGGCGGTCAAGCGCAGCGCGTTGAAGGCGCGGGTGATCAACACCGAGTTTCGCGACTTCAAGAATGGCCAGTACAAGATCATCAGCTTCTATGCCAAGAAGGCGCGGGGCATGATGACCCGGTTCGTGACCCAGGAGCGCATCAACGACCCCGAGCGGCTCAAGCAGTTCGACGTGCAGGGCTACTACTACAGTGCCGAGCAGTCCAAACCGGACAACCTGGTGTTCCTGCGCGACCACCCGGCCGAGTAGAAAGCATCGCGGGTCACCCCGCTCCCCCCGGGATCACCTGAATCCTTGCGGGCGCGGGCTTGACTCGCGATGGCGTCCTCACAGCCCGCCAGTCGCCAATCCCGTGGCGCCAAAAAACCACCCCCTCTAGCCATATCGCCAAACGTCATAAGACCGTTCGTAGTTTTCTGACGAAATATCCTGAAATTTTTTTTCATGCTGGCATAAAAACATCCCCCTCCAAGTTTGCCCTACAGACACGGGACGAAACTGCCGTGTGCTATCAAAGTGAAAGTATCGTCAACTGTTGAAATATTAAAAAATCCTTCACGGCGACTCGGGCGAGCCTGGAACTTATCCCCTTGAGGCTCGCTCATACCACCGGTACGGATTATCTCGTGATGGATGTGAGAGATGACGTACATGACAAATGGACAGTATCAGGAAGTTTTGAAAGCACTTTTTTGTCCGCGCAATTGTTCGACAAGATTACGCGTCCAAGCCAGGAGAGAGCACCCTTAAAAATCGTCCTAGTGGTTGATTTCAAAGGATTTAATCCACTTGAAATAACAAGCACAGCAGTACGCGCAGTGGGTACTGCAATAAAGACGGATACCGTCCAGGGCTCACCCCCTAATGTAAATGGCCATTAGCCGCCAACTTGAGTGCCTTTTATTTTTCGCACTCCAATTTAATTTGCCTGCCGGCAGTTAGCGGTTTAACCGTGACACTTCCGTGCACCCTGAATTTGCTGGTCAACCAACCCGGTCTGGCGCTTAGTTGTGCGCCGACATGATAAACACATGAGGTGAATGCGATGCGTATCAGCATCTTTGGTTTGGGTTATGTAGGTGCGGTCTGTGCGGGCTGCCTGTCCGCCCGGGGCCATGAAGTGATCGGCGTGGATGTATCGGCGACCAAGATCGACCTGATCAACCAGGGCAAATCCCCCATCGTGGAACCGGGCCTCGAAGCCCTGTTGCAGCAAGGCATTGCCAACCAGCGCCTGCGGGGCACCACCGATTTTGCCCAGGCCATTCGCGACAGCGACGTGTCGATGATCTGCGTCGGTACGCCGAGCAAGAAGAACGGCGACCTGGGCCTGGAATACATCGAGTCGGTGTGCCGCGAAATCGGTCTGGTACTGCGCGACAAGAGCAGCCGCCACACCATCGTGGTGCGCAGCACCGTACTGCCGGGCACCGTCAAGAACGTGGTGATCCCGATTCTCGAAGACTGCTCGGGCAAGAAGGCCGGCGTCGACTTCGGCGTGGCGGTCAACCCCGAGTTCCTGCGAGAAAGCACCGCGATCAAGGACTACGACCAGCCGCCGATGACTGTCATCGGTGAACTCGACCGCGCCAGCGGCGACGTGCTGCAGGCCCTCTACGAAGAGCTCGACGCCCCGATCATCCGCAAGGACATCGAAGTGGCCGAGATGATCAAGTACACCTGCAACGTGTGGCACGCCACCAAGGTCACCTTCGCCAACGAGATCGGCAACATCGCCAAGGCCTGCGGCGTCGATGGCCGCGAAGTGATGGAAGTGGTGTGCCAGGACAAGGCCCTGAACCTGTCGCAGTACTACATGCGCCCAGGCTTCGCCTTCGGCGGCTCGTGCCTGCCCAAGGACGTGCGCGCCCTCACCTACCGCGCCGGCAGCCTGGACGTGAAGGCGCCGCTGCTCAACTCGCTGATGACCAGCAACGAGTCCCAGGTGCAGAACGCCTTCGACATCATCGAAAGCCACGACAAGCGCAAGGTTGCCCTGCTGGGCCTGAGCTTCAAGGCCGGCACCGACGACCTGCGCGAGAGCCCGCTGGTGGAACTGGCCGAACGCCTGATCGGCAAGGGCTACGAGCTCAACATCTACGACAGCAACGTCGAGTACGCCCGCGTGCACGGCGCCAACAAGGACTACATCGAGTCGAAGATCCCCCACGTCTCGTCTCTGCTCAACGCCGACTTCGAGCAGGTGATCAACCACGCCGACGTGATCGTGCTGGGTAACCGCGACGAGAAGTTCCGTGCGCTGGCGCAACAGGCCCCGGCCGGCAAGCAGGTCATCGACCTGGTCGGCTTCATGGGCAAGCCGACCTGCCCCACGAGCCGCACCGAAGGCATCTGCTGGTAACAGCAGCCACTGCACGGGGTCGCCCCAGCCCCGTGCAGTTCCTTCCCATTCATTCGCTACGGATGCACACCATGCAAAGGCTCAAGCACGGCCTGCTACAGGTCGCCGGATGGCTGTTCTACGTGAGCCTGCTCATGCTGATCGCCCTGGCCTTGCCCAAGACCGTTTTCGACCCCGACTCCAAGGACTTCATCTTCCTCATCGGCGCTGTCGGAATCTGGCGTTATTCCATGGGTGCCACGCACTTCGTGCGGGGCATGCTGTTCCTCTACATCGTCTACCCGATGCTGCGACGCAAGGTGCGCAAACTGGGCAGCGCGGCCGACCCGTCGCACGTGTACCTGATGGTCACCAGCTTTCGCATCGACGCCCTGACCACCGCGCAGGTGTACAGCTCGGTGATCCGCGAGGCAATCGACTGCGGCTACCCCACCACCGTGGTCTGCTCGCTGGTGGAAATGAGCGACGAACTGCTGGTGAAAAGCCTGTGGGCCAAGTTCAACCCGCCCGACCGCGTGGCCCTGGACTTCGTGCGCATCGCCGGCACCGGCAAGCGTGACGGCCTGGCCTACGGCTTTCGCGCCATCTCGCGCCACCTGCCCGACGAGAACGCAGTGGTCGCGGTGATCGACGGCGACACCGTGCTCGGCGAAGGCGTGGTGGCCAAGACCGTGCCCTGGTTCAAGCTCTACCCCAATGTCGGTGGCCTGACCACCAACGAATTCTGCGAAGTGCGCGGCGGCTACATCATGAGCGAGTGGCACAAGCTGCGCTTTGCCCAGCGCCACATCAACATGTGCTCGATGGCCCTGTCCAAGCGCGTGCTGACCATGACCGGGCGCATGTCGGTATTCCGCGCCGCCGTGGTGACCAACCCCGAGTTCATCAAGGACGTCGAGAACGACTCGCTGCAGCACTGGCGCCTGGGCCGCTTCAAGTTCCTCACCGGCGACGACAAGTCCAGCTGGTTCAGCCTCATGCGCCTGGGCTACGACACGTTCTACGTGCCGGATGCGGCGATCAACACGGTCGAGCACCCGCCGGAAAAGAGCTTCATCAAGGCTAGCCGCAAGCTGATGTACCGCTGGTACGGCAACAACCTGCGCCAGAACTCCCGCGCCCTGGGCCTGGGCGTTCGCCGCCTCGGCCTGTTCACCAGCGTGGTGCTGTTCGACCAGCGCGTGTCGATGTGGACCAGCCTGCTCGGGCTCACCGTGGCGCTGATCGCCAGCCTCAAGTTCGGCCCTGCCTTCCTGCTGGTGTACCTGCTGTGGATCGGCATCACCCGCCTGATCCTGACCCTGATGCTGATGTGCTCGGGGCATGCCATCGGCCCGGCCTACCCGCTGATTCTCTATTACAACCAGATCGTCGGCGCAATCATGAAGATCTACGTGTTCTTCCGCCTCGACAAGCAGTCCTGGACCCGCCAGCCCACTGCGCTCAAACGCGACCTCGCGAGCTTTCAACAATGGTTCAACACCTGGTCTTCGCGGACCATGACCTTCTCGGCAGCCAGCATCTTCGTCGCTGTGCTGTTCATGGTCGTGTGAGCCGCCGCCCTACGGAATAAACAGGAACATATCGCCATGAATACCGCCGTGAATGCCAATGTCGTGCATGAGTCCGAAGCCCAGCGTCAGCACGCCCGGGTAAAGATCCCCGCCAAGCTGCGCTACCTGGGGGCCAACCGCGAGACCCTCGAAGTCAAGGTCGAGGACCTCTCGGCCGGTGGCCTGAGCTTCTACACCCGCCACCCGCTGAAGGTCGGCGAAGTGGTGCGCGGCCGCCTGCAGTTCGTGGTCGACAACCTGGGCCTGGCCATCGACATCGAGTTCCAGGTGCGCTCGCACAACGTCGCCGACGGTCGTACTGGCGTGCAGTTCCAGAACCTGGAACAGCGCGACATCGCCACCCTGCGCCACATCATCACCTCGCACCTGTCGGGCGAGCTGATCAGCATCGGCGACGTGCTCAGCACCCTGCAACGCGACAACTTCACCAAGGCGCGCAAGCAGAAGGACACCGGCGGCGGCCTGAGCGCTTTCGGCCGCCTGCGTGCGGTCACCTTCAGCCTCGGCGTGTTCGTGGTCGGCGTGGCCGCGTTCGGCTTCATCGCCAAGTCGGTGTACGGCCTGTACTTCGTCAGCCATGCCGAGGCCGGGGTGGTCAGCGTCCCCACCACCAACGTCACCATGCCGCGCGACGGCACCGTGCAGAGCCTGGTGAAGGCGGACGGCCCGGTGGTCAAGGGCGCGCCGCTGGCCTCGTTCAACACCAGCATGCTCGACCTGCTCAAGGGCCACCTGGACGACCAGCAACTGGAGCCGGCGCGGGTCGAGGAACTGTTCGGCAAGCAGCTCAGCGGCACCCTCACCAGCCCGTGCGACTGCGTGGTGGCCAGGCAACTGGTGGATGACGGGCAATACGCGAGCAAGGGCGCAGTGATCTTCCAGCTGATCCCGCGCACCACCAACCCGATCATCGAGGCCCGTTTCAGCTACCGCCAGTTCGACGAAGTGCAGCCCGGCACCCGCGTCAACTTCCAGGTGGCCGGCGAAGACGACGTGCGCCAGGGTCGCATCGTCAGCAGCACCAGCCAGAACAGCGACGACCTGTCTTCGGACATTCGCGTGCAGATCAAGCCGGATGCGCCGATGCCCAGCGAGCTGGCCGGGCGCCCGGTGTCGGTCAACAGCGACCGGGGTCCGTCGATGGACTGGCTGATCGACAAGGCCGTGGCCCGTGGGCTTTGAAGAGGACATGCCGGTGACTACCCAACACACCGCGATCCCTGTAGGAGCCGGCCTTGCCGGCGAATCGTGCAGCCCCCTTCGCCGGCAAGGCCGGCTCCTACCGATGGGTGCACTGGCCCTGGCCGTCAGCCTGGCCGGTTGCGCCGGCCTGCCCGACCAGCGCCTGGCCAACGAAGCCCTCAAGCGCGGCGACACCGCCCTGGCCGAGCGCAACTACCAGCAACTCGCCGACCTGGGCTACAGCGAGGCCCAGGTAGGCCTGGCCGATATCCAGGTCGAAACCGGTGACCCGGCCAAGCTCAGGCAGGCCGAGGCCACCTACCGCGCCGCCGCCCGCACCTCGCCCCGCGCCCAGGCCCGCCTCGGCCGTCTGCTGGTGGCCAAGCCCGACAGCAGCGAGGCCGAGCGCCACGAGGCCCAGGGCCTGCTCAAGCAGGCCTTCGCCGCCGGCGAAAGCAACACCCTGATCCCGCTGGCCATGCTCTACCTGCAATACCCGCAGAGTTTCCCCGACCTCGATGCCCAGCAGCAGATCGACCAATGGCGCGCCGCCGGCTACCCCGAGGCGGGCCTGGCCCAGGTGCTGCTGTACCGTACCCAGAACACCTACGACCAGCACCTGGACGAGGTGGAACGTATCTGCAAGGCCGCACTGGCCAGCACCGACATCTGCTATGTGGAACTGGCCAGCGTGTACCAGAAGCGTGCCCAGCCCGAACAACAGGCCGCGCTGATCGACCAGCTCAAGGCCGCCTATGCCCGCGGTGCGGTACCGGCCAGCCGGGTCGACAGCGTGGCCCGCGTACTGGCCGACCCCAGCCTGGGCCAGACCGACGAGAAAACCGCCCAGGCTCTGCTCGAACAGGTCGCACCGAGCAACCCCGCGTCCTGGGTCAGCCTGGCGCAACTGCTCTACAGCTTCCCCGAGCTGGGCGACAGCGACCAGTTGCTGGCCTACATCGACAAGGGCCGTGAGGCCGCACAACCGCGCGCCGAGCTGCTGCTGGGCCGCCTCTACTACGAAGGCAAGGCCGTGCCGGCCGACGCGAAAAAAGCCGAGACGCACCTGCAGTCCGCCGCCGATGCCGGCGAAATCAGCGCCCACTACTACCTCGGCCAGCTCTACCGCCGTGGCTATCTGGGCCAGGTCGAACCGCAGAAAGCCGTCGATCACCTGCTGCGCGCCGCCCGTGGCGGCCAGCTCAGCGCCGACTACGCGCTGGCCCAGCTGTTCAGCGAAGGTCGCGGCATTCGCCAGGACCTGGTCAACGCCTGGGTGTTCGCGCAACTGGCGCAGGCCAACCCCAGCGAGCAATCGACGGCAATGGCCGGCGAGCTCGACCAGCAGCTATCCGCCCCGCAGAAGGCCCAGGCCCAGCGCCTGTTGCAACAGGAGCGCCAGGCCCGTGGCGCCATGGGTCAGGGCCCCGGCGCCCAGGCCATGCAGGCCCTGCAGGACACCACCGAACAAGACGGCGAGGAATCCCTATGACACTCAACCCGTGGATGAAGGCCGGCCTGGGCCTGGGCTGTGCCCTGCTCTGGTCGTGCCCGACCCTGGCCGCGATGACCGCCGAGAAGAACTTCGGCCTGGAAGTGAAAGTCACCGGCCAGTCCGAGGATGACCGCGACCTGGGCACCCGCTCCGGCGGCGACGTCAACGGTCTGGGCCTGGACCTGCGCCCCTGGGTGTATGGCGAGCGCGGCAACTGGAGCGCCTACGCCATGGGCCAGGCGGTCACCGCCACCGACACCATCGACACCGACACCCTGCGCCAGGCCGACGACGACAGCCAGGTCGAAACCCGCCGCGCCAGCGGCCGCGAGCAGGACAAGAGCTACCTGGCCATGCGCGAGTTCTGGGTCGGCTACAGCGGCCTGACCGCCTACCCCGGCGAGCAACTGCGCCTGGGCCGCCAGCGCCTGCGCAGCGACGACGGCATGTGGCGCGACACCAACATCGAGGCGCTGAACTGGACCTTCGACACCACCCTGCTGCGCGCCAACGCCGGCGTGGCCCAGCGTTTCAGCGAGTACCGCACCGACCTCACCGACCTGGCCCCCGAAGACAAGGACCGCCTGCACGTCTACGGCGACGTGGCCGCGCAATGGACCCCAGGCCACTGGGTCGGCCTGCGCGCGCACCACACCCACGACGACGGCAAGCTGAAGAACCCGGGCGAGACCCTCGACCCGCTGGACAAGACCCGCAACGGCGACCTCACCTGGCTGGGCCTTGAGGCCAACAGCGACGCCTACAACTGGCGCAACCAGAACACCGTCAACTACTGGGGCAGCGTCACCTGGCTCACCGGCGACCGTGATCGCCTGAGCGCCACCACCCTGGCCAACGGCGACCAGCTGGCCACGCAAAAGCAGAGCGGCGATGTCAACGCCTGGGCCACTGACCTGGGCATCCGCCTGCGCCTGGACCCCAACTGGCAGGTCGGCGCGGCCTATGCCCGCGGCAGCGGCGGCGGTGGCAGCGACGGCTCGGCCAACTTCGAACAGACCGGCCTTGAGAGCAACCGCTCCAACTTCACCGGCACCCGCTCGCGTGTGCACCGCTTCGGCGAGGCCTTCCGTGGCGAGCTGGGCAACCTGCAGGCCGCCACCCTGTTCACCTCCTGGCAACTGCGCGACGACTACGACGCAAGCCTGGTGTACCACAAGTTCTGGCGCGTCGACGGCAAGCAGAACATCGGCAGCAGCGGCATCAACGCCGTGGTCGATGATGACGGCATCAACCGCCCGCTGATCCAGGGCGAAAAAGACCTCGGCCAGGAGATGGACCTGGTGGTCACCAAGTACTTCAAGCAGGGCCTGCTGCCGGCCGCGCTGAGCCAGTCGATCGACGAACCGTCGGCACTGGTGCGCTTTCGCGGTGGGGTGTTCAAGCCAGGCGACGCCTATGGCAAGGAAGCGGACTCGTACATGCACCGCGCCTTCATCGACGTGATCTGGCGTTTCTGATGCCTGGAGTGCATTGACATGAACCTTTACCCGCTCAACACGCTGATCGCCGGCAGCCTGCTGCTGGCCAGCAGCATCGCCCTGGCCAACGGCCTGCCCGTGGCCAGCCCGGCCAAAGAGCTGCAGCACGCCAAGACCTACACCGTCAGCAGCGCGCCGATCGAGCCGTTGCAGATCCCGGCGCCGACCCTGCCCGACCTCAGCGGCTACACCGCCGAAGCGGTGCAGGCCAAGATCCAGCGTGCACGCAAGGGCAAGGTCACGGTACGCCGCATGCTGCAGGAAGACGCCCTCAAGGAGTTCATCGGCGGCGACAACAAGATGGCCGAATGGGTCGCCCGCCAGCACGGCATCCCGCAGGCGATCTTCGTCGATGACGGGCATGTCGACTTCACCGAGCTGAGCAAGCACGTGCCGGCCCAGTACCTGCGTGAAACCGCGCCGGGGGTATACCTGTCGCGCCTGCCGATCGTGGTGGGGCAAAAGGGCGTGCTCGAGATCGATGCCAAGGTCAAGGAGCTGCGCCTGTCCCAGGAAGGCGGTGCGTTCATCGTCAACGACGGCAAGCTGTTCGTCAGCGACACCCGCGTCACCGGCTGGCGCGAAAAGGACAACGGCCCGGCGACCTTCCGCACACCCAAGGAATTTCGCCCGTTCCTGCTCTCGTGGGGCGGCACCGAGACCTACATCGTCAACACCCGCATGGCCAGCTTCGGCTATGCCCAGAGCAAGTCCTACGGCGTGAGCATTTCGCAGTACACGCCCAACATGGCCAAACAGATGGGCCGCCCCGAACCCACCGGCTGGATCATCGGCTCCGAGTTCAGCGACATGTGGTACGGCTTCTACTGCTACGAGACCAGCGACTTCGTGGTCAAGGACAACACCTACCGCGACAACATCGTGTACGGCATCGACCCCCACGACCGTTCGCACCGCCTGATCATCGCCGGCAACACCGTGCATGGCACCAAGAAGAAGCACGGCATCATCGTCTCGCGCGAGGTCAACGACAGCTGGATCATCAACAACAAGAGCTACGACAACAAGCTCTCGGGCGTGGTGATCGACCGCAACAGCGTCAACAACCTGATCGCCTACAACGAGATCTACCGCAACCACACCGACGGCATCACCCTGTACGAAAGCGGCGACAACCTGATCTGGGGCAACAAGGTCATCAGCAACCGTCGCCACGGCATCCGCGTGCGCAACAGCGTGAACATCCGCCTGTACGAAAACCTCGCCATGGCCAACGGCCTGGTGGGTGTGTACGGGCACATCAAGGACCTGTCCGATACCGACCGCGACATCGACCTGGACCCATTCGACACCAAGGTGTCGCTGATCGTGGTGGGCGGTGAACTGGCGGCCAACGGCAGCGGCCCGCTGTCGATCGACTCGCCCCTGAGCGTGGAGCTGTACCGGGTGTCGATGCTGGCCCCGAGCAAGTCCAGCGGCATCAGTTTCTCCGGGGTGCTGGGCGATCGCCAGGACGAGATTCTCGACCTGATGGTGCGCCAGGGCAAAGCCGTACTGATCGACCCGGTCGAACGCCAGACCGACATGGCGGATTGAGGAAACCTGACATGACCCCACACCTGATGAAACTGCTTGGCCTGAGTGCGGCGCTGCTGGCGATCAGCAACGGCGTGCGTGCCGACGAGGTGCAGGCGCCCAGCTTCACCGCCCAGCCGTGCTGCCAACTGTGCCCCGAAGCCCACGATGCCAGCCGCTACACCACCCGCTACCAGCAGAACTTCACCACCCTGGTGCAAGCCCAGGGCGACTGGCTGTTCCGTACCCGCGAAGACCTGCGCACCGAGTTCACCACCACCCCGGCCGGCTACAAACGCCTGCAGCAGGTGCACGATGCCTTCAAGGCGCGCGGCGTGGAACTGGTGGTGGTGTACCAGCCCACCCGTGGCCTGGTGAACCGCAACATGCTCAACCCGGCCGACAAGGCCGCGTTCAACTACGAGAAGGCCCTGCGCAACTACCAGGCCATGCTCAAGCGCTTCGCCCAAATGGGCTACAACGTGCCCGACCTGTCACCGCTGACCAACGAACAGTTGCCGGCCGCGCAGCAGGGCAAGGACTTCTACTTCCGCGGCGACCAGCACTGGACGCCCTATGGCGCCGAGCGTGCGGCAAAAATCGTGGCCGACACCGTGCACAGCATGCCGGCCTTCGCCGACATCCCGCGGCGTGAATTCGAAAGCCACCCGTCCGGCCGCATGGGCAAGACCGGCACCCTGCACAACGTCGCCGGCCAACTGTGCGGCACCAGCTACGCGGTGCAGTACATGGACCAGTTCGTCACCGAGCCCAAGGGCGAGAGTGGCGGCGACGACCTGTTCGGCGACTCGGGCAACCCGCAGATCACCCTGGTGGGCACCAGCCACAGCGGCAAGAACTACAACTTCTCGGGTTTTCTGCAGCAGTACATCGGCGCCGACGTGCTCAACGTCGCGTTCCCCGGTGGCGGCCTGGAAGGTTCGATGATCCAGTACCTGGGCAGCGAGGAGTTCCAGAACAACCCGCCCAAGATCCTGGTGTGGGAGTTCTCGCCGCTGTACCGCCTGGACCAGGAAACCATCTGGCGCCAGATGCTCGCCCTGCTCGACAACGGCTGCGAAGGCAAGCCTGCGCAGATGAGCGTCAGCACCTCGCTCAAGCCGGGCACCAACGAGCTGCTGGTCAATGGCAAGAACGGCGTGATCAAGAACCTGGTCAACGGCCGTCATCAACTGGACATCCAGTTCGAAGACAAGTCGGTCAAGACCTTGCAGGCCACCCTGTGGTACCTCAATGGTCGTCACGAGGACCTGAAGATCGAAAAACCCGAAACCTCCGACACCGACGGACGCTTCGCCTTCCAACTGCGCGAGGACGAGGACTGGGCCAACCAGACCTTGCTCGCGGTGGAAGTGCAGGGTCCCGAAAGCGGCAGCCAGAAGGTCCAGGCCAGGCTGTGTACACGCAACCCGATCGCCGGCGCCGGGCAGCATGCTGCCCAGGCCGGCCTGTGAGGCGCACATGACATCCATCCGCACCCTTGCCACCCCCGCCCTGCTCGCCCTGGCCCTGTTCGGCCCGGCGGTGCAGGCCGGCGGGCTGGTCCCGCCGCAGGGCTACTACGCCGGCATCGAGAAACCCAAGACCAGCCCCAACGACTTCACCTGTGAGGCCGTGCCCAAGCCCTACACCGGCGCGCTGCAGTTTCGCAGCAAGTACGAAGGCTCGGACAAGGCCCGCGCGACGCTGAACAAGGCATCCGAACAGGCCTTTCGCGACTCCACCGCCAGCATCACCACGCTGGAGCGCGGGGTCAGCAAGCAGGTGATGCAGTACATGCGCGACGGCCGCCCGCAGCAGCTGGACTGCACCCTGCAGTGGCTGGGCACCTGGGCGCAGGCCGATGCGCTGATGTCCACCGACTACAACCACACCGGCAAGTCGATGCGCAAATGGGCGCTGGGCAGCCTGAGCTCGGCATACCTGCGCCTGAAGTTCTCCAACGCACAGCCACTGGCGCCGCACCAGGCCCAGGCCGAACAGATCGAGAAATGGTTCGCGCGCCTGGCCGAGCAGACGGTCAAGGACTGGAGCGACCTGCCGCTGGAAAAGATCAACAACCACTCGTACTGGGCCGCCTGGTCGGTGATGGCCACGGCGGTGGCGACCGATCGCCGCGACCTGTTCGACTGGGCCGTGAAGGAGTACCGCGTGGGTGCCAACCAGGTCGATGCGCAGGGCTTTCTGCCCAACGAGATGAAGCGCAAGCAGCGCGCCCTGGCGTACCACAACTACGCACTGCCGCCGCTGTCGATGATCGCCAGCTTCGCCCAGGCCAACGGCGTGGACCTGCGCCCGGAAAACAACGGCGCGCTCAAGCGCCTGGGCGAGCGGGTGTTGTCCGGGGCCAGAGACCCGAGTGCATTCAAGGCGCGCAATGGCCAGAAGCAGGACATGGACGATCTGAAGATCGACAGCAAATACGCCTGGCTTGAGCCGTGGTGCAGCCTGTACCAGTGCGACGCCGATGCGCTCAAGCGCAAGCACGCGATGCAGCCGTTCAAGAGTTTCCGCCTGGGCGGCGACCTGACGCGCGTCTACGACCCGCAGGCAGAACAGAAGAAGTAGCAACGACCGCAATCCCTGTGGGAGCGGGCTTGACCCGCGATGCGTTTGATCTGGTTCCCCCGCAATTTCAGCGGGGGGTTTGGGGGGCTGCTGCCCCGATTGTGGATAACGACAAGGAGAGATCGGGATGGTGTTCTCGTCCAATGTGTTCCTGTTCCTGTTCCTGCCGATCTTTCTCGGCCTGTACTACCTGAGCGGGCAACGCTACCGCAACGCCCTGCTGCTGCTGGCCAGCTACGTGTTCTACGCCTGGTGGCGGGTGGACTTCCTGGCGCTGTTCGCCGCGGTCACCCTGTGGAACTACTGGATCGGCCTCAAGGTGGGCGCCGCCGGCGTGCGCACCAAGCCGGCCCAGCGCTGGCTGCTGCTGGGGGTGGTGGTCGACCTGGGTATCCTGGGCTACTTCAAGTACGCCAACTTCGGCGTCGACAGCATCAACGCGATCATGACCTCGTACGGCCTGGAGCCGTTCATCCTCACCCACATCCTGTTGCCCATCGGCATCTCGTTCTACATCTTCGAGTCGATCAGCTACATCATCGACGTGTACCGCGGCGACACCCCGGCCACCCGCAACCTGATCGACTTCGCCGCGTTCGTGGCGATCTTCCCGCACCTGATCGCCGGCCCCGTGCTGCGCTTTCGCGACCTGGCCGACCAGTTCAACCACCGCACCCACACCCTGGACAAGTTCTCCGAAGGGTGCACGCGGTTCATGCAGGGCTTCATCAAGAAGGTGTTCATCGCCGACACCCTGGCGGTGGTCGCCGACCACTGCTTCGCCCTGCAGAACCCGACCACCGGCGACGCCTGGCTGGGCGCACTGGCCTACACCGCGCAGCTGTACTTCGACTTCTCCGGCTACAGCGACATGGCCATCGGCCTGGGCCTGATGATGGGCTTTCGCTTCATGGAGAACTTCAAGCAGCCTTACATCAGCCAGTCGATCACCGAGTTCTGGCGGCGCTGGCACATCAGCCTGTCCACCTGGCTGCGCGACTACCTGTACATCACCCTGGGCGGCAACCGCGGCGGCACCTTCGCCACCTACCGCAACCTGTTCCTGACCATGCTGCTGGGCGGCCTGTGGCACGGCGCCAACTTCACCTACATCATCTGGGGCGCCTGGCACGGCATGTGGCTGGCGATCGAGCGCGCACTGGGCCTGGACACCAACCCGCAGCGCTTCAACCCGGTCAAGTGGGCCTTCACCTTCCTGCTGGTGGTGATGGGCTGGGTGATCTTCCGCGCCGAAAACCTGCACGTGGCCGGGCGCATGTACGGCGCCATGTTCAGCTTCGGTGAATGGCAGCTGTCGGAGCTCAACCGCGCCAGCCTCACCGGCCTGCAAGTGGCCACCCTGGTGATCGCCTACCTGAGCCTGGCGTTCTTCGGCCTGCGCGACTTCTACCGCAACGCCAAGCCCACGGCCAAGGCCAGCCCGGTGGCCGTGCATGGCGACGGCAGCGTGAGCCTGGACTGGGGCCTGTACATGACCCGCGCGCTGGTGCTGCTGCTGTTCGTGGCCTCGATCCTCAAACTCTCGGCGCAAAGCTACTCGCCGTTCCTCTACTTCCAGTTCTGAGCGAGCCGACCATGACCCGATCATTACGCAAACTCTACGCCGTGCTGTTCATGGCCCTGCTGCTGGGCCTGGGCATCTGGTCGCTGGGGGGCCTGGGCAGTTTCCAGCGTACCGCGCAGATGTCCCTGCTCGACGGCAAGCTGGCCAAGGCCGCCGAAACCCACTACGACGCGCAGTTCCCGATCAAGCGCCTGGGCACCAACCTCTGGGCGGCGCTGGACTTCAAACTGTTCAACGAAGGCCGCCCGGGTGTGGTGCTGGGCCGCGAGCAATGGCTGTTCAGCGATGAAGAGTTCAAGCCGGTGGCCGGCAGCGAACAGTTCGAGGCCGAGAACCTCGCACTGATCCGCGGCGTGCGCGACACCCTCAAACAACACGGTGTGCAACTGGTGCTGGCGATCATCCCGGCCAAGGCCCGCCTGTACCCGGAGTACATCGGTGAGCAGACGCCCGCCAGCCTGCATGCCGACCTGTACAACCAGTTCCATGCCAAGGCGCGTCAGGCCGGCGTGTTCGCCCCGGACCTGCTCGGCCCGCTGCAGGCGGCCAAGGCCCAGGGCCAGGTGTTCCTGCGCACCGACACCCACTGGACACCACTGGGCGCCGAGGTGGTGGCACGCCACCTGGCCGAAGCGGTGGCCCGCCAGACCCTGCTCAGCGGCACGCCGCAGCAGTTCGTCACCGAAGCCAAAGCCGCCACACCGTACAAGGGCGACCTCACCAACTTCCTGCCGCTGGACCCGTTGTTCAGCCACCTGCTGCCGGCCCCGGACAGCCTGCAGCAACGCACCACCCGCCCTGCCCGGGCCCAGGACCAGGCCGACAGCGACGACGCGCTGTTTGCCGACAACGAGATCCCCGTGGCGCTGATCGGCACCAGCTACAGCGCCAACCCGCACTGGAACTTCCTCGGTGCGTTGCAGCAGGCGCTGCGCAGCGACGTGGTCAATTACGCCGAGGACGGCCATGGCCCGCTGCTGCCGATGCTCAAGTACCTGCAGACCGACGCCTTCAAGACCAGCGCCCCACAGGTGCTGGTATGGGAGTTCCCGGAACGTTATCTGCCAATGAAAAACGACCTCAGCGCCTTCGATCCGCAGTGGATCGCCCAGCTGAAGCAAACCCGTACCGCCAATCAAGACATGGCCCTGTCGTCCAATCGGACGCAACACTGAGAGGAACTGCACATGACCACCAAGCACCGCATTGCCAAAGCATTCGCCCTGACCGCCGGCATGAGCCTGCTCTCGCTGCAGGCCTGGGCCGGCGCCGACGCCGCACTGTACGGCCCCAGCGCGCCCAAGGGCTCGACCTTCGTGCGCCTGTACAACGCCGGCAACCAGCCGGTGGCCGCCAGTGTCGGCAATACCCAGATCAGCGAAGTGGCCGCCCAGGGCAGCAGCGATTTCAGCTTCATGCCCCAGGGCGACTACAGCGCCAAGGTCGGCAGCCAGACCGTACCGGTCAAGCTGGCGGGCGATCACTACTACACCCTGGTCAACCACGGCAGCGGCCAGCCGCAACTGGTCGAGGAACCGCCGTTCAAGAACAAGCAGAAATCCCTGGTACGCGTGCAGAACCTGAGCGACCAGGCCCTGACCCTGAAGACCGCCGATGGCAAGACCGAAGTGGTCAAGCCGGTGGCGGCCAAGGCGCGCGGCGAGCGCGAGATCAACCCGGTCAAGGTCAGCCTGGCGCTGTATGAAGGCGACAAGAAAGTCAGCGACCTCAAGCCCGTTGCACTCGAACGTGGCGAAGCGGCCGTGCTGTATGTGACCGGCAGTGGCAGCAACCTGTCGCCGGTCTGGGTCAAGCGCCCTGTGTCCACCCGTTAATCAACTGCCCCTTTCAACGTTCGGAGATTACCCATGATTCCAGTCATCCTGTCCGGTGGTAGCGGCTCGCGTCTGTGGCCCCTGTCGCGCAAGCAATTCCCCAAGCAGTTCCTGGCCCTGACCGGTGAACACACGCTGTTCCAGCAAACCCTGTCGCGCCTGGTGTTCGACGGCATGGACGCGCCCATCGTGGTGTGCAACAAGGACCACCGCTTCATCGTCAACGAGCAGTTGGCCAACCTGAACCTGGACACCCAGGCGATCCTGATGGAGCCGTTCGGGCGCAACACCGCGCCGGCCGTGGCGCTCACGGCCATGAAACTGGTCAACGAAGGCCGCGACGAGCTGATGCTGGTGCTGCCGGCCGACCACGTGCTGGACGACCAGAAGGCCCTGCAACGCGCCCTGGCCCTGGCCACGGTGGCCGCCGAACGCGGCGAAATGGTGCTGTTCGGGGTGCCGGCGACCAAGCCGGAAACCGGCTACGGCTACATCAAGTCGAGCCAGGACGCCCTGCTGCCCGAAGGCATCAGCCGCGTGGCACAGTTCGTTGAAAAGCCGGACGAAAAACGCGCCACCGAGTTCGTCAAAAGTGGCGGCTACTACTGGAACAGCGGCATGTTCCTGTTCCGCGCCAGCCGCTTCCTCGAAGAGCTGAAAAAGCACGACCCTGACATCTACGACACCTGCCTGCTGACCCTGGAGCGCAGCCTGGAAGACGGCGACAGCATCAGCATCGACGAGGCCACCTTCGCCTGCTGCCCGGACAACTCCATCGACTACGCGGTGATGGAAAAGACCCAGCGCGCCTGCGTGGTGCCGCTGAGTGCGGGCTGGAGCGACGTGGGCTGCTGGTCGTCGCTGTGGGACGTGCACGAGAAGGACACCAACGGCAACGTGACCAAGGGCGACGTGGTGGTGCAGGACAGCCACAACTGCATGATCCACGGCAACGGCAAGCTGGTGTCGGTGATCGGCCTGGAGAACATCGTGGTGGTCGAGACCAAGGACGCCATGATGATCGCGCACAAGGACAAGGTTCAGGGGGTCAAGCAGATGGTCAACACCCTGGACGCCCAGGGCCGCAACGAAACCCAGAACCACTGCGAGGTGTACCGCCCGTGGGGCTCGTATGACTCGGTGGACATGGGCGGGCGCTTCCAGGTCAAGCACATCACGGTAAAACCCGGCGCCAGCCTGTCGCTGCAGATGCACCACCACCGTGCCGAGCACTGGATCGTGGTGTCGGGCACGGCCGAGGTGACGTGCGACGAGAACGTGTTCCTGCTGTGCGAGAACCAGTCCACGTACATCCCGATCGCCTCGGTGCACCGCCTGCGCAACCCGGGCAAGATCCCTCTGGAGATCATCGAGGTGCAGTCGGGCAGCTACCTGGGCGAGGACGACATCGAGCGTTTCGAAGACATCTACGGGCGCTCCACGCCAGTGGAGCGCGGGGTGTCGATCAAGACCATCGCGCAGTGATCTGAAGCCCGGAAGGCCCTTTCGCGGGTCAAGCCCGCTCCCACAACGGTCGCCATCGAACCTGTGGGAGCGGGCTTGACCCGCGATGCTTTTATCAGGGTAGGATGATCCTTCATCCGCACCCAAGGCGCCCTCCATGTTCATCGGTATCCTGCTCATCCTCACCTGGCTGGTCCTGCTGCTGCGCTACCCGGCCAAGGCCTTGCCGATCTCCATGGCCGCGCTGCTCGGCCTGGGCCTGGTGGGCCTGTGGGTGGTGTGGCTGGACAACCGCGAGGCCAGCCAGCTGGCCCGCCTGGAACTGCGCCTGGACTACGCCCCAGACGCCTGCCCGGCCGACCGGCCGCTGCGCGTACAGATAAAGAACGCCAACCGCGTGCCGCTGGTCGAGCTGCGCTGGCGCGTGGCCGCCTACGCCCCCGGCGACACCGTCAACCTGGCCGAGAACACCTACGCCGCACCGCGCTACCGCGGCCCCGGCGACCTGCAGCCCGAGGCCAGCTGGCACGACTGCCTGCCCCTGCCCCCCCTGCGCTCAGGCTACCGTCCGCAAACCCTGGAATTTCGTGCCGAGCACCTGCAGGGTGGCTTTGCCAACTAGTATTTTTGCCAGTTACCTGAGACACGCCAGCCGGGGTTGAATGGAGCGCACCGCAATTCTTGCAGGAGGCACCACCATGTCACTCAGGCCCGTGACCCGCCTCGACCAGCTCCAGGCGCTGCTCGACGATTGCACACGCCAACGCCCGGCCATGGTCATGGTGGGCTCGGCCAGTTGCCCGCCGTGCCGCACGATGCATCCCGGTGTTGCACGGCTTGGCAGTCAACATCCTCAGGTCGACTTCCACTATTTCAACGTCGACCTGTTCGAGGATCACCCGCAAGAACCGGCCCTGACCTGCCTGTTCCAGAGCCTGTCGCTGCACTACCTGCCTTCACATATCCTGTTGCCCGTCGCCGGCCCCAACCTCGTGGTGTGCGCCACGAGCATCACCCGGCTGATCGACGCCCTGACCGAACACCATATTCTGAGGAGAGCCCCCTTCCATGCCCGTCGTCCTGATCACCGGTTGCTCCAGCGGCATCGGCCGCGCCCTCGCCGACAGCTTCAAGTCCGCCGGCTACGACGTGTGGGCGACCGCGCGCAAGGCCGATGACGTCGCCACGCTGATCAAGGCCGGCTTCAGCAGCCGCCAGCTGGACGTCAACGACGAGGACGCCCTGGTACGCCTGGCCGACGCCATCGAAACGGCCCATGGCGGCCTCGACATCCTGATCAACAACGCCGGCTACGGCGCGATGGGGCCGCTGCTGGACGGCGGTGTCGAGGCCATGCAGCGCCAGTTCGAGACCAACGTGTTCGCACTGATCGGTGTGACCCGTGCACTGTTCCCCTTGCTGCGACGCAATCGCGGCCTGGTGGTGAACATCGGCAGCGTGTCGGGTGTGCTGGTCACCCCGTTCGCCGGCGCCTATTGCGCATCCAAGGCGGCGGTGCATGCGCTCAGCGATGCGCTGCGCCTGGAACTGGCGCCGTTCGGCATCGGCGTGATGGAAGTGCAGCCCGGCGCCATCGCCTCAAGCTTCGCCAGCAATGCCGGGCGCGAGGCCGAGCAGGTGCTGGCGCAAGACTCGCCGTGGTGGCCATTGCGCGAGCAGGTGCGCGCCCGCGCCCGCGCCTCGCAGGACAGACCGACCCCCGCCAGCGCGTTCGCCCAGGGCCTGCTCAAGGCCGTACAGCAGCGTACCCCGCCCGACCTGCTGCGCCTGGGCAACGGCAGCCGCGCCTTGCCGCTGCTGGCCGGCGTGCTGCCCAAACGGCTGCTGGAAAAGGTGCTGAAGAAACGTTTCGGCCTCGACCGCAGCCTGTGATCTGCCCGGTTTGCGGGGGCCTGCGCCGGCGATAGCTGACCCTATCGCTAACTATAAAGTGCACACCAGAGCATTTTCCAAAGCGTCTCCAAGGCCAAGAATCGCCCTCGTACTGGATCGGCTGCATTGCCACAGCGGCGGCGCGCTCCAGGCAATCAGGGAGAAATCTCCAAGGTCGGAGCACCGCTGCCTGCTGGCAGCCTTTCTCACAAATGCAATCAGGCCCTTTCTGGAGACATTCGTGAAACACCTTAACCTTCCGCGCAAGATCCCCACCCAGGCCCGCTCGCGGATGATGGTCGAAACCATCCTCACCTCCACCGCCAAGGTGGTGGTCAAGCATGGCTACCAGGGCACCAACACCAACCTGGTGGCCCAGCGCGCCGGGGTCAGCGTGGGCTCGGTCTATCAGTACTTCCCGAACAAGGATGCATTGATCGCGGCGTTGCATGAGCGCCATGCGCAGGCCATGAACCGGGTGATTCTGGAGGTCGCCGGCGCCCACGAGGTGGCCGACCTGCCGGCCCACCTCAGGCTGCTGGTGCAAGCCCTGCTGCACCTGCACCAGCAGGAACCGGAGCTGCACCGGCTGCTCGACACCGACCTGGCCAACCTGAGCCGCAGCGTCGACGACCTGCAGCACAAGGCCCGCATCACCCTGTCCATCGAGCGCCTGCTGGACCGCTGGCGGGCCACGCTGGCTCACAGCAACCTGCACCTGGCCGCCTGGCTGGCGGCGCAGGTGATCACCTCGATGGTCAAGGCCTACATCCTCGACTCGCCGCAGATGAGCCAGGCGCAGATCGAGGATGCGATCAGCAGCTCGCTGATCGGGCTGTTGTGCCTCCCGCCGGCCATGCCGCTGGCCACCGCCCGCGCCCGCGCGCAGCCGCACAGCTCAGCGGCGTAGCGCCTGGCGCGCCTGCAACTGCTCGTAACGCTCCAGCAAGCGCAGTGCCTGCAGGTAGCTGGGCACTTCCACCACCAGGCCATCGACTTCGGCACGCACGTTGCCGCCCTGGGCCGCCGCCTCGAACGCCGCCACCTGCCGGCGCGCCAGTTCGGCGTCCGCGTCAGCGGGGGTGAGGTAGCGATTGGCGACCGCCACGTGCGCCGGGTTGACCACACCCTTGGCCTGGTAGCCGATGGAGCGGGCGAACTGCATGTCGGCTTCGGCACCCTGCGCGTCGGCAAAGGTGTAGGGCGAGTCGATGGCCAGCACCCCCGCCGCCGCGCATTCGAGCAGAAAGCGCGAGCGCGGGTAATACAGCTCGGTGCCGGCGCGGCTGCGCCCGGCGCCCAGGTCGGCCACCATGTCCTCGGTGGCCACCAGCATCGCCTTGATACGCGGGCTGGCGGCGGCGATCTCGATGGCGCGCACCACGCCCAGCGCGGTCTCGATGTTCGGCACGATCAACGTGCTGCCGGCAGCGATGCCATGGCGCCCCTCAAGCTCGGTGATCAACTGGTCCAGCTCGATCATCTGCTCGCGGCGCTCGACCTTGGACATCATCACCACCTGCGGGCGGCCAGCCATCACTGCCGCCAGGTCCTCGTGGCCACAGGTTTCAAACGGGTTGATGCGCACCGCACTGACCCGCCCGCAGGCGCGCCAGCGCTGCAGGATATCCACCGCCAGTGCACGCGCCTCGGGGCGTCGCGCCGGTGGGGTGAAGTCCTCCAGCTCCTGCACCAGCACGTCGCCATCGCCGTCGAGTGCCGCCAGCAACGCGCGCTCGTCGGCGCCGGGAATGAAGAAAAAGGTGCGGCAAAGCGCCAGTGGGTTGTCCTTGGAAACTGCCATGATTGACGTCCTGTACAGAGAAGAAAAGGAAGAAAAGAAAGCGCCTCAGAGCATCGCCAGGCCGCCGTCCACGGCGATGGTGGTGCCGCTGACGAACGAGGCCTTGCCCGACAGCAGCCAGGCGATCACCTCGGCGGCCTCCTCCGCACGGCCCTCGCGGCGCAAGGCGGTCATGCCGTGCAGCTGTTCGAGCTTGCCGGCGACGCGCGTGGTGTCATCGAGCATCGGCGTGCGGATCACCGCCGGGGCGACGCAATTGACGGTCAGCCCGCGCGGGCCCAGTTCGCGCGCCAGGCCCTTGCTCAGGGTGATTACCGCGCCCTTGCTGGTGGCGTAGCCGAGCGTGCCGGCCAGGCCGCCGCCGCGAATGCCGGCGACGCTGGCCACGGTGCAGATACGCCCGCCGGCGCGCATCAAGGGCACGCTGTGCTGCACCACGCTGAAGGTGGCAAGCAGGTTGACCTCCAGCAACTGACGCAGGCGCGCCACGCTCAGGTCGTCGAATGCCGTGGTGTCGACCACCCCGGCGCAGGTGACCAGGCCATCGATGCGCCCGCGCCACCGGGCGATTTCGGCGAACACCGCGGCCACTGCCTGTTCATCGCACAGGTCCAGGGCGAACGGCCGATGGCCTGGGCCCAGCGCATGCAGGGTGCGATCCAGGCCGCCTTCGTCACGGTCCAGGCACGCCACCTGAAAACCCTCCCGTGCCAGCTGCAAGGCGGTCGCCGCGCCAATACCGCTGGCCGCACCGGTGACCACCGCCACCCTGTCTTGATTGGTCATGAACACTGCACTCCCTGAATGGCGATACAGGGCCGCTACAACAACGGCGCCTGAGTGGCGGCCATGCTAAAAGAATGCCTGCCGAACAACTACTCGCATTAAAAACCCCACACACAAGAGCCGTGCCCGTGTACCCGCCGTGGATTGCTCGCATTGCCGGGAATATTAAATATTCATGACCAAAGTTCGTTGTCGGCGGCGAAATGCGAGCAATTCAACGCCCCCTTGGAGGCCGCCCCCACAAACGAACCATGGCGTACAACCAGCAGCCAGCAACCCCACGGCAGACAAGCGCTACAGCGCGAAAGCGAATTTCACGCAAACAAACGCGAGTAGCCTTGCAAGTTCAACTTGCCTAGCATTTGAAACAACTTGAAACCCACTTTCAAGGGACCGAACAAGTTGCCGAGAAGTTTCAATAACATTTCGCCAACTTCAAACAGAACAAACAAAAGGAAGTGCAGCATGAGCCAGAAAGGCTTTGAGACCGTCATTGAAATCAAATACCGCGACACCGACTCGATGGGCCATGTAAGCAGCCCCATCTATTATGACTACATGCAACATGCCTACCTCTGCTACATGCACCACCTGCTGCAACTGCCAAAGAGCGAAAAACTGCCGCACATCATGGTGCGCAGCGAGTGCGACTACCTCAAGCAGGCCATGTACGGCGAAACCCTGGTGGTCAGCAGCGCCGTGGTGAAATTCGGCACCAAGAGTTTCGAGATCGAGCACACCATGCGCCGCCAGGACGATACCCACGAGGTGGTGGCCAGGGCCAAGTCGTACCACGTGATGTTCGACTACGACAAACAGGCCACCGTGCCTGTGCCCCAGGCATTCAAGGATCAGGTCCTGGCTTTCCAGGAAGGCTGAGCCGGCGCTCAGGGACGAACCGTTCGCCGACGCTCAGGCGCCCCGGCGAACCGACTGCAAAGGTACGCTCAATGAAACTCTCCTGGACTCCACAGCAGCTCGCGCTGCTGTCGACCTACCGCGCCATCGGCGTGGAACTGGCCGAGGCGCGGCGCAGCGCCGCCCCCGGTTTCGATCACTACGGCTGGCAGCGCCTGTGCGACGCGGGCCTGTGGAAGCTGGTCATCCCGCTCGAATACGGCGGCCTGGGTGAAGACTGGTGGGGCTTCAGTGCCGCGCTGGAAGGCCTGGCCTCGTCGATCCGCACGCCCGAGCTGCTGCTGTCGGTGATTGCCCAGGCCGGCATGGTCCGTGCCCTGATGCTCTACGGCAGCGACGCCCAGAAGGACCGCTACCTGAGCGCAATCCTGGCCGGCGCGCTGAGCGCCACCGGCATCGCCGAACCGGGCACCGGCACCGACGTGCGCAGTATCCACAGCCTGCTGACCCCGTGCGCGGACGGCTACCGGCTGACCGGCAGCAAGTTCAACATCGCCCATGCACCGGTGGCCGACTTCCTGCTGATCGTGACCCGCCTGGCCACCGACTCCAAGCACAACATCGCCCTGGTGATCATCGACAAGGACACCCCCGGCCTGACCCGTGGCGAGCCGGACGACAAGCTGGGCAACAAGCACCTGCCCACCGGCCCGCTGCACTTCGACAACCTGCCGGTGCCGGCCGAACAGGTACTGGGCGAGCCGGGCCGCGGCCTGCAGCAACTGATCAGGATCATCTCGCTGGGGCGTGCGTACTACGGCCTGGTAGCGGCCAACCTGCCCACGCCGTTCCTGGCCGAGGCCATGCACTACGCGGCCAAACGCCAGAGCTTCAACAGCGCCATCGACACCCACCAGTACGTGCAGAAGCGCCTGGTGGACATCGCCATGGGCATGGAGCGCAACCGCTGGATGGTGTACGCCGCGCTCGACCAGCTGCTGGGCAACGACCCCCAGGCGCTGATGAGCTGCTCGATCGCCAAGCTCGGCGCCGCGCAGGACTTCATCCACAGCGCCATCAGCCTGCTCAAGCTGTACGGCAGCCTGGGCTACCACGAAGGCGACATCGCCACCCTGGTCAAGGACGCGCTGGGCTTTGCCAGCGTGGGCGGCACCGAAGAGATGCACCAGAAGAACATCTTCAACCAGCTGCTGCGCCTGACCCAGGCCGGCTGACCCCGCAGCGCCCGCCCCTGCCACCTGCGCGCCCGGCCCCACCCGGCGCGCGGGCATGGCAGCGCGAGCGTGGGCGCCCTTGACCACTCCCCTTCCTGGTAGAGAACAGACCCGATGCCGATCGAATCGACTTTACTGCACGCAAGCCCTGTCGCCGCCCTGGCCCCGGTGCCCTTCGCCCAACCGTTCGATGACCACCTGGAACAGGCCGGCCTCGACGAGTTGCGCCAGCACCAATTGCTGCGCCTGCGCCAGACCCTGCTGCATGCCTACACCCATGTGGCCTGGTACCGCGAGCAGTTCCATGCACTGGACGTGCACCCCTACGACCTCAAGCACCTCGACGACCTGGCGCACTTCCCGCTGACCAGCAAGGCACAGTTGCGCGACCACTACCCCTTCGGCCTGTTCGCCGTGCCGATGGACCAGGTGCTGCGCCTGCATGCCTCCAGCGGCACCACCGGCCAGCCCACCGTGGTCGGCTATACGCGCAACGATATCGACGTGTGGGCCTCGCTGGTGGCGCGCTCGATCCGCGCTGCGGGCGGGCGGCGCGGCGACCGCATCCATATCGCCTATGGCTACGGCCTGTTCACCGGAGGCCTTGGCGCACACTACGGCGCCGAGAAACTCGGCTGCACGGTGATCCCGATGTCGGGCGGGCAGACCGCACGCCAGGTGCAGCTGCTCAAGGACTTCCAGCCGGACATCATCATGGTGACGCCGTCCTACATGCTCAACATCGCCGAAGAGATCGAACGCCAGGGCATCGACCCGCAGTCGCTGTCGCTGCGCGCCGGGATCTTCGGCGCCGAGCCGTGGGGCGGACAGATGCGCGGCGAGCTGGAACAGCGCCTGGGCATCAAGGCCCTGGACATCTACGGCCTGTCGGAAGTGATGGGCCCGGGGGTGGCCATGGAGCACCTCGACACCCAGGACGGCCCGACACTCTGGGAAGACCACTTCTACCCCGAGATCATCGACCCGGTCACCGGCGCGGTGCTGCCCGACGGGCAGTTCGGCGAACTGGTGCTGACCACCCTGAGCAAGGAAGCGCTGCCGATGGTGCGCTACCGCACCCGCGACCTCACCCGCCTGTTGCCCGGCAACGGTCGCGCCATGCGCCGCATCGACCGCATCACCGGGCGCAGCGACGACATGCTGATCATCCGCGGGGTCAACGTGTTCCCCAGCCAGATCGAGGAGCAACTGCTCAAGCTGCTGATGTTCAGCCCGGTGTACCAGCTGCATGTCAGCCGCCAGGGCAACCTCGACGTGCTGGCCGTACACGTCGAGCTGCGCCCGGAACACAGCGGCCTGAGCGCCCGGCAGCAACAGGCCGCCTGCCAGCAGCTGAGCCACCAGATCAAGGTGCACGTGGGCATCAGCACCCACATCCAGCTGCACCCGTGCCACACCCTCAAGCGTTCCGAAGGCAAGGCCGGCAACGTCATCGACCTGCGCCGCCAGCCCTAGCGGCGCACCCTCTCTCAAGGATCACGAGGCTCCCCTACTCATGGACATGACCATTGGCGATTTTCTGCTGCGCCGCCTTCAGGAATTCGGCATCCGCCACCTGTTCGGCGTGCCCGGCGACTACAACCTGACCCTGCTCGAACAGGTCGAGGCGCTGCCCACGCTCGACTTCATCGGCAACTGCAACGAACTCAACGCGGCCTACGCGGCCGACGGCTACGCCCGCACCCAGGGCTTCGGCGCGGTGCTGACCACCTACGGGGTGGGCGACCTCAGTGCACTCAACGGCATCGCCGGCGCCTATGCCGAGCGGGTGCCGGTGATCATGGTGTCGGGCATGCCGCCGCTGCACGCGATCATCGACCGGGCCCTGATGCACCACACTCTGGGCGACGGCAACTACGACAACATCATGGTGACCCTGCGCCAGTTCACTGTGGCCCAGGCGCGCATCACCGTGGAAAACGCCGCCATGGAAATCGACCGCGTATTGCAGACCTGCTACCGCGAACGCCGCCCGGTGTACCTGCAACTGCCCAGCGACCTGGCCACCTTGCCTATCGAGGTGCCCGACACGCCGCTGCAACTGAGCGAGCCGCGCAGCGAGCCGGGGCAACTGCAGGCGGTGGTACGGGCGCTGGTGGCACGCCTGGATGCCGCCAGCTCGCCGGTGCTGCTGGTGGACATGGACGTGGCGCGCTTTGGCCTGGTGCCCCAGGTGCTCGAGCTGATCGAGCGCTTCGACCTGCCCTTCGCCTGCCTGCCGCCGGCCAAGGCCATGCTGCCCGAGTCGCACCCGCTGTTCCTCGGCACCTACGCCGGTGCCGGCTCCGCGCCCGGCGTGCGTGCGGCACTGGAGCAATCCGACTGCGTGATCAGCCTTGGCGCACGCTTCACCGACACCAGCACCGCGCTGTTCTCCCACAGCTTCATGGACGGCGCGCTGATCCAGCTGCACGCCTACGCGGCCTCGATCGCCAGGCAGCACTACACCGCCGTGAGCCTGGGCCAGGTGCTCCAGGCGCTGGGCCAACAGGCGCTGGCACGCGAGCGCCGCGCCCAGCGCATCCCGCCGTTCAGTGCCAGCCCGGCGTTCGCCGCGCTGTCGGGCAAGCCGCTGAGCCAGCTGCGCTTCTGGCAGCGCATCGGCCACCTGATCGAAGCCGACGACCTGGTCATCGCCGAAAGCGGTACCTCGTCGGCGGGCATCAGCGGCCTGCGCCTGCCGACCGGGGCAACCTGCATCACCCAGCCGATCTGGGGCTCGATCGGCTACACCCTGCCCGCGCTGCTGGGCAGCCTGCTGGCCGCACCGACACGCCGCCAACTGCTGTTCATCGGCGACGGCTCGTTGCAGATGACCGTGCAGGAGCTGTCGACGATTCTGGCGCACAACCTCAAGCCGGTGATCTTCCTGATCAACAACGATGGCTACACCATCGAACGGCTGATCCTGGGCGAGCATGCCAGCTACAACGACGTGAACCCCTGGCGCTATGCGCAACTGGCCAGCGTGCTGGACACCCGCGAGCGCTCGCGCAGCTTCACCGTGCACACCGAGGACCAGCTCGAAGATGCGCTGGCCCAGGCCGCACAGGCCGACACGCTGGTGTTCATCGAAGTGGTGATGGAACGCATGGACGCGCCCGAATCGCTCAAGCGCTTTGCCCGGCTGTTCGCCGAGTTCGACTACGGGCTGCAACCGGCCAGCCTGCCGGCGATTGCCGGCTGAAGGCCGCGCCCGGGCGAGTCGCTCGCCCGGGCGCGGCAGGGTGCATCAGGCGATGGAACGAACCACGCCGCCATCCACGCGCAGGGCTGCGCCGGTGGTGGCGCTGGCCTGGCGCGAGGCCAGGTAGACCACCATGTTGGCGACCTCCTCGACCGTGGCCAGGCGCTTGATGACCGAGCTGGGGCGGTGCTCGGCAATGAACCGGGCCTCCAGCGTCTCGCTGTCCACCCCCTGCTCCCTGGCCATCTGGCTGAAGTAGCCGCCCACGCCTTCGGAGCGGGTCGGGCCCGGCAGCACCGCATTGACGGTCACGCCGGTACCGGCCAGGGTCTCGGCCAGCCCGCGGGAAATCGCCAGCAGGGCGGTCTTGGTGGTGCCGTAGTGCACCATCTCGGTCGGGATCTGCAGCGCCGATTCACTCGACAGGAACAGCACCCGGCCCCACTCGCGCGTGGCCATGCCCTTGGCGTAATGGCGCGACAGGCGCACCGCGCTCATCACGTTGACCTCGAAGAAGCGCTGCCAGTCCTCGTCGCTGATCTCGAAGAAGCCCTTGGGCTCGAAGATGCCCAGGTTGTTGACCAGGATGTCGGTTTCCGGCTCCTTGGCAAACAGGATGTCCGCCCCCTCGGCCGTGCCCAGGTCGGCCGCGATGCCCTTGACCTTGGCCCCCGGCAACTTGCGCTGGATCTGTTCGACGGCGCGCGTGACACGGGCCTTGGTGCGCCCGTTGACCACCACCTCGGCACCGGCCTCGGCCAGCCCGTGGGCAATGGCAAAGCCGATACCGGCGGTGGAGCCGCTGACGATCGCACGCTTGCCGTGCAAGGAAATATTCATACCTGCGTCCTTTTCTGGATGACATGTGAACCCCGGCACGGCGCCGGCCGTGCCGGGGCACGGCCGGCGCAGGCCTCATGGGTGCTTTGACCGCTGCCCTCGATCGAGTTCAGCGCTGGCCTGGGCCGGTGGGGCAAATGACTGCCAGCCCCCGCCCAGGGATTTGTACAGGCCGACCATGGCCAGCGACACCGCCGCCGAGCTTTCGACCCACTGCTCCTGGTTGGCCAGCAAGGCGCTCTGCACGGTCAGCACGTTGAGGAAGTCGACCGCGCCCTCCACGTACTGGTTGCGCGCGGTGTCCAGCGCCACCCGGCTCTGGCGCACCGCTTCGTCGAGCAGGTCGCGGCGCAGCTGGCTGGCGTTGTACAGGCGCAGCACATCGTCGATCTCGTGCCAGGCGCGCAGCACCACCTGCTGGTACTGCACAGCCGCTTCCTGCTGCTGCGCCTCGCGCAGCTTGAGCACGCCGGTCAGGCGCCCGCCTTCGAAGATCGGCAGGCTCAACTGCGGGCCGATGGCAAACCGGCGCGAACTCCAGTTGCCGAAGTCCGACAGTTGCAGCGACTGGAACCCCGCGCTGCCCGACAGGCGGATGCTCGGATAGAAGTTGGCCTTGGCCACCCCGATGCTGGCCGTGGCGGCGTGCAGTTGCGCCTGCGCCTGGCGGATGTCGGGGCGCCGCTCGGCCAGTTCCGAGGGCAGGCCCATGGCAAAGCGCTGCGCGGTCTGCGGCATCGGTGCCGGTTGCAGCAGTTCGTTCTGCAGGCTGCGTGGCGGTTCGGCCAGCAGCAGGCTCAGGGCGTTGATCAGTTGCGCCTGGCGGTCTTCCAGGGTGGGCAGGCGCGCCTCGATGGACGCCACCTGCGCCTTGGCCTGGGCCACGTCGAGGTTGGTCGCCACGCCATCGTTCAGGCGCATCTGCGACAGGCGCAGGCTGTGGCGCGACACGTCGAGGTTCTCGCGGATCACCGCCAGGGTGCTCTGCACCGCACGCAGCTGGATATAGTCGTGGGCGGTCTCGGCCAGCAACGACAGCAGCACGCCCTGGCGGTCGTTTTCGGCCACCTCGACGCTGGCGTCGGCGGCCTCCACCTCACGCCGCACCCGGCCCCACAGGTCCAGTTCCCAGGCAGCGGTGAAGTCGCCCTGCCACAGGTTGAAGGCCGACTTGCCGTTCTTGCCGGACGGGTCGTTGAGGCCGTCCTCGCTGTTGCGGGCGCGGCTGTAGTTGCCGTTCAGGTCGACCGACGGGTACTGCTCGGAGGCAATGCTGCTGCGCACCGCGCGGCTCTGCATCAGCCGGGCGGTGGCCACCTGCAGGTCCAGGTTGCGTTCGACCGCGCGCTGTACCAGTGACGACAGCTGCGCATCGTTGAACTGCTCCCACCAGCGCGCCTGCAGCGGTGTCGCCTCGGGCTGGCTGGGGCCGGCCTTGTCCTGCAGGGTCGGCCAGGCCGACGGCGCGGTGGAACGCGGCGCTTCGAAATCGGGGCCCAGGCTGCAGGCGCCGAGGGTCAGCGTGGCGCCCAGCAGCAAGGGCGAAGTAGCCTGTGCGAAGTTCATCGAGCGCTGACCTCGTTGCCGGCCTGGGCCCTGGCCGGGCTCTGGGTATCGATTCTGGCGATCACCGACATGCCCACGCGCAGGCGGCTGAGCAATGGCTGGTCGGCGTCGAGCACGATCTTCACCGGGATGCGCTGCACCACCTTGGTGAAGTTGCCGGTGGCGTTGTCCGGCTTGACTGCGGCAAAGGTCAGGCCGGTGGCCGGGGCCACGCTCTGCACATGGCCGCGCAGCTGTTCACCGGCAAAGGTATCCACGCTCACCAGCACTGCCTGGCCTGGCTGCACGTGGGTCAGCTGGGTTTCCTGGAAGTTGCCGACCACGTAGGCCTGCGCCAGCGGCACCACCGAGAGCAGCCGTGCGCCCGGGTTGACGTAGGCGCCCACGCGCACGGCGCGCTCGCCGACCATGCCGTCGATGGGTGCGACGATCTGCGTGTAGGACAGGTCCAGGCGGGCACGGTCCAGCGCGGCCTCGGCATGCTTGAGGCCGCCCTGGGCCGCCTCCACCTGCGCGGTGAGAATGTCCACCTGTTTGCGTGCCGCGGCCAGCGCCGCACGGGTGTTGGCCAGGCGTGCCTGGGCCTGGTCGACCCGGCTGCGCGCCTGCTGGGCGTTCTGCACGGTGCCGGCGCCCTGCTCGGCCAGGCGGGTGTGACGGGTCAGTTCATGGTTGGCGAACGCCAGCGCCGCCTCGTCGGCAGCCACCGTGGCCTGGGCCTGGGCAATCAGCGAAGCCTGGCGTTCGAGGGTGGCGCGGGCGTTCTGGTACTGCGCGCGGGACATCAGCAACTGCGCGTCGGCGGCGGCCAGCGCCGCCTGGAAGTCGCGGTCGTCGATCTGCGCCAGCACCTGGCCGGCCTTGACCTGCTGGTTGTCCTCGACGTGGACCGCCTTGATGAAGCCCGACACCTTGGGCGCCACCACGGTGTAGTCGGCCGTGACGTACGCATCGTTGGTGGACTGCGTGCCGCCGCTGCCGAACAGCGCGGGCAGCGCCACATAGGCCAGGCCGGCGACGACGATCACCGCCACGGCGATCAGGGTGAGTCTGGAAGTTTTACTTGAGGTCATGTCTTTCTCTCTCGACGGGACTAGGCCACTGCACGCGGCGGGTAGATCCGGGTAGGCACAAAGGGAATCAGCACGATCAGCGCCAGTGCCAGCAGCGCCATGCACAGGTAAAGGTCGGCCGAGGTCAGCACCACGGCCTGCTCATGGATGCGCCTGGCCAGCCCCGGCGCATCGCTGGCAGCCAGCGGCGAGTTGCCCAGGTTGTCCACCAGCATGTTGGAGTGGAAATGCCGGCGCACCGTGGTCAGGGCCTCCAGCACGCCGGCGGCCACCACCGAAGCCAGGCCCTTGATGGTGTTGAACCAGGCCGAGGCGAACGGGCCGTCCTGCGGGGTCATGCCGCCGGTGGCGAGCATCAGCAGCGGGATCACCGCCATCGGCTGGCCGAAGATCTGGAACAGTTGCAGCACATAGAAGTTTTCGCGCACCCACTGCGAGGTGATCTGCGTGCCGCCCAGGCATGACATGGCGAGCATGCCCAGGCCGATGGCCAGCACCCAGCGGCAGTCCACCGCGCGGATGTTGCACAGCGCCGCGGTCAGCGGCAGCGCCAGCAGTTGCGGCAGCGCCACCAGCAGCATCACCGGGCCGCTGTGCACGGGCCGATAGCCCTGGACCTGGGCCAGGTAGTTGGTGGGAATGATGATCACGGCCGACAGCACCACCAGCACCCCGCCCAGGGTGATCAGGGCGTGGGTCAGGTTGCGGTTGCGCAGCATCTGCAGCTTGAAGAACGGCAGCGGGTGCGACCATTCGTTGATCATGAACAGCACCAGCAGCACCACCCCGCCGCCCAGCAGCCAGCAGATCAGCGGCGAGTTGAACCAGCCCATGCGGTCGCCCTGGGACAGGCCGATCACGATCGAGCAGATGGCCGGCAGCCCCAGCAACAGGCCGCGCCAGTCGAACTGCTTGAAGCGCTCCAGGCGCAACGGGTCCTGCGGCAGTCCCCAGGCCACGCAGCCCATGGCCACCAGCGAGGGCAGGATGATCTGCCAGAACGCCCACTGCCAGCCGACATACTCGGTCCACATGCCCGCCAGCGGCAGGCCCAGGCTCGGCCCGAAGGTCGCGGTCAGGGCGTAGCCGGCCAGGCCGTAGAGCTTGATGCCGGGGGGCAGAAAGCGCAGCGCCACGCTCATCAGCATCGGCGGCAGCGCGCCCCCGGCAAGGCCTTGCAGGGTGCGCAGCAGCATCAGGCTTTCGAGGTTGGGTGCAAACGGGCAGAGCAGCCCCAGTACGGCAAAGGCGCCGATGGCACACAGGGTGAAGCGGCGCAGCGAGAAGGTCACCGAGCACCAGGGCGCAAAGGCCATGGCCGACACCGAGGTGGCCGAGTACAGCGCCACCAGCCAGGCCCCTTCGTCGGCGCCGATGTGCATCCCGCCACGGATGTCGGCCAGGGCCATCTTGGTGACCATCTCGTTGAGGCCGGCGCACAGCACCGCCAGCAGCACGCCGACCAGGCCCACCACGATACGCAGGCCGAAGGCAGCCGGGGCGGCCGGTTTGGCAGGCGCCGCAGCGGGCGCCGGGGTGGCCCCCAAGGGCGCCTGGGCCGCCAGCGACGTCATGGCCGGCCCCCGCCCACAGGCGCTGAAGCACGGCAGAAAAAAGGCACACACATGGCAGGAGGACTCCGGGTAGTTAAGTACCCGGCAAGTCTATGGAGGCCAATAGATGACGAAAACTGACATATTCGCAGTTTATTGCTGCGTCAAACGCAATCCACAAAAGCCACCGATAACGCGTGCCTGCCCCGGGCTCAGGCGTAGTGCCTGGAGCAGCACTCCTTGAGGGTCTGGCGCAACCAGCGGTGGGCGGGGTCGTTGTCGAAGCGCGGGTGCCAGGCCTGCATGATGGTTACCGCCTCCAGCGCCATCGGGATGCGGAACGAGCGCAGCGGCAGGCCGAGCCGGGCCACGCTCATCAGCACGTGCTCGGGCAGCGCCAGCAGCAACTCGGAGTCGGGCAGCGAGAACATCGCCGAATGAAAGCTCGGGGTGATCAGCGCCACGCGCCGCTGCAGGCCCATGCCGGCCAGCGCCGCATCGATCGGGCCGGCGGCGCGGCCACGGCGCGACACGCTGATCTGCTCGTAGCCGGCGAAGCGCTCGGGGGTGATCTCGTCATCGAAGATCGGGTGATCGACCCGCGCCAGGCCGACGAAGGTGGTGGAGAACAGGCTCTGCACCTTGATCTCGGGGCCGAGGTTGCGCGTGGCACTGATGTACAGGTCCAGGCGCCCGTCGCGCAGTGCGGCGTCCTCGTCGCCGCCCTCGCCTTCGGGCACGAAGCGCAGCACCGTGTGCGGCGCCTGTTCGCGCATGGTTTCCAGCAGGGGCGCGGCAAAGGGCGCGATGAACACATCGTTGGCGCGCAGGTTGAAGGCCCGCTCCAGGCTCTGCAGGTCGACCTCGTCACTGGAACTGAACACCTGGTTGGCCTGCTCCACCACGCTGCGCACCTGACTGCGCAGGGCCATGGCCTTGGGCGTGGGCACCAGGCCGCGGCCGGCGCGCACCAGAATCGGGTCACCCACCGCATGGCGAATGCGCGTCAGGGTACGGCTCATGGCCGCGGGGCTCAGGTTCATCCGCCGCGCCGCGCCGACCACACTGCCTTCATCGAGCAGCGCATCCAGCGCGACCAGCAAATTCATATCTGGAAAGTGCATGGCAAGCATCCATTCATTGCTTCGTTGAGTCCGGGGCAAAGCTTAACAGTTTCCGCCGCGCTCACAGCCCCTGCATGTGGCGCAACTAGTCATTGCACGCTGCACCATTTACCGCGCCGCATGCTTTTTTCAAGAATGCTGCTCTTTGCACAGTGAGTGGACCCTGCCCCATGTACAGCGTCGTTTTGATCGCCATCGATGGCTCGCCACGCAGCCACGGCATCCTGGAAACCGTCAGCACGTTCTGCGAGCAGACCCGTCATCGCCTGCATGTGCTGCTGGCGGTCGACCGTGCCTACGCGCTGCCCGAACAGGACGGCCACATCAGCCCGCAGGACGAAACCGAATACCCGGCGGCCAGCCATGAACAGCAGGTGGCCGACATGAGCATGCTGCAGGCGGTGACCCACCTGCGCGAACGCGGCTTCCAGACCGAAGGCAACCTGGTCAATGGCGACCCGGTGTCGAGCATCGTCGCCGAGGCCAAGCGCCTGGGCAGCGACCTGATCGTGATGGGCCACCGCCACCTGTCGCGGCTGGACCGCATGTTCGACCCCTCGATCAGCAGCAAAGTCATCGACAAGGCCGGTTGCCCGGTACTGGTCGATGCGCGTCATCTCTGACGCCCCCTTGCCCTCACCCCTTGAACGAGACTACACGGATGAAACTCGATTACCTGCTGCTGGAACAGATTGACGCGGTAGCGCTGATTCGCCTCAACCGGCCGCTGTCGCTCAATGCCCTGTGCGCCGAACTGGCGGCGGAGCTGGCCGGCGTGCTCGACCGCCTGGAACAGGACCGCAGCGTGCGCGCCGTGGTGCTGACCGGCACCGACACGGTGTTCGCCGCCGGGGCCGACATCATGGCCATGCGCAACCGCAACTACATCGACGTGTACACCAGCGACTTCGTGACCGTGGACTGGGAGCGCCTGGCCAGCTTTCGCAAGCCGGTGATCGCCGCGGTGGCCGGCTACGCACTGGGCGGTGGCTGCGAGATGGCGCTGATGTGCGACTTCATCATCGCCGCCGAGAGCGCGCGCTTCGGCCAGCCGGAAATCAAGCTGGGGACCATCCCCGGTGCCGGCGGCAGCCAGCGCCTGGCGCACTTCATCGGCAAGGCCAAGGCCATGGACATGGTGCTCACCGGGCGCACCCTGGACGCCCACGAAGCCGAGCGCTGCGGCCTGGTGAGCCGGGTGGTGAGCGATGCGGCGCTGCTCAACGAAGCCTTGCGTGTCGCGGCGCGGATCGCCGGCTACTCCGGGCCGGTAGCGATGATGGCCAAGGAGGCGGTGAACGGCGCCTTCGAAACCACCTTGAGCGAAGGCGTACGCCAGGAGCGCCGGCTGTTTCATTCCACCTTCGCCATCGAAGACCAGAAGGAAGGCATGGCCGCCTTCGCCGAGAAGCGCGAGCCGCAGTTCATGCACCGCTGAACGTTCGCCATGGCAGCGGCACGCGCTCAATCGCGCGGCTTGACCACCACCGTGCAGGTGGTGCCCGCTGCCAGCAGGAAGCCTTCGGGCACCTCGTCGATGTGAATGCGCACCGGTACCCGCTGGGCCAGGCGCACCCAGTTGAAGGTGGGGTTGACGTCGGCGATCAGCTCGCGGCTTTCAGGGTTGTCGCGGTCATAGATGCCGCGCGAGATGCTCTCCACATGCCCCTTGAGCACCTCGCCGCTCATCATCTGCAGGTCGGCCTGATCGCCCACCTTCACGTGCGGCAGCTTGGTCTCCTCGAAGAAGCCGTAGACCCAGAACGAGTCCTTGTCGACCACCGCCATCTTCGGCTCACCGGTGCGCGCATAGTCGCCGCGGTGCACGTTGAGGTTGGTCACGTAGCCGTCCACCGTGGCCAGGATGCGTGTGCGCTTGAGGTCCAGCTCTGCCGCCGCCAGCTGCGCCTGGGCCTGCTGGTAGTCGGCCAGGGCCGAGTTGGCGATGTTGCTGGCGTCGTCGCGGTTCTCCCGCGAGATCACCAGGTTGTCCATGTCGGCACGCCGGTGCGCATTGACCTTGCGCATCTCCCAGGTGGCCTTGCGCGAGGCTACCAGCGCCTGCGCCTGTCTGACCGCCACCTCGTAGTGCTCGGGGTCGATCTGGATCAGCAGGTCGCCCTTCTTCACCAGCTGGTTGTCGCGCACCGGCACGTCCACCACATAGCCGGGCACGTCGGCGGCCACGTTGATGATGTCGGCGCGTACCCGCCCGTCACGGGTCCAGGGCGTGTTCATGTACTGCACCCACAATTGCCGGCCGATCGCCACGGCAGCTGCCAGTACCAGCAAGGTGGCGATCAGGCTGAAAAACTTTTTCATCGACTAGGGTCTCAACGGTAGACGGTCAGCGCCATGGCGCCAAAGAGGCAAATGAACAGGCACAGGCGCAGCAGCGCCGGGTGCCAGAAAAAACGGTAGCCGTCATGCCCGGCAATGAACCGGTCCAGCCCCCAGGCAAGCCCTGCGGCGAACAGGAACATCAAGGTCATGGTCGGCATGTACAGGCCGTGGAAGGCGATTTCACGGGGCATCGGGCAGTCCTTGCGTCGCGGGCAGGTGGGCCAGCGGCGATTGTGGGTCGAGCAGCGAGGTACGGATGAAGTGCAGGTAGCTCTGCACCCGGCGCAGGGCCGAGGTGTCGAAGTGCCGGGCGAAAGGTTCGTCGGTGGCCTGCACGCGGCTGATCGCATGGTCCACTGCCACCAGCGCACGCTCGTGATTGCTGGCGGTGGGCTGCAGGAACAGCCGCGCCAGCGCCCGGCCCATCACGCGGATCGCCTGGCGCCAGGGCTGGGACTCGGCATAGCACGGGTGCACCGGGAGTATCGCCTGTTCCTTGCGCAGCTCGATGATCGCGTGGCCCACCTCCAGCACCACGAACATCCAGCGCAGCAGCTTGCTCTGCACCTGGGGCTGGCCCACGGCCAGGCCATAGGCCTGGTGCAGCAGGTCACGGGTGCGGCTCTCGAACGCCGAGCCCAGCCCGCGCAGGCGCCCGCTGATGGCGAACAGCACCTGGCCGCGCAGGTCCTGCTCCAGGCGACTCCACAGCCAGCGGCTGTTGGGCGGCAGGATGATCGCCCCGGCCGCCGCGCACACCAGCATGCCGATGACCATGGCGATGTAGTCGTTGACGAAGGTGTAGGGGTTGTACACGGTGAGGTTGTCGGGCACCGAGCCGGTCGAGAAGAAGATCAACAGGCCCAGGCCATAACCGGCGTAGGCCGGGCGCGAGGCCAGGAACGCGCCCACCACGAACACCGGCGCCAGCACCATGCACAGCAGCGGGAAGCCGTCGATCCAGGGGAACACGAAGAAGGTTTCGAAGAACCCCACCAGCGCGCCGAATAGGGTGCCGCAGGCCATCTGGAACGACATGCGCTTGGGGTTGGGGGTGGCCGCCGACAGGCCCACGGTGGCCGCCGCGATCAGGGTCATCATGGCCCCGCTGGGCCACGCCGTGGCCAGCCAGAAGCTGCCCAGCACCAGCAGGATGAACGCGGCCCGCACGCCGGCAGCCAGCGACACCAGCCAGTTGGTCTGGGCCACGTAGGGTTCGTCCCATTGCTCACGGGCGTGGCTGTGCTCGGCCAGCGAGGCGTGGGTCTGGGCATAGCTGTGCAGGTCGTCGACGAAGCGGTACAGCAGTTCGTAGGCGGTGTGAAAGTCGAGCAGGTCGGCGTCGCTGGGCGCGGTGTCGAGGTAGGCGGCGCGCAGGCTGCGTACCCGCTCGGGCAGGTCGTCCTTGTAGGCGGCCAGTTGCTCGGCCAGGCGCGCGGCATCGGCGTGGGTCAGCGAGCGCCCGGCATAGCCGTCGAGCAGGTTGGCCAGGGCATCGAGGCCCGGTTCGATGGCCGTGACGATCTGCAGCGGGCCGCGCTGGCGCAGGCGCTCGAGCAGTTGGTGCAGGGCGTTGAAGCGCGTGGTGATGGCCATGAACTCGCTGTTCATGCGGCCCAGGCGGCCGTTGCGCCGGCGCATGTGCGGGTCTTCGAAGGCGGTCACGCTGCGCAGGCTTTCCAGGCCCACCGCCTCGGCGATGAAGCGCACGTTGCTGCTTTCGAAACGGTCGCGCTGGCTGTCGCCGCGCAGGCCTTCGGCGACGAAGCCGGCGAACACGCCAAAGCGCTGGTACAGGGCGTTGCGCATCGAGGCACTGGCCGACTGCGGCAGGATCGCGGCGCTGACCAGGGTCGACACCAGGATGCCCAGGGAGATCTCCAGCACCCGCCACACTGCCGCCATGAATGCACCGTCGGGGTGCTGCAGGGCCGGCAGGCCGACCATGGCCGCGGTGTAGCCGGCCAGCACGAAGCCATAGGCGCGAAAGTTGCGGTAGCGCATCGCCCCCGCCGAGCAGATGCCCACCCAGATCGCCAGGCTGGGCAGGAACAGCTCGGTGTTCTGCGGGAAGATCGCGATCAGCGCGACCATCACCGACGAACCGGCCAGGGTGCCGAGCAGGCGGTAGAAGCTCTTGGCGAACACGTGGCCGCTCTGCAGCTGCATCACGATGAACACGGTGATCATCGCGGTGCGCGGCTGCGGCAGCTCCAGGCGCATGGCCAGCCACAGGGTGAGAAACGCCGCGCTCAGCACCTTGAAGATGTACACCCAGGTGACGCCGTCGCTGCGCGCCCATTCGAAGAAGCCGCGACGCCATTCAAGTGATGCCAGCCAGCGAAACGGCAGGGTCATGGCGCTCATTTGTCGAACACCGCCAGGGTGCGCGGGGTGGCCGGTGCGGCCTGCTTATCCGGCGTCGGCACATCGTTGCCGGCGCCCAGCCCACCGCCCAGGGCGGTGACCAGTTCGGCATGCGCGGTCAGGCGCGCGGCCTGCACCTGCTGCTGGATCTGCTGCTGGCGAAACAGCAGGGTCTGCGCATTGAGCACGTTGAGGTAGTCGGTGAGGCCGCGCTGGAACGCGATCATGGCGATGTCGTAGGTCTTCTGCGCCGAGGCCACCGACTCGGCGGCAAAGTGCTGCTGCTCGTCCATCGAGTGGCGGCGGATCAACTGGTCGGACACCCCCTTGAGGGCCTCGACCACGGTCTGGTTGTAGCGCGCCACGGCGATGTCGTAGCCGGCCGAGGCCACGCCCAGTTGCGAGCGCAGGCGGCCACCGTCGAACACCGGCAGGCTGATGGCCGGACCGACGTTGTAGTTGAACTTGCGCCCGGTGAGAAACTCCAGCGCACCGCCGCCGGTGGCCATGAAGCCGAGCCCGCCGACCAGGTCGACGTTGGGGAAGAAGCCGGCATGCGCCACATCGATACCGCGCGCCTGGGCCGCCACCTGCCAGCGGCTGGCAACCACGTCGGGACGCTGCCCCACCAGCTCGGCAGGCAGCGCCGACGGCAGCTTGAGCGCGGTGGCCAACGAGAGATTCGGCCGCTGCAACTGCGCCCCCTCGCCCGGGCCCTTGCCGGCCAGCGCGGCCAGCTGGTTGCGCGCCAGGGCGATTTCTTCATCGAGGCTGTCGAGCTGGCGATGGGTTTCGGGCAGCGGCGTCTGCGCCTGGCTGACTTCGAAATGGGTGCCGATGCCGCCGGCCAGGCGCCGTTCGGCCAGGGCCAGGATCTGCTCCTGCTGGGCCAGCTCGGCCTTGACGATGTCGCGCTGGGCAAAGTGCAGCGACAGCTGGATGTACACCTTGACGATGTTGTTCTGCAGTTCGAGCTGCGCCTGTCGCGCCTGGGCCACGCTCATGTGGGCCATGTCCACGGCCTGCTCGCTGGCATTGCGCTCGCGGCCCCACAGGTCCAGCGCATAGCTCAGGCCCAGGGTGGCATTGTTGTCCCAGGTGTTGGCACCGGACAGCGCGCCGGGGCCATAGAACTGGTCTTCGGGCCAGTTGTGGCGCTTGAGGCTGGACTGGCCGTTGACCTGCAGTTTTTCGTCGGCCTCGATCACCCCGGCCATGGCCCTGGCTTCACGCACGCGGGCAGCGGCCATGGCCATGGTCGGGCTGCCCCGGAGCGCCAGGGCGATCCAGCGCGCCAGTTGCGGGTCGCCATAGGCTTGCCACCATTGCTGGTCGGGCCAGTGGGCATCCTGCGCGGCTGCTCGGATGGCCGCGTCGGTGGTCAGGGTATTGGCTTGCAGCGTCTTGCTTTGCGGGGCGATGCCCCAGGTTCCGATACAGCCGCTCAAGGTCAAGCTAAAGGCACAGACACTGAGCGCATTCAGCGCTCTGATGATGCGACGCGGCACAGCTGCGAGTTCCCGACTAGAAGGTGGATGACGCTAGGTGACGCAATTCTAGGGGGCCGCCGCACTGGCGATAAGCGTGCTTTACTGCGAATCTTTGTTACGAAAACCGCGATAATCCGGCTTTAGTCTGAAGACTGCTTTGGTTACTTCATGTCACAATTCTGTCGTCTTCCTTGAGAGCGCCCCATGGACACCCTGCAAAACATGCGTGCTTTCAGTTGCGTCGCGCAAGTCGGCAGTTTCACCGCCGCTGCCGTGCAACTGGATACGACCACCGCGAACGTGTCGCGGGCGGTTTCCAATCTTGAAGCGCACCTGCAAACCCGCCTGCTCAACCGCACCACCCGGCGCATCGCACTGACCGAAGCGGGCAAGCGCTACCTGATGCGCTGCGAGCAGATCCTCACCTATGTGGAGGAAGCCGAGGCCGAGGCCAGCGACGCGCATGCGCGCCCGGCCGGGCAACTGAAGGTGCACTCGATGACCGGCGTGGGCCAGCATTTCGTCATCGACGCCATCGCCCGCTACCGCGAAACCCACCCCGACGTGACTTTCGACCTGACCATGGCCAACCGCGTGCCCGACCTGCTGGACGAGGGCTACGACGTGTCCATCGTGCTCGCCAGCGAGCTGCCGGACTCGGGTTTTGTGTCGCAGCGCCTGGGCATCACCTACAGCATCGTGTGCGCCTCGCCCGAATACGTGAAGCGCCACGGCGTGGCGCACAAGCCGGCCGACCTGCTCAAGCACGCCTGCCTGCGCATGGTGAGCCCGGTGATCCCGCTGGAAAAATGGCTGTTCGACGGCCCCGAGGGCCAGGAGGTGGTGAACATCACCCAGGCGCCCTTCCAGGTGAACTCGGCCGATGCCATGAAGGCGGCGATCCGCAGCGGCATGGGCGTGGGCGTGCTGCCGATCTACTCGGCCATCGACGGCCTGCGCGACGGAAGCCTGGTACGGGTGATGCCCGAGTACCGCCTGCAGGAGCTGAACCTGTACGCGATCTACCCCTCGCGCCAGTACCTGGATGCGAAGATCAAGACCTGGGTCGAGTACCTGCGCAACTCGCTGCCGGAGATCCTCGCGGCCCACGAGGCCGACCTCAAGACCCACGAGCTGCTCATCGCCACCTGAAATCTTGCTGCACAGGGGCGGCGGAGAATGATAGCGTGCTACCCATTCTCCCCTGCCCGCAGCGAGTTCGCCGATGAAAAAGACCGTACTGGCCTTCAGCCGCATCACCGCCCCGATGGTCGAGCGTCTGCAGCAAGACTTCAACGTGATCGTGCCCAACCCCAAGCTGGGCGACATCAATGCCCAGTTCAACGAAGCGCTGCCCCAGGCCCACGGCCTGATCGGGGTGGGGCGCAAGCTGGGCGAAGCGCAGCTGCACAACGCTGAGCAGCTGCAGGTGGTGTCGAGCGTGTCGGTGGGTTACGACAACTACGACCTGGCCTACTTCAACCAGCGCGGCATCGCCCTGACCAACACCCCTGACGTCCTCACCGAAAGCACCGCCGACCTCGGCTTTGCGCTGATCATGAGCGCGGCGCGGCGGGTGGCCGAGCTGGACGCCTGGACCAAGGCCGGCGAATGGAAAGCCACCGTGGGCCCGGCACACTTTGGCAGCGACGTGCATGGCAAGACGCTGGGCATCGTCGGGCTGGGCAACATCGGCGCGGCGATTGCGCGGCGTGGCCGGTTCGGCTTCAACATGCCGGTGATCTACAGCGGCAACAGCCGCAAGACCGCGCTGGAGCAGGAACTGGGCGCGCAGTACCGCAGCCTGGATCAACTGCTGGCCGAAGCCGACTTCGTGTGCCTGGTGGTGCCGCTGGGGGCCAACACCAGGCACCTGATTGGCGAGCGCGAACTGAAGCTGATGAAGCCCAGTGCGTTTCTGGTCAACGTGTCGCGCGGGCCGGTGGTGGATGAGGCGGCGCTGGTGGCGGCGTTGCAGCAGGGCACGATTCGCGGTGCAGGGCTGGATGTGTACGAGAAGGAGCCGCTGAGCGATTCGCCGCTGTTCCAGCTGGCCAATGCGGTGACCTTGCCGCATGTGGGCTCGGCCACGGCCGAAACCCGCGAGGCGATGGCCAACCGTGCCATCGACAACCTGCGCGCGGCACTGCTGGGCGAGCGCCCGCGCGACCTGGTGAACCCGCAGGTGTGGAAGTAAGGCTGCCATTCGCCAGCAAGGCGGGCTCCTGCAAGGGTTACGCGGCCCTGGTAGGCGCCGGCCTTGCCGGCGAAGGCGTCACCACCCGCCCCTTCCTGAACACCAGCACATTGCCCAGCATCACCAGCACCAGCCCGCCCAGCGCCGGCGCTGTCCACTGGTACCCCTCGTAGAACGCCGACACGTTCAGCGCCACCAGCGGGAACAGCACCGTGCAGTACGCCGCACGCTCCGGCCCCATGCGCCCCACCAGCGTCAGGTACGCGGTAAAGCCGATCACCGACCCCGGGATCACCAGGTACAGCAGCGACCCCACATACCGCACATTCCATTCCATCGCGAACGGTATGCCGCTGACCACGCAGTACAGCGCCAGCATTCCGGCCCCGTAGAGCATGCCCCAGGCATTGGTGGTCATCGGCCGCAAGCCGGCCTTCTGCTGCAGGCTCGAGAGCATGTTGCCCGCCGAGAAACACAGCGTACCCAGCAACGCCAGGCCCAGGCCGATCAGGGTTTCGCGGCTGGCCGCATGCCCGGCCAGCTCCGGCCAGAACAGCAGCCCCAACCCGCCCAGCCCCAGCGCCCCACCCGCCAGCACGTTGGCCGCCACCTGCTGCCCGAAGAACACCCGCGCATTGAGTGCGTTCCACAGCGTGGCGGTGGAGAACACCACCGCGATCAGGCCGCTGGGGATCCACTGGCTGGCCGTCAGAAAGCACATGAAGTTCACGCAGAACAGGCACAGCCCCTGCGCCAGGCAGATCAGGTGCCCGCGCCGGTTCATCACTTGCAGGCGCCGCCCGATCAACAGCACGGCAAACAGCACCAGCGCCGCCAGGGCAAAGCGATAGACGATGGACACCGGGATGGCCACCACCCCCAGTTGCAGTTTCAGGGCGATCCAGGTGGTGCCCCAGATCAGCACGGTCAGCAGGTACAACGACAGGTTCATGGCATGCACTCCTCACGACAGCCTGCAGTGTCCGGCGCGGGCCGCCCGTGCGCTTGCACAAACTTGCGGTTTTTTGCTGGGCGGGGCTGTCAGGCCCGGTGGCCGCGAGTAGGATGGCCGACAGAGGTAGACCCCATGACGCCGCTGGACCAGTTGCAAGTCTTTCAAGCCATGCACGCCTCGCCCAATGCCCGCCTGGAACACAGTGCGCAGCTCGGCGACGAGCTGGTCGCAGCCCTGTGGAACAACCGCCACGACGCCCGCGACTACGAAGCGCCCAGCCACCACACGCTGTCGTGCTATATCGCCGGCGGCACCGGCACCTTTCGCCGGGATCGCCCCGCCGCCAAGGGCGGGCCCGGCAAGCTGTGCATCCTGCCGGCCGAGCACGCCTCGAACTGGGTGATCAACGGCAGCATCCGCCTGGCGCACCTGTACATCAGCCAGGCGCAGTTCGCCCTGGCCTGCACCCGCCTGCTGGACCGCGAACCGCGCGAGGTGCAACTGCACGAAGCGACCTTCATAGACGACCCGGAGCAGGCGCTGCGCTTTGGCCGGCTGATCGAGCTGAACTGGGACGAGCCGGGCGAGCGCCTGCTGACCAGCAGCCTGGCCCACGAGATTCTCGACCATGCCGTGCTCAACCAGGTGGGGCTGCGTCGGGGGCTGCGCCTGAAGGGCGGGTTGGCGACGCATCAGCGCCGGCACCTGGCCGACTACATCGAGGCGCACCTGGAGCAGGCGATCAGCCTGGGTGAGCTGGCGTTGCTGTGCAACCTGTCGCACTACCACTTTGCACGGATGTTCCGCGCAAGCTTCGGCCTGCCGCCGCACCAGTACCTGCTGGCGCGGCGCCTGGCCCGGGCACGCCAGCTGCTGCGCTGTGGCGACGGGGCGTTGGGCGAGGTGGCATTGGCGTGCGGGTTTGCCAGTGCCAGCCATTTCAGCAATCGCTTCAGGCAGGTGGTGGGGGCCACGCCGGGGGATTATCGGTTGGCCATGCGCCGCTGATCGCGGGTCAAGCCCGCTCCCACAGGGCCCCCACCGCCCTCACGGTGGGTGTTCTTCCTGTGCTCTCAGAACTCCAGGGTGCTCGACAGGCTCACCTGCCGCGAATCCCCCACTGCCACGAAGTAACGGTTTACCGCCGAGCTGTAGTAGGTCTTGTCGAACAGGTTCTTCACGTTCAGCTGAAAGCGCACCTTGTGCTCATCCAGCCGGGTTTCATAACTGGCGAACGCATCCGCCACGGTGTACGCCGGCAGGTCGAAATCGTTCTCCGCGTTGCCGGCCCGCTCGCCCACATAGCGCGCCCCGGCGCCGACCCGCAGGCGATCACCACCGAACAGGCTGCCCACGTCATACACCGCCGACAACGACCCGGTATGCCGCGCCACGTTCTGTAGGCGGTTGCCCTTGAGCTTGGGGTCCTGGGACACTTGGGCGTCGGTGAAGGCATAGCTGCCGATCAGGCTCCAGCGCTCGCTCACCTGCCCGGTGAGGTCCATCTCCAGGCCGCGCGACTTCACTTCGCCGGCGCTGCTGTACAGGGTGTCGCCGGTGGCCGTGTCGAAATTGGCCACCAGCACGTTCTGCTTGGTGATGTCGAACAACGCCACGCTGCCGGTGATCGCCCCCGGCAGGTCGAGCTTGGCCCCCAGCTCCCACGACTTGCCCTCTTCGGGGGCAATCGAGGAATCCAGCACCAGGCCACCGGTCATCGGCGCGATGCTGGAGTTGGGCTTGAACGACTCGGTGTAGCTGCCATAGAACGACAGCGTGTCGTCGACCTTGTACACCAGCCCCGCACGCGGCACCCAGGCCTGGCCGCTGTTGTCGGTGTTGGCCTTGAACGGCCGGCCGCGACCGGCGTACTGGTCGAACTGCTGATAGCGCGCACCGGCCACCAGAATCCAGTGCTCGTCGAGGTGGATCGAGTCCTGGAAGAACAACGCGTTGCTACGCAGCTTGTCGGTCTGGTCGCTGTCGCTGTCGCGCACGGCGGTGCCGGGCTGGACCTGGCCGTACACCGGGTCCAGGTAATCGAAGGTGTTGCGGGCGCCGCGAATCAGGTCGGCACGAAACACCTTGCGGTACTCGTCATCCACCCCCACCAGCACGTCGTGCTGCATGCCTGCCAGTTGCAGCTTGCCGTCCAGGCTGACAGTGGCGAAGCGGTCGCTGCTCAGGGCGCCACGGGTGCCGTCCAGGTTGCGCGTGAGGGTGCCCTTGGCAGGGTCAACCGCGGTGACGCGCACCTGGCTGGCATCGTAGGTTTCGCGGTTGAAGCTGTAGCCGAAGTGGAGTTTCCAGTCATCGGCAAGCTGATGGTCGACCTCCAGGCGGTACAGGTCCGAGCGCCCTTCCATGTTGTTGAAGGGCTCGTCCAGCCGACGTGTGCTGGGGATGTTCAGCGGGTGGTTGGTGCGCGGGTCGATGGCCGTGCCGCGGTCGAACGGGTACAGGAACTCGCGGTGCTCATAGGCCAGCTGCACCTGGGTGTCTTCACCGAACCAGGCCAGCGACGGCGCCACCAGCGTCTCGCGGTGGGTGCCGAAGTTGCGCCAGTAGTCTTCGTCCTCGTGGTCGAGCACCAGGCGGTAGGCGAAGTTGCTGTCGCCCAGCGCGCCGGTACTGTCGAGCCCGCCGCCGCTGCCGTTCTTGCCGCTGCCATAGCTGGAGCCGCGCAGGTTCAGGGCGTTGTAGCGCTGCAGTTGCGGGCGCTTGCTGACCACGTTGATCACCCCGCCCGGGTCCTGGATGCCGTACAGCAGCGAGGCCGGGCCCTTGAGCACTTCGACCCGCTCGGTGCTGGCATTGAGGCTGCGCCCCTGCACCAGCGGCATGCCGTCACGCATGATCGAGCCGTCGCGGTTATCGCCGAAGCCGCGCTTCATCACGGTGTCGGCGGTGGCGCCGAAGTTGTTGCCCTGGGTGATGCCGCTGACGTTGCTCAGCGCATCGTCGAGGTTGCGCGGCGCCTGGTCGGCGAGCACCTGGGCCGGCACCACGTTGATGGCCTGGGGGATCTCCAGGTTCGGCACCTGGCTGCGCATGATCGCGCTGGTGGCCGGCGGCTGGTAGCTGCCGACGCTGTCCTGCTGGGACGAGACCGTGGTGGGCTCGAGGTTGAGTGCACCGGCCTGGGCCAGCGGTTCAACGGTAAGGGTGCGCGCATTCACGCGGCGGTAGGTGAAGCCGCTGTTGCCCAGCAGGCGCTGCAGGGCCTGCTCGGCACTGAACGTGCCCGTCAGGGCCGGCGCGGCAAGGCCGGGCAGCTCGACGGTGTAGACCACGCTCAACCCGGTGACCCGGCTGAAGTCGTTGAGCGCCTGGGGCAAGGGTTTGCTGGGCTGGGCAAAGCGGTACACCTGCTCGACCTGCTGCGCCGCCACCGCCTGGCTCACGCCCGCCCCCAGCGGCAGCCACGCTGCCGCCCCAAGCCCGATTGAAACGCAACGCACCAACGATGATTTTGCCCTGAACTTCATGCCGTCGACCTGTGAGTGAACCTATTTCATGCGAATGAATCGCACTTTCAATCACTACACGGTTGCCGCACGTACTTACCTCACCGGGCCGTGAAAATATTTTTCAGCGCAGAAGCGTGACCCGCCCGAGCAGGGTCTTGCGCTGGAAGCCGGCCACCGCCCCCAGGGCGTCCAGCGCCGCCAGCGGGTCGGCGGCGGGGAAGCTGCCGCTTACCTTGCGCGCCGCCAGGGCGTCGTCCAGCAGCACGATGCGCCCGGGGTAATGCCGGACCAGGTCGTCGACTACCTGCGCCAGCGGCGCCTGGTAGTAGTTGAGCCAGCCCTGGCGCCAGGCCAGGCGGTTCTCGCTGTCCACGCCCTGCACTGCACCGGCCAGGCCCTGGGCGTACTCCACCTGCTGGCCGGCCGTGAGCACCTGCTGCGACTGCCCCGGCGCCGGCGTGACCCCGACCTTGCCCGATAGCACGGTAACGGTGGTGCCCTGGGGCTGGCGACGCACCTCGAACCGGGTACCCATCACCCGCACCTCGCCGCCATCGGCCTGCACGGTGAACGGCGCACCGGTATGCGTGACCTCGAAGAACACCGCGCCGCGCCGCACCTGCACGCGACGCTGCCCACCGCTGAAGTCCACGTCGATGGCGCTGTCGGCATCCAGCAGCAGGTGTGACTGGTCGGCCAGGGTCACGGCCTTGAGCTCGCCCACCGCGGCCACGTAATCGGCGCCCAGGTCATCGACCCAGTTGGCCGGGTGCCAGCCCGCCCCCATCGCCACGCCCAGTACCACGCTGGCAGCCAGTGCCAACCCGGCCACACGGGCCGGCCAACGGCGCCGAGGCCGGTCCATCGCGCGCAGGTAGGCGTCCAGTGCCGGGGCGTCTTCGGCGGCCAGGCGTGCTGCAGGCGCGGCGGTCTGCTGCCACAGCGCCTGGGCCTGGCGCCAGGCCTGCGGGTGCGCAGGGTCGGCCAGCAACCAGCGCTTGAACGCGGCGCCCTCGGCACGCGCGGGCTGCTGGTTGATCTGGCCGAGCCAGGCGAGCGCGGCCTGCTGCTGTTCGGCGGTAGGTGGGGCTGGAGCGTTCATCGCGGGGCATTCCCTGGCTTGCGGGGCACGGCAGGCTCGGCGGCGATACTCGCCTTGCAGGCCTCGAGGGCACGCATCATATGTTTTTCCACGGCGCTTTGGGACAGGCCCATGGCCCGCGCAATGTCGGCATAGGTGCGGCCGTGAACACGGTTGAGCAGGAAGATCTGGCGGGTGCGCTCGGGCAGCTCGCGCAGGGCAGCCTCGATCCGACGCAGGTCGCTGCCGGCCTCCAGCGCGGCCTCGGGCTCGCTGGCATGGTTGTCTTGATGCGGCGCCAGCAGGCTGTCGTTGATCCGCTCGCGGGCGCCTTGGCTGCGCAGGTGGTCGATGGCGATATTGCCGGCGCAGCGCAGCAGGTAGGTGTCCAGCGCCTCGACCTCGACCTGCGGGCGACGCCAGAAGCGCAGGAACAGTTCCTGCACCAGGTCGGCGGCGGTGGCCCGACAGCCCACGCGGCGGCTGACCAGGCGCTCCATGCGCGCACGCTGGGCCACGAACACCTGCACGAAACGTGCGCGGCCCGGGGCGTCGTCGTGGCTGTCGAGCGGCTCGCTCATCGTTTCAGTACGGCGCCAGCAGTGCCAGCGGCGCCAGCACCAGGCTGGCCGCGGCCAGGCCCAGCAGCAGGCGCGGGGCGTAGGGAAGGACGAACACCCACGCGCACAAGCCGCCCATCACTACCGCGCTCAGCTCCACCAGGCCCATGGCCCAGCCGCTGTGACGCACCGCCAGCCCCAGTGCCACGGCGATCAGCAACCAGCCGCCCATGCGCAGGCCACGCAGGCGGCGGGGCGTAGGCTTGTGCCCCAGCAGGTCGGTGTAATGGCGCTCCATGGCCAGGCACAACGCCGCCACTGCGGCAAAGCCGAACAACGCGATGGCCAGCATCACTGCACCTCGCTTTCGATCAGCGGTGCGGCCCTGGGCGTGCGTGCCGCGCGCTTGGGCGCCAACACCTGCGGGCGCAGCATCTTGCGCGCCATCCAGGCCAGCAGCAGGCCACAGCCCAGCGCCGTGAGGTCGAACCCGGCAATCATCCAGTCGCCCTGGGCGATCGCAGGCAGCAGGCCGGTGCCGGTGGTCAGGGCGTTGAGCACCGGCAAGGCGGCGAACAGTACCGCGCCCAGCAGCAGTTGCTCGCCCCAGGCGCGGCGCCCGGGGCGCAACAGTGCGTGCAGCAGGGCCAGGCCCCAGACGGCAAAGAAGCTGTCGACCTCAAGATCGGCACGTCTTTCAAGGGCCACCGGCAACAGGCGGTTGGCCCAGAAGAACGCCGCCACGGCGAGGATCAGCCCGCTCATGCTGGCGATGTTGAGCACCTCGACCAGACGCAGCTCGAAGGGCTGGTTGCCACTCTTGGCGTGCTTGAGCTGGCGCTTGCCCAGCCACATCACCAGCCCCGTGCCGATCACGGCAGTGCCGGCCAGGCCGAACACGAAGTAAAGCCAGCGCAGCGTCGGGCCGGCGAAGTGGCCCATGTGCAGGCCGTACATGCCGGCGGCAATCACCAACGGCGTGCTCTGCTCGCCCGGGGCCTTGAGCGGGGTGCCCTGCACGCCGTCGAACAGCCAGCCGGCGCCGCGGTTCTGGGCGATACCCTCGTTGCTGGCACGCACCAGGCGCACCCGTGCGTTGAGGTCACCGGGGTTCTGCACCTCGACCCAGCTGATCTCGCTGCCGGGCGCCTGCTGGCGCGCCTGGGCATACAGCTGCGCCAGCGGCACCAGCGGTGCCGGGGTGCCCGCCGGCTTGACCGGCTCATCGCGCGAAAACAGCTCGTTGTAATAGGCCTGGAGGTTGTCGCCATACATCGTGCTGATGCTGGCCGGCATCACCATGGCCATGAAGATCACCAGGCTGCTGTAGCTGATCATCAGGTGGAACGGCAGCACCAGCACGCCGATCGCGTTGTGGCCGTCGAGCCAGGAACGCTGGCCCTTGCCGGGGCGGAAGGTGAAGAACTCCTTGAAGATCTTCTTGTGGGTGATGATGCCGGTGACCAGCCCCACCAGCATCATCAGCGCGCAGAAGGTCGACAGCCAGCGGCCCCACGGGTAGGGCATCTGCAACTGGAAGTGGAAGCGGTAGAAGAACTCGCCGCCGCTGCTGTCGCGCGGGTGCAGTTGATTGCCGGTGGCGGGGTCGAGGATCTTTTCGTTGAAATCGCGCCGGCCAGCGCCGGGTGCACGCCAGCCCACGCGCAGGGTCGGGTCGCGCGCTTCGGGCAACTGGATGAACCAACTGCCGGCATCGGCGGCGTTGGTTTGCAGGTAGCGCTGCGCCAGGCTCAGGCTGGCGGTGGTGTCGAGGGTGCGGTACGGGATCTCCGGCTGGGTCCAGTGGCTGATTTCGCTCTTGAAGTACGACAGCGTGCCGGTGAGGAAGATCGCGAACAGCAGCCAGCCGAAGATCAGCCCGGCCCAGGTGTGCAGCCAGGCCATGGCCTGGCGAAAGCCTTCTTTCATGGGGTTTGCATCCAGTAGGCCAGGCCGTTGATGGCGGCCAGCGCGGCGCCGGGCAGCAGCACCCCGAGCCAGGCATGCCAGGCGCTGCGACAGGCGAAGCACCAGAGGATCGCCACCAGGTAGAACAGAAACGACAGCATCATGCCGGTGACGACCGCGTCGGCCTTGGGCATGGGCACCAACAGGGTGATGCACACGCTGGCCATGGCCGCCAGCAGGTAACCGCCGAGCAGCGCCGCGAGGCTGCGCGAGGTCACGGCCAGGCGATAACTGAAGGGCAGCCCGGCGGCTTTGCTTTTCATGACAGCGGGTCCAGTGTGAGGAGGGGCGTAATATTAATGATTAATATTCGCAGATGCAAAGACACCGCTTCAACCGGCCATGAAGAAGCAGATCGGTGGTATGGCCGCTTGCAGCGGGTGGCTTGAAGCCTGTGGCTTCAAATCCTACAATGCGAACAATTCTTATTCTTTTGCGCACCCCCCGGCGCCGGAGTTGTCACGGTGCCCAGTGCCCAGCCCGCCCCTGCTTCGCTCGAAGGCCTCTACAGCGCCCATCACAACTGGCTCACCGGCTGGCTGCGACAGCGCCTGGGCTGCCCGCACAGCGCCGCCGACCTGGCCCAGGACACCTTCATGCGCCTGCTGCAGGCGCGCGAAACACCAACGCTCAACGAACCTCGCGCCTTCCTCACCACGGTGGCCAAGCGCGTGCTGTTCAACCACTACCGCCGCCAGGACCTGGAACGCGCCTACTACCAGGCACTGGCCCAGCTACCCGAAGCGGTGGCGCCTTGCGAAGAACATCGCGCGATCATTCTGGAAACCCTGATCGAACTCGACCGGCTGCTCGACGGCCTGCCCGTGGTGGTCAAGCGCGCCTTCCTGATGGCCCAGGTCGACGGCCTGGGCTACGCCGACATCGCCCGGCAGCTGGGCATTTCGCTGGCCACCGTGAAGCGCCATCTGAACAAGGCGGCCATGCGCTGCTACTTCGCCCTGTGAACGCCCAGGAATTCTCGCCAAAGGTGGCAGAACAGGCGGTGCACTGGCTGATCGAACTGCAGGGCGGTGCCCTCGACAGCCGCCAGCAACTGGCCATGGAGCACTGGCTGCAGGCCAGCGAAGAACACCGTCGCGCCTGGGAACACATACAGCGGGTCAATCAGCGCCTGCGCGGGCTGTCTTCGCCACTGGCGCACGCCGCCCTGCAGGCGCCACGCTCGGCCAGCCGGCGGCGCGCGCTCAAGGCGCTGTTGCTGCTCGGGGTGGGCGGCGCCTGCGGGCTGGCCCTGCAGCAGCACAACCCGCTGCCGCCCCTGCTGGCCGACTACCGCAGCCCGCTGGGCCAGCGCCGCCAGATGCGCCTGGACGACGGCACGCACCTGCACCTGAACACCGCCAGCGCCGCCGACGTGCGTCTGGACCGCGAACAGCGGCTGATCCACCTGCTCGAAGGCGAACTGCTGCTCAATGTGGCCGACGACCCCCGCCCCCTGCGCGTGGTGACCGGCAACGGCCTGCTGCAGCTGTCGAGCGGGCGCTTCAACGTGCGCCAGTGGGCCGACCACAGCCAGGTGGCGGTGCTGCAGGGCCGGGCGATGCTTGCCGGGCATGCGCTTGAAGCCGGGCAGCAGGCGCGTTTCGACGGGCCACGCTGGGGCGCCACCGATGCGGTGGATGCCAACACCGGCGCCTGGGTCGACGGCATGCTGGTGGCTGCGCATACGCGCCTGGGGGACTTCATCGACGACCTGGCCCGCTACCGTCGCGGCCAGCTCACGTGCGATCCGGCGGTGGCCGACCTGCTGCTGTCGGGCAGCTACCCGCTGGCCGACAGCGAACGCATCCTGGACCTGCTGGAGGTGTCGCTGCCGGTGCGCGTGCGGCGCTTCACCCGCTACTGGGTCACGGTAGAAGCCCGCGCCTGAGATTATTTTCAGAACCTTGAGCCGTTTTTTCATCTCGCGTGACAGAGAAGGCAGAACCCTTTGCCCCGACCTTCTCAAGGACCCTTTGCATGCCGCTTCGCCTAAGCCCCCTCGCCCATGCCCTGCTGCTGGGCGCCAGCCTCACCTTCGGCGCCGTTGCGCCCCTGCACGCCGCCCAGGCACGCACCTACCACATCGCCCCGATGTCGCTGGAAGACGCCCTGAACCAGTTCGGGCGTGAAAGCGGCGTGCTGATCTCGTTCGGCTCGCAGGTGACCCAGGGCGTGAAAAGCCGTGGCCTGGAAGGCGAGTATTCCACTGCACAGGGCCTGGCCGCGCTGCTTGAAGGCACCGGCCTGCAGGCCCGCGCCGAAGGCGACAACGCCTACAGCCTGCAACCGCTGGCCCCGGCCGCCGGCGCGCCGCTGGAGCTGGGCAGTTCCAGCGTGGTCGGCGACTGGCTGGGTGAAGCCACCCAGGACAACGTGTTCGAACACCCCGGCGCACGGGACGTGATCCGCCGTGAAGAGTTCGAACGCACCGGCGCCAGCAGCGCACGGGAAGTGCTCAACCGCATACCCGGGGTGAATGCGCCGGAAAACAACGGCACCGGCAGCCACGACATGGCGCTGAACTTCGGCATTCGCGGGCTCAACCCGCGCCTGGCCTCGCGCTCAACGGTGCTGATGGACGGCATTCCGGTGCCGTTTGCGCCCTATGGCCAGCCACAGCTGTCGTTCGCGCCGATCAGCCTGGGCAACATGGACGCGGTGGACGTGGTACGCGGCGGCGGCGCCGTGCGCTACGGGCCGCAGAACGTGGGCGGCATCGTCAACTTCGTGACCCGCGCGATCCCCGACGAACCCACGCTGAAGGCCGGCCTGCAGACCCAGACCAGCCCCTCCTCCAGCCATGACGGTTTCAAGAGCAGCGCCAACCTGCTGGCCGGCGGCACCGCCGACAACGGCCTGGGCGGCGCGATCCTGTATTCGGGCACCCGCGGTGGCGACTGGCGCGAGCACAGCGACACGCAGATCGACGACCTGATCCTCAAGGGCAAGCTGCAACTGGACGAGGCCAACAGCCTGCATGCCATGGCGCAGTATTACGAGGGCGAGGCGCAGATGCCCGGCGGCCTCAACGTGGCCGACTACGACGCCGACCCGTACCAGTCGACCCGCCTGCAGGACAAGTTCTGGGGCCGGCGCACGATGTTCAACGCCGGTTACGACTACAAGGAAGGCGAGCGCCAGTTCAGCGTCAACAGCTTCTTCACCAAGACCCTGCGCAGTGGCTACCTGGTGCAGAACAGGTCGATCTCGCTGTCGCCGCGCGAGTACTGGGTGCGCGGCATCGAAACCCGTTTCACCCAGGGCTTTGCGCTGGGCGACAGCCACCACGAGGTGGGCCTGGGCTACCGCTACATCAACGAGGCCGGGCACGAGCTGCGCTACATGGAGAGCGTCAGCGCCGGCCAGTTGCCAACCACCTCCAGCCCCAACGACCGCGACACCCGTGGCGGCACCGATGCCCATGCGCTGTTTCTGGATGACCGCATCGACATCGGCCAGTGGACCATCACCCCGGGTATCCGCTACGAGATGATCAAGTCGCAGCAGAGCAACAAGCTCAAGGGCCTGGAATACAAGGGCGACTACAACACCGCGTTGCCGGCGCTGAACGTGATGTACCACCTGAGCGACAGCTGGAACCTCTACGCCAACACCGAGGGTTCGTTCGGCAGCGTGCAGTACAGCCAGATGCCCAACCGCGTGAACCAGGGTGAAGTGAAGCCCGAGAAGGCCCGCACCTGGGAGCTGGGCACGCGCTACGACAACGGCAACCTGCAGGCCGAGGCCGGGCTGTTCCTGATCAATTTCGACAACCAGTACGAAAGCAACCAGACCACCGACGACGTGATCGCCCGTGGTGAAACCCGCCACCAGGGCCTGGAAACGAGCGTGAAGTACGCGCTGGACGGCCTCACGCCGGCGCTGGCCGGGTTCGATGTGTACGCCAGCTATGCCTTCGTTGACGCGACCATCCGCGAAGATGGGCCGAACAAGGGCAATCGTGTGCCGTTCTCCTCCAGGCACAAGGGCACGCTGGGGCTGGGTTACACCGACGGACCGTGGAAGCTGAACCTGGACAGCACCTACCAGAGCAGCCAGTTCGCCGACAACGCCAACACCTCGGCCCAAAGCGCAGACGGCGCGGCCGGGCGCATCCCGGGCTACATGCTGTTCAGCAGCCGCGCCGGCTATGACTTCGGGCCGCAGCTGTCGAACCTGAACGTGGCGGTGGGGGTGAAGAACATCTTCAACCACCAGTACTTCACGCGCTCGTTCGACGACAACAACAAGGGCAAGTATGTGGGTGAGCCACGGACGGTCTATCTGCAGACATCGGTCGCTTTCTGATCGGTAGCGCCTGCTTCGCCGGCAAGGCCGGCTCCTACAGGAGCGCACCTTGCCGGGGGGTCGCGCATTGACTCAGGACACCCCCAGACAACCTTTCACGTGTTTAATTGCCACAAAATATTTTTCTTCTTCAAGCACTTGAAAAGTTCTGCCAACTGCCTGACCTTGTAGTCAAGAGGCGATGATTTCCACAGGCCGCAATGGCCCGCATCGTTCTCTTGCGAGCTAGCTGAATAAGGGATTGAACTATGCAAATCCAAGTCAACAGCGACAACCATATCCAAAGCAGTGCCCGTCTCGAAGAGTGGGTACGCACTACGGTAGAAAGCACGCTCGAACGCTACGAAGAAGACCTCACCCGCATCGAAGTCCACCTGCGCGATGAGAACGGCGACAAGCCAGGCCCCCACGACATGCGCTGCCAGATGGAGGCACGCCCCAAAGGCCATCAACCGATTTCCGTCAGCCACAAGGCCGATAGCCTGGAGCAGGCCATCGAAGGCGCCGCGACCAAACTCGAGCATTCCCTCGAGCACCTGTTCGGCAAACTGCGCGGCAAACGCGGCGTGACCCAGAAGGTCGCAACCGCCCCGGCAGCCGATGCCCTGCTGCAGGAAGAATTCCTGGAGAACGAGCAAGCCCTGCAGGCCCGTCAGGCCTGACAGCCAAGGCAATGAAAGAAGGCGAGCCACGGCTCGCCTTTTTTATTGACCACTCGGCACCTGCCCCGCAACGCCACCTGAACCAACCTGGCCAGGGCCCGGTCAATCAGAACATGTCTTTGCCAGGTACAGCCCCATGGTCAACCCCTTCCAACAGATCAACGCTGCATTTGCCGACACCTACCGGGTCAACCTGAGTATCGAGCGGCTCGATGGCAGCATCATGCTGACCCTGTCCGACGATCAGGGCGTGGTGGCCAAGCGCCTGATCAGCCCGGCCCAGCGCAATGACCCCAAGCGCCTGGCGCGCCTGATCGAGAGCGTGCGCTTTGGCATTGCCATCGAGCAGGGCCACAGCGCCATGGAGATTCTGGCCAGCATGACCCGCGACGGTGCACGCACCCCGGGCCTGCGCGCCGCCAGCGAGCGCCGCGCGGGGGCGTGAGCCAAGGCTACTTGGCCTCTTCGATTTCCTTGCCGCTGGCGTCGATGGCCTTGGTGGAGGGGTAGCGCGACGAGGCGTAGCGCACCACCAGGATCGAGAACGACAGCAGCAGGATCCCGCCGCACACATACAGCAGGCCCACGTCGGGGGCCTTGTGGTGCGACACATCGCCGATCAGCAGGCGCGTGAGCGCGGTGATCGCCACGTACAGCAGGAAGCGGATGGGCATGTGGTTGGTCTTGAAGTAGATCCCCACCATCGCCCCCAGCTCCAGGTAGATGAACAGCAGCAGGATGTCATCGACGCTCACCCCACCCTTGCCGATCATCTCGATGAATGCCGACACCGCCGCATAGGCGGTGATGGCACCGATGCCGAACAGTGCCAGGTAATGAAAGGCCTCCACGCACAGGTTGCCCAGCGAATCCGCCGAGCCATGCAGGCCCTTGCGCACTTTTTCAGCCCATTTGATGTTCACGATGCGAATTCCTTGGAAACGACGAAGGGAGGATGCGCCACCCAGGTGACGCTTTGCCTGCATGCAGTAAAAAGGCCAGCGGCACAGCTTGAGAAGGCGACCGATTGCCGCAAGACACCCGCCACCCCACCATTGCGAGCAAATTGAGCTATAAAAATGCCACTACCCAAACGTGGTGGTTTGCCTTATGCTTTTACCTGTATAAAAACACAGTACTCGTACACATCAATTATCGAAAGGCATGTGAGGTGATGAATGGCCGTCGAAGTGGTATACCGCAGCAGCCGCGATCTGGAGCGCTTGTTCATGGATAAAGCTGAAGCAGACCGTCACGACAAGATGCTCGAGCTGGCCGAACTGCTCGCCGAGGTGCTGCAGAAGGCCGTGCCGTCGCTGAGCGAACAGCAGGTCGAGGAAGCGGGTATCTACATGGCGAAGAACCGCGATGTGTTCGCCAAGGCCTTCAAGAGCCAGCCCGACGCGTTGTCCGAGCTGCTTGCCGAGCAGCCCGCCGAGTAGGCATCAGGCGTTGTACACCAGCTTCTCGGCCAGTTGCTGGGCCACGCGGGCCGGCGAACTCTTCTCGGCCTGGGCGTGGGCGAAGACCTCGGTCAGCCGCGTGGGGATGCGCGCCAGGTGCGCGGTGATGGTGCCAAGGTCCTGGCCCTGGTGGGTCAGCGCCACGTAGATCAGCCCGCCGGAATTGATGATGTAGTCCGGGGCATACAGAATGCCGCGGGTTTCGAGCTGGTCGGCGACCTGAAGGTGGGTCAGCTGGTTGTTCGCCGAGCCGGCCACCGCGGCACAGCGCAGCTGCATGACGCTCTGGCTGTTGAGCACCGGGCCCAGCCCGCACGGCGCGAAGATGTCGCAAGGCGTGCTGACCAGCGCTTCGCTGGCCACCGGCAGCGCATTCAACTGCTCCATGGCCAGTTGCACCCGCCCCGGGTCATGGTCGCTGACCAGCAGTACCGCCCCCGCCGCATGCAACTGCTCGGCCAGGGCAAACCCGACATTCCCCAACCCCTGCACAGCCACGCGCAACCCTTCCAGGTTGTCGGTGCCCAGGCGCGCCATCGCCGTGGCGCGGATGCCGGCGAACACGCCCATGGCCGAATGCGGCGAAGGGTCGCCGGCGGTGGTGGTACTGGTGACGTGCCGGGTGCTCTGGGCGATGCAGTCCATGTCCAGGGTCGAGGTGCCGCTATCGGTCGCGGTGATGTAGCGCCCCTCCAGGCTGTCGACGAAGCGCCCGAAGGCCTCGAACAGCGCAGCGCGGTTTTCCACATGGGGGTTGCGGATGATCACCGCTTTGCCACCGCCCAGCGGCAGGCCCGCCAGGGCAGCCTTGTAGCTCATGCCCTGGGCCAGGCGAATGGCATCGGTCATTGCGGTGTCGTCGTCCGGGTAAGGCAGATAGCGACAACCGCCCATGGCCGGGCCCAGCCGCTGGTTGTGAATGGCGATCACCGCCTTGAGGCCCGTGGCCGGGTCGACGCACAGGTGCAGTGAGTGGGTGCGCGTGCTTTGCATGAGAGCGAACATTGCCCAGCCCTCGTGAGTCAGTGCTCCCACCAGTATAGGCGGCGCGAAGGCACACGTTGCGGCACTGGACGAACGCCCCTGCCGGCGCTACAACAGAAGCTTGAGCGGAGACTGCCATGACCCCACGCCAAGCCTGCCTGGCCTGCCTGGAACGCAACCCCGCCGCCCTGTTCGAGGCGGCGCTGTGGATCGCTGCCGAACATGATGCCAGCGTGCAGCCGGCCCAGGTGCTGGGCGAGTTGCAGCTCGTGCAGCAGCAGGTCAGCCAGAGCCTGCCCATGCTGCCGGTGAGCGAACTGGCGCAGCCGTTGCTGCGGGCGCTCAGCGCGGCGGGCTTCCAGCAGGACGAGTACCACCCGTTGCGCCCACAGGCGGCGCTGCTGAACAAGGTGCTGCAACGTCGTCGCGGGCAACCGCTGGCACTGGCGATCCTCACGCTGGAGCTGGCCCGCGGGCTGTCGATACCACTGGAGGGGGTGAATTTTCCGGGGCATTTCCTGTTGCGCGTGCCGGGGGCCGATCACCTGCTGGACCCCTGCGGCGGGCGCCGGTTGTACCCGGCCGATTGTCGCGAGTTGCTCAGCCGCCAGTTCGGCCCGCAGTTGCCGTTGAGCGCCGAGCATCTGGTGACGGCCAGCGCACAGCAGATGCTGCAACGACTGTCGCGCAACCTGCGTCAGTTGCATGCGAGCAATGATGATGACCTTGCGGCGCTGAAGGATGCCGAGCGGGTGTTGTTGCTGGGCTCGGCCAGCGCCAGCGACTACCTGGCGCGGGCGACCCTGTATCAGCGGCTGGATTGCCCGCAGGCAGAGCGGTTTGACCTGGAGCATGCGCTGATGCTGACGGATGACCCGATCCAGCGGTTGCGCCTGACCGAGCGGCTGAGCCACCTGCCGCCGCCGACGCCTTCGGTGCACTGAAAGCTTCGCCGGCCAGGCCGGCTCCTACACGGGCCGCGCAGCGCCTGCAGGAGCCGGCCTGGCCGGCGAATGGGCCATCAGGGGGTATCCGGCTGACGCGAAGGATGCGCCTGCACGAACGCATCATGCTCACCGGCCAGCGCCACCACCCGGCGAATCCGTGGCCAGCCCGACAGGTCCACATTGAACCGTTCGGCCGCATACACCTGCGGGATCAGGTACACATCCGCCAGCCCCGGCTCATCGCCGAAACAGAACCCCGCATCGCCGATCATCTGCTCCACCGCCGCCAGCCCCTGGGTGATCCAGTGGCCGATCCAGGCGTTCACCTGGGTGTCGTCATGCCCCAACTCACGCAGCTGGTTGAGCACGCTGACATTGTGCAGCGGGTGGATGTCGCAACCGATCAGCGCCGCCACGGCGCGCGCCTGCGCCCGCGCCACCGGCGACTGCGGCAACAGCGCAGGCTGTGGATAAACCTCCTCCAGGTACTCGATGATCGCCGGCGACTGCACCAGCAGCTCGCCCGAGTCGATACGCAGCGCCGGGATGCGCCCCTGGGGGTTCAGCCCCAGGAACTCGGTCTCGCGCTGCACGCCCTTGAGCAGGTTGACCGGCAGCGACTGGTAATCCAGCTGCTTGAGCGCCAGCGCAATGCGCACGCGGTACGACGAGGTAGAACGGTAGTAGGTATACAGTTCCATGCTCGTACCCTCTCAATGTGCCGGCAGGATCTTGCCGCGGCACTCGCCAAAACCGATCGACGCCACGCCATCACGCTTGCAGCGCGCGCGCAGGATGATCTCGTCGCCGTCTTCAAGGAACCTGCGCACCTCGCCACTGGCCAGTTCGATCGGCACCTTGCCGCCCTCGGTAATCTCCAGCAGGCTGCCGAACTGGCCAGGCTTGGCGCCCGACAGGGTGCCCGAACCGAACAGGTCGCCTGGCTGCAACTGGCAGCCGTTGACACTGTGGTGCGCAACCATCTGCGCCACGGTCCAGTACATGCTCAGGGTGTTGCTCAGGGTCAGGCGATGCGCCGGCAGGTTCTGCTCGCGCATGCGCTCGGTCAGCAGCAGCACTTCCAGCTCGATGTCGAACGCGCCACCCGCCTGGTCACGCGGGTCGAGCAGGTACGCCAGCGGCTGCGGATCGCCTTCGGGGCGTGCCGGCTGGGCACAGCGGAACGGCTCCAGCGCCTCGGCGGTGACCACCCAGGGCGACACGGTGGAGATGAAGCTCTTGGACAGGAACGGGCCCAGCGGCTGGTATTCCCAGGCCTGGATGTCGCGGGCCGACCAGTCGTTGAGCAGGCAGTAGCCGGCAACGTGTTCGCCTGCCTGCGCTACCGGGATGGCATCGCCCATGGCATTGCCCTGGCCGATCCAGATGCCCAGCTCCAGTTCGTAGTCCAGCCGCGCGCACGGGCCGAAGCTCGGCTCGGTTTGCCCGGCAGGCAGAGTCTGGCCGTTGGGCCGACGGACATCGGTGCCCGACGGGCGAATGGTCGACGCACGGCCGTGGTAGCCGATCGGCACGTACTTGTAGTTGGGCAGCAGCGGGTTGTCGGGGCGGAACAGCTTGCCGACGTTCTTGGCGTGCTCGATGCCTACGTAGAAGTCGGTGTAGTCGCCGATGCGCGCCGGCAGGTGCAACTGGCACTCGGCGGCCGGGTACAGGGCCGGCTTCAGCGCAACCTGGTGCGGGCTGTCGGCACCCAGCAGTTCGAGCAGGCGCTCGCGCAGGGCCACGCGGGCCTCACGGCCCAGGGCGAAATAGGCGTTCAGCGCACCACCGCGGGTGGCCTGCACCGCATTGCGGGCCTGGCCGTCGAACAGCCCGGCGGCCAGCACCGCGTCGAGGTCCAGAATCGCGTCACCGATGGCCACACCGCAGCGACGCTCGTCGCTGCCACGGCTGAAGATACCCAGCGGCAGGTTCTGCAGCGGGAAATCGCTATGCCCGTTGGCGTGCTCGACCCAACTGCGGGCAATGGCGGACTGGTTCATGGTTATCTCCGATTCGGGGTGAAGGTACTCGGCAAGGTGGCCCAGCACGTGTCGTAGTCGGCCTGCAGTTGCGGGCATTCAAGCGCATGGCGGGTCGGGCGCAGCACCTGGCTGGTCTCGAACATGAACGCCATGGTGTTGTCGATCTTGCTCGGTGCAAGGTCGGCGGCAATCGCCCTGGCGCAGGTTTCGGCATCCGGGCCGTGGGCGCTCATGCAGCTGTGCAGCGAGGCGCCGCCGGGCAGGAAGCCTTCGGCCTTGGCGTCGTACTCGCCCTTGATCAACCCCATGAACTCGTTCATCAGGTTGCGGTGGAACCACGGTGGACGGAAGGTGTTCTCGGCCACCATCCAGCGCGGCGGGAAAATCACGAAATCGATGTTGGCCATGCCCGGTACGCTGGTAGGCGAAGTGAGCACGGTGAAGATCGACGGGTCGGGATGATCGAAGCTGACCGTGCCGATGGTGTTGAAACGGCGCAGGTCGTATTTGTACGGCACGTTGTTGCCGTGCCAGGCCACCACGTCCAGCGGCGAGTGCTGCAGTTCGCAGCCCCACAGCTCGCCGAGGAACTTCTGTACCAGCGGCACCGGGCCCTGCTGCTCTTCGTAGTGGGCCACCGGCGCGAGGAAGTCGCGCGGGTTGGCCAGGCCGTTGCTGCCCAGCGGGCCCAGGTCCGGAATGCGCAGCGGCGCGCCGTGGTTTTCGGCAATGTAGCCACGCGCCTGACTGTCGAGCAGCTCGACGCGAAACTTCAGGCCACGGGGCAGCACGGCGATTTCCAGCGGCTCCACGTCCAGCACGCCCAGCTCGGTGACGAGGCGCAGGCGGCCCTGCTCGGGGACCAGCAGCAGTTCGCCATCGGCGTTGAAGAACACCCGCTCCATGGAACGGTTGGCGCGGTAGTTGTAGATGCTGATGCCGGCCGGCTTTTGCGCCGCCGAGTTGGCCGCCATGGCTACCCAGCCGTCGATGAAGTCGGTGGGCTCGGCCGGGATGTCCAGCGGGCTCCAGCGCAGCCGGTTGGGGGTTACCGGGCCCAGCGGGCCGCCGCTCAACTGGCGCTCGAGGCGTTCGAATGCCGGGTGCAGTGCCGATGGCCGGATACGGTACAGCCAGGTACGCCGCTGCTCGCTGCGCGCCATGGTGAATGCGGTGCCGGAAAAAAGCTCGGCATACAGGCCATACGGGGCTTTTTGCGGGGAGTTCTGGCCAACCGGCAGGGCGCCGGGCAATGCCTCGCTGGCAAATTCGTTGCCGAAGCCGCTCTGGTAAGCGAGGGCGGGAGTGGAATCGACGTTCATCGAGCCTCCAGTCAGGTAGCGTTATCATTATCGTAAACTGATTACGCATAACGTAATTTGATACCTGTAACCCGTCAAGCTATAAAGACGCCCACCTGTCAACACGGACCCCTTTCCCATGAGCAAAACCAGCACCGCCGACAGCAACGGCAAACAGAAGGTCCGCTCGGCGGAGGTCGGTACCGACATTCTCAAGGCGCTGGCCCAGCTCTCGCCGGCCACCTCGCTGTCGCGCCTGGCCGAGCATGTGCAGATGCCCGCGAGCAAGGTGCATCGCTATCTGCAAGCCCTGATCGCCAGCGGCTTTGCCGAGCAGAACCCGGCCACCAACCACTACGGGCTGGGCCGTGAAGCCCTGCGCGTGGGCCTGGCCGCGCTGGGCGGGATGGACGTGCTCAAAGTGGCGGCCATGCCGTTGTCACAGCTGCGTGACGCACTCAATGAAAGCTGCTTTATCGCGGTGTGGGGCAACCAGGGCGCAACGGTGGTGAACATCGAACCTGCGGTGCGCGCCGTGACGGTGGTGACGCAGATCGGCTCGGTGCTGCCGTTGCTCAGTTCGTCCACCGGGCTGGTGTTCGGGGCCTACCTGCCCCAGCGCGAGACCATCGAGTTGCGCGACCAGGAACTGCTTGCCCTGGGCCAGGACGCCGCAGACTACGAAGCGCTGTTTGCGCAGATCCGCGCACGCGGCCTGCACCATGTGCATGGCCTGCTGATGCCGGGGGTGGATGCGCTGTCGGCACCGGTGTTCAACGCCATGGGCAATATCGCTGCCGTGCTGACCGTGGTGGGCCCGACCTCGATTTTCCATGCCGATGAACAGGGCCCGGCGGCGCAGCAGCTGCAGGCGGCGGCGCAGGCAATCAGCTGGCGCATGGGCTATGAACCACAGTGACCTGTTTTGGTGCACTGTTACCCACTTTGCAACAGTGAATGTCCGAAACGTCTATTTTTTTCGGTAGGGGGGCTGGCTATGCTGGCCGGGCTTGCAGCGAAACGCGGTTTCGCCAGGCGCTGGGCCGATGGTTTGGCGGTTAATGTCAGGTTAATCCTCTCCCCCTAGAGTAACCACCTGACACGTTGAACCCTCCCCCTTCAGGTTCACCGACGTTGATTTTGAAGCTCCTTGATCTACGTCTTGCTTGGCCGCTGCTTTTGCAGCGGCCTTTTTTATTTGTGCTGCCCGGTTCAGCCTGCGTGCCTGTGCAGATTGGCCATCATCTGCTGCAACGCCTCGAGGCTGTCCTGCGGGTGCACCGCGCCCTCGAAATCGCCGATGGCATCCCAACTTGCGGCGATGTCTTCCACGCTCATGCCCTGGCGCGGGTCGAAGCCCACCCCCAGGCTGCGTTCCCAGCGCACCTTGCCCACCCAGCCGCCACCGACCTCGTACAGCCCGCCGGTGTCCTGGCAGCGATCACTGCCCAGGTACACCACCAGCGGGCTGATCAGCTCGGGCTTGAGCTGTTCGAACACCTGCGGCGGAATCAGCCCCTCGGTCATGCGCGTGCCACCGGTGGGGGCGATGGCATTGACCAGGATGCCGTGCTTGCGCCCCTCGAGCGCCAGGGTGCGGGTCAGCCCGTACAGGCCCAGCTTGGCCATGCCGTAGTTGGCCTGGCCGAAATTGCCATAGATGCCCGAGGTGGACGAGGTGAAGATCACCCGCCCCGCGTTCTGCTCGCGCAGGTGCGGCCAGGCGGCGCGGGTGAGCTTGTAGGCACCCTCCACATGCACGCGGTACACCTGGTCCCAGTCGCTGTCCTCCATCTTGTGAAAGGTCTTGTCCCGCAGGATGCCGGCGTTGTTGACCAGCACATCCACGCGGCCGAAGGTGTCCAGCGCCTGCTGGACGATACGCTCGCCATCGGTGACCGAGTCATGGCTGGCCACCGCCGTGCCGCCCGCCTCGCGAATCTCGGCCACCACGCGGTCGGCCGCCGATGCGCTGGCGCCCTCACCATGGGTGGAGCCTCCCAGGTCGTTGACCACCACGTGGGCACCATGACGGGCGAACAGCAGCGCATGGGCACGCCCGAGGCCCCCGCCAGCGCCGGTCACAATCACTACTTTTTCATCCAGGCGAATCGACTCGGTCATCTCGGCACTCCGTTAACTGCAAGGAATATGGCAGCCAGTGTCAGCCAGCGCCCGGCCCCGGACAATCAACCGGGCGGACGCTGAATGGCAGGCGATAAGGCAGCGGGATGATCAGGACCAGGCGACCTTGTGCGCCAGGCTTGGCAGAGGTTGCTGCCGAAATGCCAGGTAGTGGCGCAGCACCTGTACCGGTGCCTCGGTGTGCGGATAATGGCCGATGCCCTGCAGGGTCACGGTGTCGGGTTGGGGCACCAGTTCGCAGTAGCGCGCCACCACATGCGCGCCCGATACCGGGTCGGCGGCTCCATTGATAAGGCGCAGCGGTACGCCTGACTGCTGCAAGGCCGCCACCCAGCGCTCGCGCCAGGTGACGCGCTCGGGTACATAGGCTGCCAGCTTGTGCAGGATGCGATTGCCACGGTTGGAGGCGATCAGGCTCCAGCAGTCATCCAGCACGCTTTCACTGGGGCGTGTGCTGCGGCCATAGAGGTGGGTGACATTCCTGACCAGGTCGTCGCGCCCGAACGAGCGCGCCACCAGCCAGCCAAGCCGGCTGAGCAGGAGCTTGTGCACCAGCAACGCACGGTGGCACTCCGGGAACAGGCCGGCGTTGAGAAACGCGCAACTGGCCACCTGGGCCGCCCCCTCGTGGTGACGGGCCAGCAGTTCCTGGGCCACCGTGGCGCCATAGTCATGGGCCAGCAGGTGCACCGGCTCCTGAACCTGCAGGTGTTCGAGCAGGGCCTGCTGTACGTCGGCCTGCTCCAGCAGGCTGTAGGTGTGGTGCAACGGCTTGGACGAGTCACCGAAGCCGAGCATGTCGCAGGCGATCACGCGAAAGCGCTGGGCCAGGGGTTGCCACAGGTAGTGCCAGTCCCAGCTGGCAGTGGGGAAGCCGTGCAGCAGAAGCAGGGGCTCGCCCTGCCCTGCGCTCCAGTAGCGAATCGATTGCTGGCGAAACGTGAAACTGCGACCACGGGTACGCCAGACACTCAAGGGAATCTCGGCGAGGGGCATCACGCAGGTCCTGGTTCGGGGCTGCAACTTCCTGGGGGCAGCGCGTTGTCGGGCAAAGGGTTGGCGGCGGTCATTGCAATCACCTCGGCACATGGGTGTGCTCTGCTGCCGGTCAGTCTAGAGGCGCGATTCGATGGCGGGTGTTGCATTGCCAGCCAGCTTATTGGCCCATCGGGTCAGGGCAGTAAATAGTTACAGCAGGTAACGTAACAGTGGCGCCATGAACAGGTTGAAAATGCCCGTCAGCACCATCACCAGCCCCGCCACAGAGCCCTCTTCGCCGCCCACCTCATGGGCTCGGCTGACCCCGGCACCATGCGCCCCCACCCCGAACAGCGCCCCGCGTGCCAGCGGCGTGCGCAAGGGCAGGTACTTGAGCAGTACCCCGCCCATCAGGGCACCGAGCACCCCGGTGAACATCACGAACACCGCGGTGAGTTCCGGCACACCGCCCAGGTCGTGGGCCAGCGGCATGGCAAAGGGTGTGGTGATCGAGCGTGGCAGCAGCGACAGGCTCACCTGATTGTCCAGCGACAACGCATGGGCCAGGGCCCACGAACTGCCGATGGACGCCGCGCTGCCCACCAGCATGCCCAGCGACAGGGCCGGCCAGTGGCGTGCCAGCAGCGCCCGCTGCTGCCAGATCGGCACCGCAAAGGCCACGGTGACCGGGCCCAGCACCGACATCAGCCAGTGGGTGTTGCGCGCATACTCGGCGTAACCGGTGTGCAACGGCACCGCCACCGCCAGCAGCACCACCGGGACCAGGATCAGCGGCGACAGCAGGTAGCGCCCGGTACGTCGGTACAGCCAGCGGCTGCCCAGGTAGGCCAGCAGGGTCAGCGCCAGCCAGAACAGCGACATCGGCTCAAGCGTCATGGCGCAGCCTCCAGCGGCACGCCCACTCCACCGTGAAGGCAGTGGCGAGCATCACCAGCAGCGTGCTTGCACTGATCACCAGCAGAATGCGCCAGCCTTCGCTGCGCAGCAGCGGGCCGTAGTCGAGCAGGCTCATCAGCGCCGGAATGAAGAACAGCAGCATCTCTGCCATCAGCAGGGTGGCGCCGGTCTGCAGGGTGGCCGGCTTGACCCGCCCGGTGGCGAATACCAGCAGCAACAGCGCCATGCCCACCACACCGCCCGGGATCGGCCAGTGCAGCCAGGCCGACAGCTGGCAACCGAGCAGGTACAGCACCAGCAGCACGCCCAGTTCAGCGAGCAAGCGCGAAAATTTCTTGAATGAAACGGCAGTCATCGAAGGGGTCCTCTGAGGTCTGCAGTTTAAAATCCCGCTGCCCATGCAAAAAGCGAATTGTTAGACTGGCCTCCATTCCATAATGGAATTCAGGCAATGGAATTCAAGCAGCTACGCAGTTTTGTCGAAGTGGTTCATCGCGGCGGCTTCACCCAGGCCGCTCAGACCCTGCATATCAGCCAGTCAGCCGTGAGCAAGCAGGTGGCGCAGCTGGAGCACGACCTGGGCATGGCCCTGCTCGACCGCCATGGCTCGCAGTTGCACCTGACCGACGCCGGCAAGATCGTGCTGGCCCGCGGCGAGGCCATGCTGCGGCTGCGCCAGGAACTGCACAACGAACTCGACGACCTTGGCCAACTGGCGCGGGGCGAGTTGCGCCTGGGGCTGCCGCTGCTGGGCAGCGACGCGCTGTTTGCCGGGTTGTTCGCCGAGTACCGGCGGCGCTACCCGAACATCACCGTGCAACTGCTCGAAGGCGGCAGCCTGAACGTGGAGCACGCCGTGCGCAGCGGCGAGCTGGAGCTGGGCGGCAGCCTCACGCCCACCACGCCGGGCTTCGAGTGCCAGCCCTTCTGCAACGAACCGTTGGATGCACTGCTGCCGGTAGCCCACCCACTGGCCACTGCCGGCAGCATCAACCTGGGGCAACTGGCCGACACGCCGTTTCTGCTGTACCAGCGCAGCTTCGTGCTCAATGATCGCCTGCTGGCGGCCTGCCAGGCCTATGGCTTTACCCCGAAGGAAGGCGGACGCAGCGGCCAGGCGGATTTTCTGGCGGCACTGGTGGCGGCAGGCCAAGGCGTGGTGTTGCTGCCACGGGTGGTGGCACGGGGCCTGGAACGGCCGGGGGTGGTGCGTGTGACCTTGAGCGAGCCCAGCGACCTGCGCTGGGACATCGCCTTCATCTGGCGCCAGGGCGCCTACCTGTCACGGGCGGCGCAGGCCTGGCTGGCGCTGCTGCGCGAGCGCCCGCAACCGCTGTGATCAGCCGCGCAGCCTGGCGATGAACTCGGCCAGCCAGGGCTCGGCGTCGGTTTCGGGGGTGACGGTTTCACTGGCGTCCAGACGCAGCATCGGCTGCACTTCGTCGAGGCCCAGTTCGGCGAACAGCTCGCGCAATTGCTCGCCGCCGCCGCAGTAGGTGTCGCCATAGCAGGAGTCGCCCAGGCCGATCACCGCACCGGGCAAGCCGCGCCAGGCACCTGGCAGCACATCGCGGATCTCGCTGTACAGCGGCACCAGGTTGTCGGGCAGCTCGCCCATGCCGGTGGTGGACGTGATCGCCAGAAAGGCCTGCGGGGCAAAGCCCTGAACGTCCTGCAGGTTGGCACGGTTGGCCAGCAGGGTCTCGAAACCCGCCGCCTGGAGCAGCGAGGCGGCATGGCGTGCAACTTCCTCGGCAGTGCCGTAGACCGAGCCGGAAAGAATGGCAACTTTCATAACTAATCCCGAAGCTGAGTAAAAGCGTAGGATACTACCACCTGATGCGGGTACCGGACGCTGGCAATTGGCCCGCATGCAGATGCCGACCGCTCGGCAATCCACTAGAATCCTTCGCCTGGGTGCCCCTTTCACATTCGGTTCGACACGATGATCAACGCCAAGCTGCTGCAACGCATGATTGATGCCTCCAACGACGGGATCGTGGTAGCCGAACAGGAAGGCGACGACGACACCATCCTGATCTATGTGAACCCGGCCTTCGAACGCCTGACCGGCTACGCGGCCAACGACATTCTGTACCGCGACTGCCGCTTCCTGCAGGGCGAGCCGCGCGACGATGCGGCCCGGGCACGCATCCGCGACGCCATCCGCAGCGGCCAGCCATGCCGGGAAGTGCTGCTCAACTACCGCAAGGACGGCACGCCGTTCTGGAACGAGCTGTCGATCACCCCGGTGTTCAACGAGGCCGACCAGCTCAAGTACTTCATCGGCATCCAGAAGGACGTGAGCCGCCAGGTGGCCGCCGAGCAGCGGGTGCTGGAACTGGAGCAGGAACTGGCCCGGGCGTACGCCAAGCTCCACGCGCAGAAACCCGACGGACGGTCTTAACAAAGCCAGCGAATCGTTGTCCATCACCCACGAAGAAATGATTCCCGATTGAAATTGCCGAGTTCGCCCATGCAATCAGATGCCCTCCTGACCCAGGATGAGCTGGATTTCATTCAGACCATGCACCGTTCGCCACAGCTGAACCTGACGGACGTCACCTCCAGCCTGCGCCTTGATGGCGGCAGCGAGGTGCAGCAACTGTTGACCCGGCTGGTGGCCCAGGAGCAGGTGACCCTGCAGGCGAATTTCGAGAACCAGCAGATGAGCTTTCCACTGCAGCTGGTGGAAGACGAGTTCCATGCGGTGAGCCTGCAACTGGGCGCACCGAGCATCTATGAAGACGGGCCGATGATGCGCCCCTGGCGCCTCACGCTGGAGCCGCCGGTTGCGCTGGACGACGAGCTGGGCCTGAGCACCGACCTCAAGGTGTGCGAGATGTCGTTTCGCGGTGTGCTGGTGCAGGTACCGCGCAATCGCAAGCCGCCCAAGACCTTCAACCTGTGGTTCAGCCCCGAGGCCGACGCGCCGATCAACCTGCAGGGCACCTTGCAGCGCAAGACGGCCGACGGGCTGGCAGCGTATCGGCTGAGCCAGCACCAACCCCAAGAGATCGAGCGGTTGCGCCAGTACATCCTGCGCCAGCACCGGTTGGCGCATCCCGAATTGCATCCGGATTAACATCGCAGCACGGCTTTCGCCGGCAACGCCGGCCCCTGCAGGGTTGCAACTGCCTGCAGGAGCCGGCCTTGCCGGCGAAGGGGTTTCAGGTATCCAGGTGCTCTGCCAGGTACTGCTGCAGGCGCCGACGCATCAAGCGCCCCTCACTGCCCAGGCACGCCACCTGCGAGCGCATCAGCGCATCCTGGGCCAGCTCCGCCGCCTCCCCCGCGAACAGCAACGGGCAATCCAGGCCCTGGGCCAGGCGCATCAAGCGCTTGGGCAGCTCGGCCGTCGGTGAATGGTTGGAGAACAGCACCAGTGCCTGCGGCGCCATGCGCTCGCACACCAGGCTCAGTTCCTCCAGCGGCTGCCCCACGGCCAACACCCTGATCACCACCTCGCTGCTGCCCAGCATCAGGGCCGCCACCAGCAACTCAAGCTCGCGGCAATGCCCTGGCATCGCCGCCAGCACCACGCTTACCTCCTGCTGCTCGCGGGTAAGCTGCAGGCGCTGCAAGGCCCGGGCACGCAGGAAGCCATCGAGAAACAGCCACTCGCTCTGCGCACCGAATGCCTCGCCGGCCGCGCACAGGTCGTGCCATACCGGCATCAGGATGTCCTGGAACACCACCACCAGCGGATAGCTGGCGAAGACCTGCCCGTACACCTGCTCCAGGCGCCTCTCGTCGAATGCCTTGACGGCCTGGCGCAGCTGCACCTGCCACTGCTTCCAGTCCGCCTGGGTGCCGGGCGCCTGGGCCGAGGGGGCCTGCTGCTGGGTCGCCTGGTTGCGCGCAAGGATCTTGCCGACCTTGCTCACCGCCACGCCGCGCTCGATCCAGCCCAGAATGCTGCGCACGTCATCGATGTCGGCCTGGGAATACAGGCGGTGCCCACTTTCGGTGCGCACCGGCTGGATCAGCCCATAACGGCGCTCCCAGGCACGCAGGGTGACCGGGTTGATGCCGGTCAGGCGCGCCACTTCACGGATGGGGAAAAGCTCCTCCTGGCGGTGGGGAGCATCAGGGAGGGAAGCCGAATCAGGCTCGATCATCGCCGTAAAGACCGTGATTGCGTAGTGAAAGGCAATTCTACTCCCCTTGTACCAGCCCGCCGCAAGCACCATGCGCCGGGCAGCCGACACATCAGCACTGACGAGTCAGCTTATTTGCGGAATAATCCTTGCTCGTTCCCACACGAACACTCGAACGCCACCCACCACCCCGGGCAGCGTTGCATGGCCGTGGCTACCCGCCGCGCCGGTTTTTACCAGGAGATACACGATGTCTACCCCTCCGGTTACCTTGATGGTGGCGCGCCGCGTTGCCGAGGGTCGCTACGAAGACCTGATCGCCTGGCTGCGCGAAGGCGAACAGCTGGCTACCGACTTTCCCGGCTACCTGGGTTCCGGCGTACTGGCCCCGCCGCCCAACGACGACGAATTCCAGATCATCTTCCGCTTCGCCGACGAGAAAACCCTGCATGCCTGGGAGTTTTCTGCCTCGCGCAGCGCCTGGCTGGCCCGCGGTAACGGCCTGTTCCAGCAGCCCCACGAACACCGGGTCAGCGGCATCGACGGCTGGTTCGGCCCGGCCCTGGCACAACGTCCACCGCGCTGGAAACAGGCCGTGGCCATCTGGCTGGCGTTCTTTCCGGTGTCGCTGGCCTTCAACCTGCTGTTCGGCCACTGGCTGGGCGAGCTCGGCCTGGTGCCACGGGTACTGCTGAGCACCCTGGCCCTGACCCCGCTGATGGTCTACCTGTTCATCCCGCTGTCGACCCACCTGCTGGCCAGCTGGCTGCACCCCAAGCCTGCCCCGCAGAGCGTTGCCGCGCCGCCCGTGGGCACCCGCTGACGCAGCGCCCCGGGGCGTGCAACGGCGGCGAGTTCGGGTATGCTGGGGCCTACCCAAGCGAATATCTGAAGTTGACCGCCCATTACATGAACAGCCCAATTCTTGTTACCGGGGCCAGCCAGCGAGTCGGGCTCGCGCTGGCCATCAAACTGGCGCAGGCCGGCCACACGGTCGTCAGCGCCAGCCGCAGCATCAGCGCGCAGGCGCCCCACCCGAACATCGTGCAGTTCCAGGCCGACCTGTGCCTGGAGCAGGACCGCCTGGCCCTGATCGACCACCTGCGCAGCCGCTATGACGGCCTGCGGGCGATCATCCACAACGCCTCCCTGTGGCTCGACGATGACCTGGCCAACCTGAACACCATGTTCAAGTTGCACGTGGAAGCGCCGTACCACCTGAACCTGGCACTGGGTGAGCAACTGCTCAAGCTGGACAAGTCGGACATCATCCACATCTGCGACGAAACCTCCTCGCGCGGCAGCAAGAGCCATATCGGCTATGCCGCCACCAAGGCGGCGTTGCAGAACATGGTGCTGTCGTTCGCCGAGAAGTACGCCCCCAGCGTGCGCGTCAACGCCATCCTGCCCGGCCTGCTGATCTTCAAGGAAGACGGCGACGAGCAGTACCGCCAGCAGGCGCTGAAGAAGGCCCTGCTTGAATTCGAACCCGGTGCCCAGCCGCTGATCGAGGCCGTGATGTTCCTGCTCGACAGCCAGTACAGCACCGGCAGCAACGTGGTCATCAACGGTGGCCGCCATTTGAAGAACCGTATCGCGGCCGGATGAGCCGCTGCACCGTGAAGGGAACCCCCATGGACCCGCAACAGCAACTCGAACTCGAAGCGGCGGCCTTTCGCCGCCTGGTAGCGCACCTGCGCGAGCGCACCGATGTGCAGAACATCGACCTGATGAACCTGTCCGGCTTCTGCCGCAACTGCCTGTCCAAGTGGTACAAGGCCGCCGCCGACGAGCGCCAGATCGACCTTAGCCTGGATGACGCACGCGAAGTGGTCTACGGCATGCCCTACGCCGAGTGGAAAACCCAATACCAGAAAGAAGCCAGCGCCGAACAGCAAGCGGCGTTCGCCAAAGGAAAACCCCATGACTGACCTGAACACCCTGCGCAGCCAACTCGACAGTGGCGAACATGTATTCGCCGACACGCTGGCGTTCATCGCCCAGGGCTACACCTACCAGCCACAGGCCTTCACCAATGGCGGTGTGGAAAACGCCGCCGGGCAGAACGAAGGGTCGTGCAAGACCCTGGGCCTGGCACTGCTCGAAGGCCTGAGCGACCAGCACGCGCTGCTGGCGTTCGGCGAGCACTACCGCTCGGTGCTGGCCACCCCCAAGGGCAGCGACCACGCCAATATCCGTGCGCTGATGCAGCACGGCCTGGCCGGCGTGACGTTCGCCGGCACGCCGCTGCAACGCAAGGGCTGACACCACACCGCTGCACAAGAACGGCCCGCCTGGGCCGTTTTTTCATGCCTGGGGTTCAATCACCTGCCCGGGCACCTGCGCCGGCAGTTGTGCACTGCGCAGCCAGCCCAGGGCTATGGGCCACAGCTGCGCCTGAAAGCGGCTGTGAAAGAACGCGAAATGACCGACCCCCTTGGCATCGACCTGCTGTGCGGCGATACGCAGGTGCGTGCACGCGCTGGCGGTAAAGTAGCCCAGCAGGCGCTCGATGGCCGGCACCGTACCGAACGGGTCGTCGGTCAGGCTGATCGCCAGGATACTGGCCTGCACCTGGCCAAAGCCCAACGCCCCCAGCGCGCGACCGCTGGGCCGCTGTTCATAGGTAGCAGCGGGTGTCACCCAGTCGCGCACCACGCCGGCCGGGGTGTCTTCCATCCAGCCCAGGCGCTTGCCGGGAAAGTAGCCGAACACGCGGGTCAGCAGCGGCATTGCCAGGTGCCATTTGCACAGCAGCTGCCAGCGGCTGCCCGGGGCATAGTCACGCCAGTAGGCGAACTGCGCGCCCACCGTGACCACCCGCCGGATGCTCGCCGCCGACGCCGCCAGGCCCAGCGCGCAACCGCCGAAACTGTGCCCGACCACATCGATGGGCTGCCCGGGAAACTCGCGCCGGGCGCGCTGGAGCATCGCCTCGAAATCCAGCCGGCCCCAGTCCGACCAGCTGGCCTGAAAACCCCGCAAGGCGGCAGGGCGCGATTCGCCGATGCCGCGGTAGTCGTAGGTGATCACGTCGGCGCCATGGGCGAACAGGTAGTCGGCAAAACGCGAATAGAAACGGCAGCGCACCGAGGTGGCGGCGTTGATGATGACCACCGCCCGCGTGGGGTCCGCCGCGCCGTGGCGCCAGGTGAAGCCGCCCAGGCTGAAGCCGTCTGCCGCCTCTTCGCGAAACGGCTGGGCAACGCTGGGCGCCTGGGTGGTGAGGGGTTGATTCATCGGTGCCGGCTCCTTCAGGGCCCTTCGCAGCGCAGCATCGGCCAGCAGGTGGGCCAGCCCTTGTGGGTGATGCGCGAGGCGTAGACCGTCTGTTTCTGGCTAACGTAACGCGCGGTGCGGCGCAGTACCAGCCCGAACAGGTCATCCAGCCCCAGGGGCGCAGCGACTTATCATTGTGGGTTCGGCCACCGGCAGGTTGCGCGGGCACCGGCGCCGATCATCGGCGCGCCGGCCCGCGCCCGCCTCAGGCAAGCTCGGTGTAGCGCGCCGCCACCTCGGCCTGGCGGATGTCCGAGATCAGGGTGTGACGCGCCGCCTGGAAGGCCGTCCAGCGGGCGTCGTCATGCAACGGCGGGATGGTCACCCCCTCACGACGATCGAACCCCACCAGCGCCGCATCCACCAGGTGGTCCACCTCCATCACCTGCGTCAGGGTGTTGATGTCGATGCCCGAGCGCTCCCAGATCTCGGTACGCGTGGCCGCAGGCAGCACCGCTTGCACGTATACGCCGCTGGGCGAGAGCTCCAGGCTCAGCCCCTGCGACAGGAACTGCACGAACGCCTTGGTGGCGCCATACACCGTCATGCCCAGCTCCGGTGCCAGCCCTACCACCGAGCCGATATTGACGATGGCCCCCTCCCCGGCCTGCGCCAACCGTGGCGCGATGGCATGGGCCAGGCGCGCCAGCGCGAGGGTGTTGAGCGTGATGATGCGCGTGACGCTGTCGGCGCTCTGCTCGACGAAGGCCCCCGACTGCGCCGCCCCGGCGTTGTTGATGAGGACGCCGATGCGGGCATCTTCGCGCAGGCGGGTTTCGACCCTGGCAAGGTCTTGGGCCAGGGTGAGATCGGCCTGCAACACCTCGACGGCCACGCCGTGAGCCTGGGCCAGGCGGCTGGCCAGCCCGTCAAGGCGAGGCCTGTCGCGGGCTACCAGCACCAGGTCATGGCCACGACGGGCAAAACGCTCGGCGTAGGTAGCGCCGATACCGGAAGAAGCACCAGTGATGAGAACAGTGGCAAGGGTAGTCATGGGGTTGCGCTCTCGATGGGTGGGTAACGAGCCGCTATGATGATGACCATAATCTTAATCGTCAACGGTTTTGATGATGGTTGACATCAATGTATAGTGGGCCCCTGATTGACGGCACACGCAGCGAGGAATCTGCACATGAGGGTCACCAAGGCACAGGCGCAAGCCAATCGCACGCACATCGTCGAAACCGCGTCCGAACTGTTTCGCGAGCGCGGCTATGACGGGGTGGGCGTGGCAGACCTGATGGCGGCGGCAGGGTTTACCCACGGCGGCTTCTACAAGCACTTCGGCTCCAAGGCAGACCTGATGGCCGAGGCTGCTGCCTGCGGGCTGGCCAAGACTGCCAGCGCCGAAGAAGCGCTGGACGTGGCGCAATTTTTCCAGCGTTACCTGTCGCGCGAACACCGCGATGCACGCAGCACCGGCTGCACCATGGCCGCCCTGTGTGGCGACGCGGCGCGCCAGCCGGCCGCAATCAAGGCGACCTTTGCCGACGGCCTGGAGGGCCTGCTCAAGCGGGCCGAGCACGCAGGTGCCGAAAACGGCGATCAAGACCCGCACACCGCACGCGCCAGGATGATCGAGCGCTTTGCCCAGGCGGTGGGCGCGATCATGCTGTCGCGCGCCTGCCCGGACGATGCGCCATTGGCCGACGAAATCATCGAGGTGTGCCGCAAGGCCATCGTTGCCCCGCTCGCCGACTGAGGTGCCCGCCCCGCAGTTGTCTTAAAACTGCAACCTTATGGTCATAGTATGGATGCTGTTCCCGCTGCAGCCCTGTTGCAGCGGGCCTTTGACAAGGACTCGAAACTCAATGCGCCGTGTCGTATTCAATCAGAAAGGGGGCGTGGGCAAGACCAGCATCGCCTGCAACCTTGCCGCCGTCAGCGCCGCCGAAGGGTATCGGACGCTGCTGGTGGACCTCGACCCCCAGGCCAACACCACCCACTACCTCACCGGCCTGCTCGGCGACGACATCCCGGCCGGCATCAGCGACTTCTTCAAGCAGACCCTCTCCAGCGCACCGGGCAGCAAGCGCGGGCGCGTGTGCATCACCCCCACCCGCTACGACAACCTCGACCTGGTGACCGCCAGCCCCGACCTGGCCGACCTGCAGCCCAAGCTGGAGAGCAAGTTCAAGATCAACAAGCTGCGCAAGCTGCTGGTTGAACTGTCCGAAGACTACGAGCGCATCTACATCGACACCCCGCCGTCGCTGAACTTCTACACCTTCAGCGCGCTGGTGGCCGCCGACCGCCTGCTGATTCCGTTCGATTGCGACAGCTTTTCGCGCCAGGCGCTGTACAGCGTGATCGAGCAGGTGGAAGAACTGCGCCAGGACCACAACGAGTCGCTGCAGGTGGAAGGCGTGGTGGCCAACCAGTTCGTCGCGCGCACCGCGCTGCACCAGAGCCTGGTGGACGAACTGCTGGCCGAGGGGCTGCCGGTGCTGCCGGTGTACCTGAGCAGCTCGGTGAAGATGCGCGAATCCCACGAGCTGTCGGTACCGCTGGTGCACATGGCACCGCGGCACAAGCTGTCGCGCGAATTCGTCGACCTGCTGGGGGCGCTGGAGCGGGCTGCCTGAGGGCTGCCCGCCGGTTGCGCCCTGGCGTCAGATCGACGCCTGGCGCATGCGATCGGACAACGCCTGCGCCGTTTCCTTGCGCTCGGAGTAGCGGTCCACCAGGTGCGCCTGGCTGTCGCGCAGCAGCAGCGTGAACTTGACCAGTTCTTCCATCACATCCACCACCCGGTCGTAATACGGCGAGGGCTTCATGCGGCCCTGCTCGTCGAACTCCATGTACGCCTTGGGCACGGACGACTGGTTGGGGATGGTGAACATGCGCATCCAGCGCCCCAGCACGCGCAGCTGATTGACCACGTTGAACGACTGCGAGCCGCCACACACCTGCATCACGGCCAGGGTCTTGCCCTGGGTGGGGCGAATGGCGCCGAGGGCCAGCGGCACCCAGTCGATCTGCGCCTTGAACACCGCCGACATCGCGCCGTGCCGTTCAGGCGAACACCACACCTGGCCTTCGGACCACAGCACCAGCTCGCGCAGTTCCTGAACCTTGGGGTGCTCCACCGGTACGTCGTCCGGCAGTGGCAGGCCGCTGGGGTCGAAGATGCGCGTCTGGGCGCCAAAATGCTGGAGCAGGCGCGCGGCCTCCTCGGTCAGCAACCGGCTGAAGGAACGCTCGCGGGTGGAGCCGTACAGCAACAGAATGCGCGGCTTTCGCTCGCCGGCCTGCAGGGCGGTAGGCAGGCCTTCGAACAGGCTCGGGTCGAGGTTGGGCAGGTCGTGGTGCATGGGGCCTCCGGGTCAGAGCGTGGCAATGCGGTCGAGTTCACGCTTGAGCGCGTGGGCATCGAGCTGGCTGAATGGCAGCGCGAAAAACGCCCGGCAGCGACGCTCGATACGCGCCAGCGCATGGTGAAAGTTCGCCTCCACCTCGTCGTCGGTGCCGGGTTGTTCGGAAGGGTCGGCCAGACCCCAGTGGGCCTTGAGCGCCGGGCCGAAAAACACCGGGCACGCCTCGCCTGCGGCCTTGTCGCACACGGTGATGACGATATCCGGCGGGTTGGCCGCGAAGGCCTCGTTGCCCTTGCTGCTCAGGCCCGCGGTGCTGATGCCGGCCTGCTGCAGGGTCAGCAGGCTGCGCGGCAACACCTGCCCCCTGGGGAAGCTGCCGGCGCTCAGCGCCTCGAAGCCCGCCGGGGCGAGGTGATTGAACATCGCTTCGCAGAGGATGCTGCGACAGCTGTTGGCCGTGCACATGAACAGAACTCGCATGGTGGTGTACTCCCCTTGGCAGGCAGAATGGTCAAAGGCTCAGGCGCAGGGCCAGGGCCGAAAGCGTGATCAACAGCACCGGCACCGTCAGCAGCAGGCCGACCTTGAAGTAGTAGCCCCAGGTGATGCGCGTGCCCTTGCGCGCCAGCACATGCAGCCAGAGCAATGTGGCCAGGCTGCCGATGGGGGTGATCTTGGGGCCCAGGTCGCAGCCGATGACGTTGGCGTAGACCATCGCCTCGCGCACCACACCCTGGGCTTCGCTGGCGTGGATCGAAAGCGCGCCGATCAGCACGCTGGGCAGGTTGTTCATCACCGAAGACAGCACCGCGGCAAGCAGCCCGGTGCCCAGCGATGCGCCCCACACGCCATAGGCGGCAAGACGGTCCAGCAACTGGGTGAGCAGGTCGGTAAGGCCGGCGTTCTTCAGGCCGTACACCACCAGGTACATGCCCAGCGAGAACACCACGATCTGCCAGGGCGCATCGCGCAGCACGCGCCGGGTGGAGATCACATGCCCGCGCGCAGCGACGATGAACAGCACCACTGCACAGGCCGCCGCCACGGCGCTGATCGGGATGCCCAGCGGCTCGAGCAGGAACAGGCCCACCAGCAGCGCCACCAGCACGCCCCCGCCCACGCGGAAGGTGGCGCGGTCGCGGATCGCCAGCACCGGCGCCTTCAGTGCCTGTATCTCGTACACCGCCGGTATGTCGCGGCGAAAGTACAGAAACAGCACCAGCAAGGTGGCCGCCACACTCACCAGGTTCACCGGCACCATCACCGCTGCGTATTCGCCAAAGCCCAGGCCGAAGTAATCGGCCGAGACGATGTTCACCAGGTTGGAGACCACCAGCGGCAGGCTGGCAGTGTCGGCAATGAAGCCTGCGGCCATGACGAACGCCAGGGTCGCAGCCGGGGAGAAACGCAGCGCCAGCAGCATCGACATGACGATAGGGGTAAGGATCAGCGCCGCGCCATCGTTGGCGAACAGCGCCGAGACCGCAGCGCCCAGCAGCACGATGAAGGCGAACAGCCGGCGCCCGTTGCCGCGCGCCCAGCGGGCCACGTGCAGGGCTGCCCATTCGAAGAAGCCGGCCTCGTCGAGCAGCAGGCTGATGACGATGATCGCGATGAAGGTGGCGGTGGCGTTCCACACAATCGCCCACACCGTGGGGATGTCGTGCAGCGACACCGCGCCCAGCGCCAGGGCCAGCAGTGCGCCGAGGCTGGCGCTCCAGCCGACGCCCAGGCCGCGGGGTTGCCAGATGACCAGGGTCAGGGTGAGCAGGAAAACAGCGATGGCAGTCAGCATCGGGGGGCTCCTGGCTCAGCAGCAGGCAGCAGCACGAACGGGGCGACCGTCCATGTTGTGCAAGCGTGTGGTGTTGTCCTTGAGCCAGTCGGCATTGGCGCGCAGCGTCACCTGCAGCAGGTCGTGCACCCAGCCGGGCAGTTGCGGGTTGAGACGGTAGTACACCCACTGCCCCTGGCGACGGTCGAGCAGCAGGCCGCTGGTACGCAGCTGCGCCAGGTGGCGGCTGATCTTGGGCTGGCTGTCGCCCAGGGCGCACATCAGCTCGCACACGCACAGCTCGCCCTGCTCTGCGATCAGCAGCGCAGCGCGAGCGCGGGTTTCGTCGGCCAGGCTCTTGAACAGCTCGGGTGGGGTAATCATTGTGGGCGGCCCTTACATATGGATAACCGAATATACGGATATCCATATGTTATCTGCAACCGGATTTTTCAGCGCCTGCCATCAACCTCCCCAGCGCGTCACCCGCCGTTGGGGGCCGGTTTTTCGCGCAAGGCCGTGTGGTAGATCTGCGCCGAATCGAGCACGGGCTGGGTGGCACCATGGCGGGCGATCGACAGCATTGCCTGGCCGATGACCTCGGTGCTCAGCACCTTTTCGGGCAACAGCGCACGCGCCAGGCTCAGCAGCGGGCCGGTGAACCGGTAGAACACACGGTACGCGCGGGTTCTGGAGGTGGCCCCATGCAACGGTTGAATCACCGCCGGGCGCAGGATGTGCACGCGCCTGAACGGCAGGCGCAGCAGGCTGTTCTCCGTCATGCCGCGCACCCGCGCCCACATCGTCGAGCTGGTTTCGCTGCTGTCGGCGCCCGCCCCGGAGACGTAGATGAAGGTGGCATGCGGGTTGAGCTCGCACACGCGCTGGGCCACCGCCAGGGTCAGGCGGTAGGTCATGTGGGTGTACTGCGCCTGGGTCATGCCCGCCGCCGAAACGCCCAGGCAGAAGAAACACGCATCCACATCGCGCAGGTCGTCGTCGAGCAGCGTGGACGGGTTATCGGCGAAGGCCGGCCTGACCACCTGCCGGAGCTTGGGGTGCTGGGCGTTCAGGCGTGAGCGCCCGATCAAGCGAACGGACTCCACATCCTGCGCCGCCAGGCATTCGCGCAGCACCCCGCTGCCGATCATGCCGGATGCACCAAAGATCACTATGTTCATGGCGTAGGCTGGCCTCGCTCAGTTTGAAGGGTGCGCCGGCTTCATGCCGACGGCCATTGCGGCGGTGCCGTGCCGAAATCGGCCGCGAGGCTGACCGGCTTCCAGCGCTGCATCGCTTCGCTGCGGGCGGCCTCTTCCACCTCCACCACATACAAGGCGTCCGACCCCAACAGTAGACGCGACGGCAGCCCTTCACGAGCGGCCAGCGCCACGATCAGCTGTGCAATGCGCTCGGGGTCGCCCACTTCGTTGCCCACGTAGGACTCGATCAAGGCCTTGAACGCGGCCATCGACGCCATGTAGTCCGGGGCCAGCTCGGTGAGCGTGCTGCGGGCCTGGTGGCCCCAGTCGGTACGCATGCCGCCGGGCTCCAGGGTGCACACCTGGATGCCGAACGGCGCGACCTCTTTGCCGACCACGTCACTGAACCCGCCCACGGCCCATTTGGCCGCCTGATAGGCCGACAGGCCCGGGCTTGCGATGCGACCGCCGGCCGATGACACCTGAAAGATATGGCCGCGGCCCTGGGCGCGCATCACCGGGATGGCCGCACGGGTGAGGTTGACCACGCCGAACAGATTGGTCTCGACCTCGGCGCGAAAATCATCGGTGGGGATGTGCTCGAACGGCTGGATATGGCCGAAGCCGGCGTTGTTGACCAGCACATCCAGCCGGCCAAAACGGCGCACGACCTCGGCCACGGCGTGCCTGGCCTGCTGTTCGTCGGTCACGTCCAGTTCGAACGTGGCCAGGTTGGCGCCGTACTGCGCCTGCAGCTCGACGAAGCGTGTGATGTCGCGTGCAGTGGCCAGCACCTTGGCGCCGCTGTGCAGCGCCGCCTCCAGAATGGCGCGCCCCAGGCCTCGGGACGCACCGGTAATCAACCAGACTTCAGACATGATCATTCAACCTTTTCAAAGCGCCGACGCGGCGCATGGGCAACGTAAAAGAGGGGCTGCTCACTCGGGCCGAAAGCCGGCCTTGCCTTCCAGCATCACAGACTCGGCAAGCGCCTTCTGTGCCTGAATGTCCGCCAGGCTGCGGGCATAGCCGGCCTCCAGCGCCGCATAGGCATCCCCGCCGAGCACGGTGCGCAGCGGCGGTGTCTGCAGCTGGCTGAGGGTGTAGATGGCGTCGGCCATTTTCAGCGGGTCGCCCGAGGCGGTGTCTTCGCCATGCTGTTCGATCCACCCGCGCAGGTTGCCGACCGCACTGCCCTTGTAGGCGTCGAGCTGCTCGGTCCAGCGGATGTTGGCCACGAAGCCGGTCTTGATCGAGCCTGGCTCGATGATCAGGGTGTTGATGCCGAACTCGGCCAGCTCTTGCGCCACCGCTTCGGCGAAGCCTTCCAGCCCGTACTTGGCCGCGTGGTACAGCGAGCCGCCCGGGTAGGCGGTACGGCCGCCGACGCTGCTGACATGGATGAAGGTACCGCGCTGCTGTGCGCGCATCGCCGCCATGAAGGCGCGGGTGACCTGTATCGGCGCCATCAGGTTGAGCGCGATCTGCTGCTCGACTTCGGCGTCGGTCATCTCTTCCATCGCACCGATCACCGCCCCGCCCGCGTTGTTGACCACCACCTCCACATCGGGATGGCGGGCGGCAACGGCGCGTACCTGCTCGCGGTCGGTCACGTCGAGCGCTTCCATATGAAGGCGCTTTGGATACGCCTGTTGCAACGCCTGCATCGCCTCCACACGGCGCACTGCGGCGACCACGGTATGCCCCTGGGCCAGCGCCTTTTCGGTAAGGGCCAGGCCCAGGCCACCCGAAGCACCGGTAATGAACCACTTTTGAACAGCCATGAAGATACTCCTGTTACAAATTGTGAGTGATTAATCACTCAGTTAAAAGGCAAGGCTTTTACGCCGTAATGGCGCGCCACAGCATATGGAAGCCCAGCTGGCGGTGGCCGTCGGCCTCCTCCGGGGACTTCTCGATGTGTTCGATGGTGGTGGTGGCGATACTCTCGATCACGGAAGAAATGAAGCTGATCGGGGCGTCGATCAGCACACCGTCCTCTACCCCGCCCTCCATCGTCCTGGACACGGCCTGGAACGGCTGCGCGCCCAGTGCGCGGGTTTCTGCGGTCACCTGCCCCGACGCCGACAGCCGTGCCAGCACCACGCGCTCCAGGGCATTGTTCAGGCCCCAGCTGACATAGCGATTGAAGATGTACTCCATGCGCTGGCGGTAGTCGGCCTGGGCCGGGAAGTCCGACATCATGGCCGTCACCAGGCTTTGCTTGAGGTGCAGGTAGAGCTCCTGGAACAGCACCTCCTTGCTGCTGAAGTAGGTGAACAAGGTGCCGTCGGCAACCCCGGCGCGCCGCGCGATGCTCGACGTGCTGGCCATCACGCCCAGCTCGGCGACTGCCTGCATCGCAGACAACAGCAAGGCTTCACGTTTTTCGGGGCTGAGGGGACGTGCCATGGAGGGAGGTTCGCTTAAGAAGACTGAGTAATCAGTCAACTATATTCCTGACCCTTGGGCGAATGCAAGGGGTGGATGGCGCGACGGTGCCGAACGGCAAACCCCCGGCATCGCGCCGGGGGGTTGATAGCCGTTATCCGGCGCTACTCGAACAGGTTCACGATGGCGTCCGACAACGTACTCCGCTGCCGCGACCACGAGCTTGTGAAGTGATAGATATCGTTGGCCTGAACGTAGTGCTTCACGAACTGGAAGTGATAGTCGGCGGCAATCTGGAACAGATACAGATCGCTTTGGATATTCACGTAGTTGGTGCCGAAGCGATGGATCTCGGTACTGATCTGGACCATGCCCTCCAGAACCGCATGGGTGTCGGGCTCCAGGTCCACATTGATTTCCGAAGTTGGCTTTTCGGTAAGAATGCGCTTCCAGGCGAGCTCCGAACTCTTTCTTCCCGAAGTGCCCTTGGTAAGGTCGCAGGGGGCCTCGATGGCCTGGCGGGCTTTGCTCATTTCGTCTTTGATGCGGTCATCCAACTGCAACTTCCTGCCTGTTTTTACCTGGCAAAACAAACTGGTCAACTCGAGCCAGGCGGATTCATATTCCTTGGGGTTATCGCGCTCGACCATCTGCTTGGGGTTGGACCAGCAAGGCTTGTACCTGAACTTGGCGAAACTGTAGTCGGGGAAGTGCCCGAGCCAGCCGTGGCCCAGATAACTGGTACCGCTGGGGGCCGCTTCGAAGTTGGGGTTCGCGAACGGCACGCCCTTGGTGTCCGATGACTTCAGGACTTTCCTGTTCCAGTTTTTCGACGAGCCGTCCATGTAATAGATGGCCTGTGGGCCGTAGCCCATCTTGGACCATTCCCAGGAGTCCGGGTCGTAGTCCGCATCCCAGTAGGTGTTCATCACGTTGTCGAGGCCGCAGTGGTCCTGGTGGGCCCAGGTGTCGGCGATCACATGCGCCCTGACCCCCAGCAGGATCAGCCTGAACCTGCGCAGCACGTCTGCGCGATTGTCCTTCAGCACCTCTGCCCCGCCGATGGCCAGGCTGATGATCTTCTCCAGCCGGTCGTCATCGGTGGCGCAGAGCACGGCATCTTGAACAAGCCTGCGCGAGAGTGCGCTTTGCGGCCGGTTGAGCATCTTGCCGTATTGCAGATCCTTCACCTTGCTGGCGTTGTACTTTCTCAGTATCTGCTCGCCGCCGAAGGTGTCGCGCTTGATGAACTTGGGCAGGTAGTTGGCCACTTCGGCGCCATGGGTTTCTTCTCGGCTGGGCGTGCCGGCAGGGTCGTTGTAGTTGCCGGGGATGAAGTGGTACGAGCACCACAGGCCATCTTCAGGCTCCCCCATCGTGCCCAGCAACCCGCCCTGGTAGGTGTAGCGAGGGTTGTCCATCTTGGCGACGACGTTGTACTTGGCAGATTTTTGGGTGTCGCTGACCAGGCTCCAGTAAGAGGCATAGGTGCTCTCGCTGAAGAAGTCGATGAAGTTGGCTGCCTTGGCAATAAGGGTTGCATCGTCCTTGTTGAAGCCGCCGCACAGTGCTGAGTGGTAAGTACCGTAGAAGTGAAAATCCTGATCCATGCCGCTTTCCCCTAAACAGTTTTTGTTTAACAAAAAAAGACCGCAAGGGTTTATAGGCACAGCTTTAAATAGTGTCAAATGGCCATTAGTCAATGATAATTGTTATTTTTATTTCGTGTATTAACGTTGGGAAAGTGCGGTTTGATGGGCATGGCGATATAGAGCGGTTCTATTTAAATTCATGGCCAAATGGAGACAGTCTGCGCTCAGTAATCAGCCGTCAGACTTGAGCAACTTTCCACACTGCTCACTGGCCAACTGGCTGATGATCCGGATGGCCTGATGAATACCCGCCGTGTTGCGAAAGCTCAGCTGCGGGTTGTGCTCGCACTCCAGCACCTCGTCATGCTGGACGAGCGCTTCACCGAGTAGTTCGAGGGTCCAGGCGTAGCGTTGGATGGTGGACAAGCGTTCTTGGTCGGTCATAGGGATACCTGCTTCACAGCTTGCTGGATAGAGAGGGGGAAGAAGCTCGATATAGGCCACCAGGCAATGCGCGAATGGGGCGTAAATACCGTGGTCATATAGGCATCATAACGGGACGATTCTTTCCATGGCAAGAATCTCCGCAACCCTCGATACCGATGGCAGTCTGAAAAAGCTCGGCGCAGCGATCCGGGCTCGACGCCTGGCGCTTGCGCTGTCCCAGGAAGCGCTGGCCGACGCGGCAGGCGTGGACCGTTCGCACATGGGGAAAATCGAGCGAGGGGAAAGGAACGTCACATTCCTCAACATCTTGCGGATTGCAGTTGCGGTGGGGTGCAAGCCTTCTGAGCTGTTGGTTGATGCGAGTCTTTAGAAGTGTGCTTTTTGGAATTGATCAAAGGTTCGATTGATAGGACTTTGATAAGCCGCGCCTAATCTGTGCGCGCGGCATATTCAATGGCGTTCAACCAAACTGTTCTCAGCCGCCCTCACCCGAAATTGGATCTTCATGTTCAAGCAACTTGCCACACTGCTCACTGGCAAGCCGGCTGATGATCCGGATGGCCTGATGAATACCTGCTGTGTTGCGGAAACTCAGTTGCGGGTTGTGCTCACACTCCAGCACTTCGTCATGTTGAACGAGCGCTTCACCGAGCAATTCAAGGGTCCAGGCGTAGCGCTGGAGGATAGACAGGCGCTCAAGGTCAATCATGAGGATACCCGCCCTGTGACTTGCAGGTGGCCTGCGTGAAGATGGAGTAGAAATGGTGCGTGGAAAACGCCGCCGGCGTACCGAGGCGGAGAGCGGATGCGAGGATCCTGCTCAGAATGCGAATAGGCATGCATGAGACTCCAAGTTTGATTTTGGAGCTACCACGATCCTTCCTACGGGATTGGGTGGCAGCTGTGCATGGGGTAGGAATACCGGGAAACTTGGAACCCGGCCAGGCCGAAGCCTGCCCACGCACAGCCGCCATGACACGTCACAGCAAGCGAAAAAAAACGCCAGCCGTTGTGATGGGGGCGCCTAGTGCATGCGCCAAGTTTACCAGCAGGTTCCTACACCTGATCGCAGATTTTTCTGCGACTGGAGGAATTTATGCCTCGTGGGATCGATTCGCAAGCGCTGGGGCGGGCGGAAATTTCCTAGATTTTTGAAGGAAGGGGGATCAAAAAACTGATTTCCTACAACCTGGATGTACGGTGTCTTCTTGCGGCCAATTTACTTTCCGAACTCCAACATTAAATAGACAAAACGAGACAGGCAGAACAAGAAAGCCCGCACTAGGCGGGCTTTGTGAGGTGGTGCGGAGACGGTCATAGACTTCTGGAAACTGGCCTCTGGTGCGGAGACAGGAATCGAATGAGGGCCACTATACCCCGTAAATATTGAACTTCGAACTTTCATAAAAGAAAAAGTGTAGTGGTCAACTAATCCCGGACACTGCGTTAAGTTTTTCTTCAACCACGGCGGGCGCTAGTCCGCCGTTGAATTGGTGTGGCCGTTGCCAGTTGTACCGCTGCATCAAAAACCGACCAATATCCTGCTGTGCCAGGGAAGCACTCATGTATCCCACTGTTGGCACCCATTCTGTTTTCAAACTGCGAAACAACCGCTCCATCGGCGCGTTGTCGTGGCAGTTTCCCCGTCGACTCATGCTCTGTTTGAACCGATAGCGCCACAGCCGCTGACGGAAGCTTCGGCTGCCGTATTTGCTGCCTTGGTCGCTGTGAAACAGCACGCTCTGTGGCCGACCACGCTGTTCATAGGCCATGTCCAATGCCTTGAGCACCAGGTCGGAATCGGGCCTCGCTGAAAGTGCCCAGCCCACCACGCGGCGGGCGAATAGATCGATGACGGCAGCCAAACAGTGCCAGCGACCTTGAGCCCAGACATAAGTGATGTCACCGCACCAAACTTCGTTTGGTGCCGATACGGTGAACGCTCGATCCAGCACGTTCGGGATATCTGGTCGCTCGACCGTCGCTTTTTTGTAGGCATGTGAACCGGGTTGCTTACTGATTAGCTTCATTTCGCTCATCAGCTTACGCACCTTGAAGCGCCCAATTTCTATGCCGTCCTCGCGCATCATGAACATGATGCTTCGGCTGCCCGCCGCGCTGCGGCTTTGGGTGAACAGTTCGTCCACTCGGCTGCGTAAAACCAGCCGCTCAACGTCGGAAATTCGACGTTTTCGGCAGTGCGCGTAGTAGCAAGATCGGGTGACTTCAAATACCGAGCACAACAGATCAACAGGCTCTTGAGCGCGGAGCTGATCAATTAACGCGAACGCTCGTGTTCCTCGGCCATCAAGAGCGCGGTGGCCTTCCTAAGAAACACCATCTGCCGGTTGTAGCGTAAAACCAAACTCGGCCGCGCGCCGATGCAATCCTTTCACCACTCGCTCCCGATATTTTTGCTCGTAATGATCGGCTCCCGGGTCTTGATAATTCATGCCGAAACGCATGGCGTTGTAGAACAGGATGGCGATCTTTCGCGCAGTGGCCGTGACGGCTTTGGCTTTACCGATTCGAGCCGCGAGACGTCGATAGAACGCCCCCAATGCCGTATTGGTTCTGCCGACGGTTACTGCTGCAAGCCGTAAGTGGGCGGTCACTCGATTTTTGGTTTTCCGGGTATGCGCCGAAAGTACCTTGCCACCACTGATGCGGCAGCCGGGGGCGAGCGTCAACCAAGAGGTAAAGTGGTGGCAGGTGCGCCATCGGCTTAAATCCGTGCCGCACTCGGCGACCAGTCGTAGCGCCAGATAGGGGCCGATGCCGTGGATCTGCGTCAGATCGACTCCGACCAATTGATAGAGCAAGGTACGGACATCGAAGTTGAGCGCATTGGGTTGCCGTGTGTTGTGGCGTGGTTTTGGCAACGGCTCGGCGGGAGCTACCTTTTGCTGAGAGAGTGCCATCAATGTTTGCGCAATCTGCTGATCACAAACAACGACTTGCGCCTGATAGGCGTCATACATGGACAGCGCCTGCGTCAAAGCGAAAACGTGCTCGGGCTGGTAGTTGCCGACCAATGACGCTTCAATTACATCAATACCAGCCTTGCAACGCTTGTCGCTCATCGCTGCTAGTGAAGAAGGATTACGCTCGCCTGCGACAATAGCCCGGATTATCCGCATGCCTGTCAATCCGGTGATATCGGCTACGACGTGATGCAATTGCAGGTTCATGTGCGTGAGAGCTTTTTGCATGTGCTGGATATGTGCTGCGGCATAGTCGAGATGACGCTCGCGCAGCCTCAAGTAACTGCGTAAGGCCGAAATCTCTTGGGTTGGATGAAAGCTAGCGCGCAGCAAACCGCAAGCATGGAGTCGTTGTATCCACTGTGCATCATTCACATCGGTTTTACGCCCTGGCATGGCGCGAGCCTCACGGGCGTTGGCCAGTACCACCCGGAGACCATGCGTTTCCAGTATTTCGTAGACGGGAATCCAGTAAACGCCGGTCGACTCCATCGCAACGGTGGTGATGCCGAGATTCACCAGCCAGTTGGCCATGCGCTCCAAGTCAGCCGTGAACGCCTGGTAGGTTTGAACAGATTCTTTGGCCAGATCGGCGGGAACGGCCACAACATGGAAGCGTGAGCCAATATCAATGCCGGCTGCGCGATCATGAATAACCGGTAGCCCACGCTGCTTGAGATCGTGCTTTTTCATGAGCACCTCCAGTCAAGTTGACTGGACGGGGACTCGGATCAAATCACCTTCCTAAACGGGGTCACGAAACGCGCCACCACTAACGGGTCCGCAGCTTCCCCTGGGTCAAGTTTTTTGACGGGGACTTAGCCTCCAAAAAGCCAGCGACCACTGTCCAGTGGGGTAAGTGTAGAGCACGGTGTTTCTAGTCCAGTGGGCCACGGAGTGCCGGGGAGGCGGTTTTTTAGG
>NZ_QKRS01000001.1:22518-34708 GCF_024261405.1 Pseudomonas sp. FBF18 | reverse complement strand
TTGTTGACCCATCGACGCAGGGCCGACTCCACCAAGCCGAGCGAACGGGCTGCTTCAATGTGACTGTAGCCTTGGTCGAGCACTAGGCTGGCAGCTTCGCGTTTGAACTCGGGCGTAAAGGTACGACGTTGCTTGGTCATCAGACACCTCTCTATGGCGAGCATTCTCGCCTAAATGGGTGTCCGGAATCATTAGGCCACTACACTCCTGCACCGCCAACAGATACGGGTAGGTTTGCGGCGTTATGGCAATCCGCTGACATATTTCCGCCACGTTCGGTACTGCCTCTTCGAAGGAGATGGCCGTGTTGAGCACGATGGGCGCGTAGATGGACTGGATCGTTTCTGCATCTTCCGGTCTAGCGACGCGAACCTCGATTCCGCTATGCACCCGGCTGCTCCAGGCTGTTCAGGTATTCGACTACTTCGTTGACGGTGCTGCTCGCAGTATGGGTAACGCCAATCAACGTCGCCGAGGGCAGGCCGGTCCAGTCACCATATCCGACAAGCCAGTGGTGCGGCTCGCGAATAGAGCGCACACCATCAACCTCGACCCTGCCGTTGTCATCCAGCACGTCCAGCTCCTGCAAGTGATCGAGCGCTGGCCGGAAGCCGGTACACCAGATCACTGCATCGACCTGGGTTTTCTAACCGTTGGGCCAGACGACCCCGTCAGGAGTAAATGAAATAATGGGCCTTACGGCTCGAAGAGCTCCTCGCTCATGAGCCCTAACCACCGAGAGCACCATGACGATATCCTCAATTCCGCCGACCGGTGCGTCGATAACACGGCCCTCCCGTTGAGCCTTGAGGCGCTACGGTTACCCCACTAGGCCCAACGCTGCGGGCAGCCCAGCTCCGACAGCAGCGCTCACGAGTGGATGCTCAAGGAACTTACTCAGCAGCCCCTTGGCTTCTTCTTTCTCCCTAAGGGAGGCATGGGCTGACTCAATGGCCGCCAGGACTTCCTTCATCGCAACTTGCAGATTCTGAACGTTGTGATCGCCTATCTGTATGCCCGTGGAACCATGGATTGTGATGTGATTCGTAGTCGTACCGGTGGCCGATTTTGGCTTGGCTCGAACCTTGGCCAGCTCAATTGCAAAGCAACCATCCATTCCGCCTAGACCGCTCTGGTAATTAACGTCCTCAACATCGAATTCCACCCTAGAGCCATTAGGCAGTAGTTGAAAAATTTTGTCCCCTTCCACTACATCCACATCATTCCCAATGATCGTAAGGCGCGGCTGAGTGAAACAGCATGAATGCCGCCCAACCTCTCGCCCTCCACGCTCTACGATTACGGTGTCTTCTTCCATATCAGCGAATGGGTTCACGTCCAGTCCTCGGTTGAACATCGAAGTGCCATCATAGGCTCCCCTCTTTTTCACTGCCAGCGGGTCAATTTGGCTCAGCATGGAGGCACCTCATAGATCGAAGACGCTATCCATGATCGGCCAACGGGCACGACACGCCCCCCCTCCCCTGTTACTGGGAAACGGTAGGGGTCTCAGTTGTCTCTCCAGAGGCACTGGCCTGTGATCTGAGATAACGGGAGCGGCTCAGACTTCGGAACCAGTTCGGCACCACGTAGAACGTGATGAAAATCGGATCACCACAGGATGCCCTAATGCGTCCTATTTTTTGCTCACTGTGGGATCGGTTTGCCATCATGTTGTCGCTTGCTTGCTTGCACGCTCCAAAAGCGTGCTATACCCAGATCAAGGATCGTGGTACTCAGCCGATAGGGTATGTATCAGGAGGGGCGTAGCTCGACCGCTCGTCAGCTACTTTGGGACGCCCCACTGGTTCTATTGACTAATGGATACATGCGCCCATAATTTCGCGCCCGCGAACCCGTAATGCCCATGGATGGCGCAAGAGAGGTGACTCTTGATTTTTTCCGAACAAAAAGTAGCCCACATGGCGGCTTTCTTTTTGGCTCGCCGCGAGGGCCCAATGGCCCACATCAAGCTGATGAAGCTGCTCTATTTGGCTGATCGCTTGAGCATGGAACGTTATGACGCTCCTATGTCAGATGATGCTCAGTGCAACATGAAAAACGGTCCAGTTCTCTCTGCAACCTTCGACCTGATGAAAGGCACCCGCAGAAGTGAATCATGGAGCTCGTTCATTTCCCCAATCCACGATAACGAAGTGACTCTGCAGAGAGACTTTGCATGGGATGAGCTTGATGAGTTGTCTCGGGCCGATTTGAGAATTCTCGACGAAGTGTTCGTCAAGTTCGGTCACATGAAGCGCTGGGACCTAGTGGAGTATGTCCATACTCTTCCTGAATGGGAGAACCCAGGCGACACCAGCAAGCCGATCGATCCTGAAGCAACCTTCAAATCCTTTGGGCTGAACGAGATGCAAGCTCATGAAAAGGTGGGGATGCTTCGAAGCCGCAAGTTGCTTGGTTTGAAACTCGCTGAGATGAAGTAATGCCGCCAAGGACTGTCTTTCAGCAGGGAACGCTCTTCATCCTCACTGGCCCTACACACCACCTGCACGTCGTTATGAACGATCCGGTTCACTGCGGAGAGTTGAACGATATGAGCGTGCTGGTGGTGAATTTCTCGACTGTTCAGAACGGAGCCTTTCATGATCCTGCATGCGTGCTCCAGGCAGGCTGCCATCCGTTCATCACTCGCGAGAGCTTTGTCTTCTATAGAGGGGCCACTGTGCTGAGAGTCCCGCGCCTAGAAGACCAGATTATCGCAGGGCATGTACGACCCGACTTACCTGTCGGCCAAAACGTATACGACCAAGTCCGAGCCGGTTTCGATGTGTCAGACTTGGTCGCGCCTAAAATCTCTCGCTATCTACGTAGACACGGCATCTAGGTTCCTGCAATCAGGTCTGGAAGGTGACTCGGCGGGGCGTTTAGGTCTAGAAGCTAATGTTTTGTACCAAAAAGCCGCCTGTGATGGCGGCTTTTTGGTGTAAAGGCCTTATACGGGTTAAGTTTTGACCAATCGTAGATCGGGCTTCTTTCTTGGTACGGTAACCGGTTGAGCTGCCAAGTCTCCGCTTATGGCAACGGGAGCCATACTGAACAGGATTGGAATCAGGTCATCAACCGCGACATTCAACTCTTTTGCAATTCCGCTCAAGGAGCGACCGGTATCTCTAGCGAGCCCCAAGACTTTTTGAAGCACCTGTGACGTTTCTCTCTGAGAACTCTCCGGCTCCTGAGTTCTGGCCCCCATCGTGGAAAGCTCGATACAGATACTTCTATAGATCCACTCCGAGAGAACGCTGGTTTTGTGAAGGCGGTAGGCCAACGCCATCGCCGAGACATTCCAGAGCTTTTTGGCGCGCACAATGTCCTTTACAGAGCGAATGTTCCAGCCGTGAGCGAGGATGCTTTGATAGGGCATGAGAAAGGCTGACGCGAAAGCATTCGCCTCATTCTCCACCTCTTTACCCTTGTTGCTGCCATGTCTGTGCAACACCAAGTGCCCGAGCTCATGGGCAGCATCAAACCGGCTCGCCTCTGCAGACTTCTGGGTATTCAGGAAAACAAACGGCGTGATGCCTTTTCTCCAACAAGAAAATGCGTTGACCTGATTGGTTTCTTCGGCCAAGGAAAAAACTCTGACGCCCTTCAGCTCAAGAAGGTGTACCAGATTTCTAATGGGTAGCTGACCTAACCCCCACTCAACACGTACCGCCTCTGCAGCGGCCTCGGGATCCATACCGGAACAGTCCGGAACCATAGGGCTCGGCAAGTTAAATCGCGAATCGATCCAGTCGCTAAGCATGTACGCAATACCACCGGCAGCAAGAGCGGCATCACGCTGGCCAGCAGTCATTCGTGAAAAAGAACGGAAGCTCGCATTTTCTTCCGTTGGGGCCTCGACATCGCGTCCACTAAAAAACGTAATCGGGAAGCCAAGGGCCTGGGCAATGCTGCCCAAGCTCTCTTCTGTTGGGAGCTGATCCCCACTCTCGTACAAAGAAATCGTCTTGCTGCTCAGCAATGTTGCGTCCGCAAGCGATTTCTTGGTCCATCCACGGCGTTGACGAGCTAGCACCAAACGGGCCGGATTGAAATCGCTTATGTCGTTCATGTTCTCGGTGTCACAGGAATATCGATAGAAGGGCTGGTGTCCGACCCACCGAAATCGTCGGGGGCATTAAGGTTCAGGGGCGGCATGATAAAGCGCGGCTGCCATCCGTCAATCTTGCCATTGTCGGCCATGTTCATCGGCCTAGAGAGTTCGTAATACACAACCTGGTTTTCCACATCGACGTAAAAAAGCAGCATCCAAAGGATCTGCTCAGCAGTCGTGTCTAGTGGGAGTCGTTGCCTATCGCTGGGTTCCACCGGGAACATGTCCATTTGGCGAACATTATAGTGAACGCTGCGACTGGTCCGGTTGCCTCTCTTATTACGTGTGAGCGGTATGGCATAGGGGTTGCCCGTATTCTCATCACCGCAACACAGCGTGATCGCATGCTTATTATCTGGGGAAACAATCCTTGGCTGATTGCTAGGATCCGTGGGCTTCCAGCCTTTGGGAATGGTCAACGCACGAAGCGCCTCCGTGCCATAGATCCAAGCCAATGTGCCCCTTGAGCCTTTCGGCTGCAGCGGGCCGGCATTCGAGGCTACACGGTAGCACTGGAGAGCAATCGTGCGTACCTCTTCAGCGGTGATGCCCAGCAGACGCTCAATCGCTTGCTCAGGTGGCAAGGTCTCAGCTTGATCCAGAAAATCCATGGCCATGGGGGGAACTCTCTTGTCGGGTTCCGATTTTTATACATCAATCGATGTAGAAAAAAAAGAAGCGCACTAAGAGTCACTTCGGACGCCTACTGGCGAGTTTGAGAGAAGAACGAGGCGGATAGAATCGCCAGCCCAATAGCGGAATTCCGCCTCCAATGACTCGCAAGTAGCTTGCGGTCGGCCATTGACCCGATCAATCCAGCCAGATGAGGAATCTGAAAAGGGGCAGAAATCCTAATGTTTCCCAGCATGTAAACCAGCCGATAGTCGGATCCAAGCTCGAACTCTTTCGAAGCTCAGTTCCTCCATCCTGCTAGCCCTGCGCTAGCCCGCCAAAAAAAACAAAAAAGCCTGCATCGCTGCAAGCCTTGATTTTACTGGTGCCGGAGACAGGAATCGAACCTGCGACCTTCGCGTTACGAGTGCGCTGCTCTACCGACTGAGCTACACCGGCGTGGCGACAACGCTACCATTGCCGCCACGCTTTCGCAAATCACTGTTTATCAACAGCTATTGCCCACCACTCGCCTGCACCGCGGTGCACCCGGCCGGGGCCAGGTCGGCCTCGATATCGGTGCTGCACGCCCAGCCCGTGGCCGAACGGGCCCAGGTCAGGTGCTTGCCCGCCACCGGCGCCGGCGCATCCACCAGCACGCATGCAAGGGTGCCCACACCGGTCGCCGCCACGCCCTGCGCACTCAAGGTGCAGTTGGCCGTGGTCGGCTGGCCGCCAAGGGCGACGACATCGGCCACGTCCTTGCCCTGGTTGATCTGCACTTCGAAGGCGGTCTTCAATGCCGACACCTCGGCCAGCGCCGCCGTGGCCTTGGCCCGCGCCTGGTGGTTGGTGTACATGGGCATGGCGATGGTCGCCAGAATGCCGATGATCGCCACCACGATCATCAACTCGATCAATGTAATACCGCGCTGTCCCTTCATGGGCACTCCCCTCGCAAAAACTCACAAATCCCGCCACGGGCACCGCCGCAGACCAGCGCGCCAGTAGGCCCGAACAGACACCTTTTGTCACCCTGCAGGTACTTAACCCAGCACCGCGCTCGACTACTCTAGTGGCCACCGGGCGGGATTGCCCGGGCCTATCACCCTGAAGCTGTTACAGGGTTTGTGACTGTCCACCGCTGCAGGGAGGTAGCGATGAACCACAAGACAAAAACCTATGCCTGGCAAGGCATCGACCGCTCCGGCACCCACGTGAGCGGGCACAGCAGCGGGCAGAACAGTGCGCTGGTGAAGGCGCTGCTGCGCGGTCGCGGCATACGCCCTACCCAGGTGAGCCCGGCACGCCGATTTACCCTGCAACTGCCCGCCTCGCTCGGCGCCCAGGACATCACCCGCTTCAGCCGCCAGCTGGCAACGTTGTTCAAGGCCGGCGTGCCGCTGCTGCAAGGGCTGGGCATGATCGCCGAAGGCATCAACAACCCACCGTTGCGCCACCTGCTGGGCACCCTCAAAAACGATATCGCCGCCGGCTGCGGCCTGGCCGATGCGCTGCGCAGGCACCCGCGCCAGTTCGACAGCCTGTATTGCAACCTGGTGGCCGTGGGCGAGCAAACCGGCTGCCTGGACAGCCTGCTCGACCAGCTGGCAACGCTGCAGGAAAAACGCCAGGCGCTGCGGGCCCGGCTGAAAAAGGCCATGGCCTACCCCGCGCTGGTGCTGCTGGTGGGGTTGGGGGTGGCGGCGTTGCTGTTGCTCAAGGTGGTACCGCAGTTTCAGGCCATGTTCGCAGGCTTCGGCGCGCCGTTGCCGGCCTTCACCCAGGGTGTCATCAACCTGGCCGACTGGCTGGGGCAGTATCTGCTGTGGGTGCTTGGGGTAATGCTGGCCACGGGATTTGCCCTGCGCCGCGCCTTCGAGCGTGAGCAGGCGGTGCGTTTATGGGTATTGCGCCAGGGGCTGCGCATGCCGGTTCTGGGCACGGTGATGCAGCATGCGGCACTGGCTCGTTTTGCGCGCACCCTGGCCACTTCGTTCAGTGCCGGCGTACCGCTCACCGAAGCCCTGGGGCCGGTGGCCGCCGCGTGCGGCAATACGCTGTACGAGCAAGCCGTTCTGCGGCTGCGCCAGGCCATCGGCAACGGCCTGTCGATGAGCGCGGCGATGCGCAACGAGCCGCTGTTCCCGTGCCTGGCGGTACAGATGTGCGCCATTGGCGAGACATCCGGCACGCTCGACGATATGCTCGACCGGATCGCCAGCCACCACGAAACGGCCGTCGACGAATGGCTCGACAACCTGGCCAGCCTGCTGGAGCCGATGATCGTGCTGATTCTCGGGCTGGTGGTGGGCAGCCTGGTGGTCGCCATGTACCTGCCGATCTTCCAGCTGGGCGATGTGATCTGACTATGGACCTGTTCGAAACCCTGGCCCGCCAGCCGCTGGCCTACCAATGCGTCGCCCTGTTGCTTGGCCTGATTGTGGGCAGCTTCATCAATGTGCTGGTGCATCGCCTGCCGATGATGCTGGAACGCCAATGGCGCTGCGAGGCCCGCGAAGTGCTGGAGCTGCCCAACCCGGCCGAGCCACGTTTCGACCTGATGCTGCCCCACTCCCACTGCCCGCACTGCCAGCACCGCATCCGCGCGTGGGAGAACATCCCGGTTCTGAGTTACCTGTGCCTGCGTGGGCGCTGTTCGGCCTGCAAGGCATCGATCAGCCCGCGCTACCCACTGGTGGAGCTGGCCTGCGCAGGGCTTGGCCTGTTCGCGGCCTGGCATTTCGGCTTCAGCGCCAGCGCGGCGGCGTTCATGCTGTTGAGCTGGGGCCTGCTGGCGATGAGCCTGATCGATATCGAGCACCAGTTGCTGCCCGATGTGCTGGTACTGCCGCTGCTGTGGCTGGGCCTGATACTCAATGCCTTCGAGGTGTTCGTGCCGCTGGACCAGGCGCTGTGGGGCGCCGTGGCCGGCTACCTGAGCCTGTGGACGGTGTACTGGCTGTTCAAGCTGGTCACCGGCAAGGAGGGCATGGGCTATGGCGATTTCAAGCTGCTGGCCATGCTCGGCGCCTGGGGCGGCTGGCAGATCCTGCCGCTGACGCTGCTGCTGGCCTCGCTGGTGGGCGCGCTGCTGGGCCTGGTACTGCTGCGCCTGCGCAACCAGCAGGCAAGCACGCCGATTCCGTTTGGGCCCTATCTGGCCATTGCGGGCTGGATCGCGCTGCTCTGGGGTGGTCAAATGACCACTTCCTATCTGCAATTTGCCGGACTGCAATGACCACACCCGCCTTCACACCCTGGATTCTCGGCCTCACCGGTGGCATCGGCAGTGGCAAGAGCGCCGCGGCGCAACGCTTCATCGAGCTGGGCGTGCACCTGGTGGATGCCGACCAGGCCGCACGCTGGGTGGTCGAGCCCGGGCGCCCGGCGCTGGCCAGCCTGGTGGAGCATTTCGGCCCCGGCGTGCTGCAAAGCGACGGGCAACTGGACCGCGCCGCCCTGCGCCAGCTGATCTTCAGCGACCCGGCGCAACGCCGCTGGGTGGAAGCCCTGCTGCACCCGCTGATCGGCCAGGAGATCTTCAGCTACCTGGCCAAGGCCGAGTCGCCCTATGCGGTGTTCGTTTCACCGCTGATGGTGGAGTCGGGCCAGTATCAGCGCACCCAGCGCCTGCTGGTGATCGACGCGCCGCAGGCCTTGCAGATCGAACGTACACTGCAGCGCGACCAGACCAGCCCCGAACAGGTGCAGGCCATTCTCAAGGCGCAGACCAGCCGCGAAGAGCGCCTGCGCCATGCCCACGACGTGATCGTCAACGACCGCGACCTGGCCTGGCTGCATTCGGAGGTCGACCGCCTGCATCACTTTTACCTGACTTTGCGTGGAGGCCAAGCATGAGCCAACCCCTGACTGTAGACTGCCCGACCTGTGGCGCCCCTGTTGAATGGAGTGCCACAAATACCTACCGGCCGTTCTGCTCCGACCGCTGCAAGCTGATCGACCTGGGTGCCTGGGCCGCTGAAGAGCACAAGATTCCGGTGGCACCGGATGCCGAAGACGAGCTGTTCTCCGGCGACTTCAACCCGCGCGAACACTAGCCGCGCGGTTCATCGTCCTTCCACGGGGCCTGCAGGTAGCGGGTCCGGTTGAAGGTTTCCAGCCACTCGGGGCAGAACACCACCAGCGCACTGATTACCATGCCGTTGATGAAGGCCTCGGGGAAGATGATCAGCCACAGGTAGCCGATGAAGTCCGACAGCCATTCGGGCATCACGAAGATACCGTCCAGCCACAGCCAGCCTAGGCTGGCCAGCAGGCACAGCAAGGTCGCCAGCGCGGCGGCGAAAAACCCCGAACAGAAGATGTACACGAACAGGTTTTTAGGCTGTGCGCGTTCCACCAGTATGGCCACCCCCTCCGTTACCAGCACCGGCAGGCCAATCAGCAGCAGGCCGTTGACGCCCATCGCCGCCAGGTCCTGACGCCCCAGCGCCACCAGCCCCACCTGCGCCACCAGGCCACCGACGATTGCCAGCGGCCAGTCCAGCAGCAGGGTCACGGCGGTCATGCCGATGAAGTGGTACGACACGCCGGTGTCGAAGTCGCGGCGTACCAGCCACAACGCGAACAGCGCGAAGATGGTGCCGAACAGCAGGTGCTGGCGCCGCCGGTCGGTGAACAGCTCGACCCACGGCACGCGCCACACCGCCCACAGCAGCAGCGGCACGTAGCACAGCCAGCCCAGCAGCAGGCTTTGTTCCGATAACACTTGTGCGCCAATCACGGCTGTCTGCCCCTTGTGTGCATTGCGCCCGACGATGGCTCATTCTACACACCGTTCCACGGCCTGTTGCCGCCATCCACCGGGCCTGGAATGCAGCGTTGTCATGATTTGGGCGCTAAGCTTGTGCCCATGGATGACTCAGACTACCTGCGCCTGCTAACCATTCAGGCCGAACAAGCCAATGCGTTCCTGTCCAATGCCCGCAAATGGGAGCGCGAGCGTTGGGTATGCCAGCGCCTGCTGCAAGGCCTGAACATCCCTTATCGCAGCGAGGACTTCACCGCCGCCGGTCAGGAACCACCCGACGTGCTGTTTCGCGATGCCGCCTTCGAGGTGTTCTTCGTGCTCGACGAAGGGCGCCGGCTCAACGACGAATGGCGCGAAGAGTTGCAGCGCCGGCGCAGCGCGTTCTCCCTTGCGCAGCTGGTAAGGCGCGAGGCCCGGCCGCGACGCATCAGTGCGCAGGAGCTGCTGCAGCGCCTGGCACCCACCCTGCGCAAGAAGTCGCACAACTACCGCGAACGCAACCTGGACCTGAGCGAACTGGACATCATTGCCTTCGCCAGCCTCAAGCGCGAAGTGCTCGACCTCAACAGCCACTTCCCGCCGCCCACAGAATACCTGCGCCAGGGCTGGCGCTCGCTGTCGCTGGTGGGCCCGACCTTCGCCCGGGTGCTGTTCGCCCACCCCGATGCGCCGGATTTTCTGCGCGCCAACCTGGGCCGCAGCATCGTCTTTGATGTGGGGATCAGCCTGTGATCGCTGCCCCCTGCCAAAGCGGGATGGCATAAATGCGGCGCGGGTGATACAAAGCGCAATCATTCGCTGTCACGAGCGCTTCGATCCCCCAGGTAAGCCTTTGGCGACGGACTACAGTGAACACTGTAGCGTTCCCACAGTCATATGCGTCTACCTGACGAGGCCTCCATGACCAGCCGCCTGAACCCCGAAGACCAGCGACGAGTCGATGAATACCTGCGTGCCCCCCAACACCAAGTCGAGCGCAAGCCTTTCAGGCCATGGCTGCTCCTTGCTCTGGTGGTGGGCGTGACGATCAGCCTTGGCCTGTTGAGCCGCCTCCTGAGCCACCTGGTGCTATGAGCTGCCTTGCGCTCGCCCGAACCGCCCGCCCTGCGCGGCCGGCCACTCAGGACCCAACCCAGAATTCCGCAAACCTTATGAGATATCCCCATGACTCACCGTATCGTGATTGTCGGCGGCGGCGCCGGCGGCCTGGAACTGGCGACCCGCCTGGGTAAGACCCTGGGCAAGCGCGGCACCGCCGCGATTACCCTGGTCGACGCCAACCTGACCCACATCTGGAAGCCGCTGCTGCACGAAGTGGCGGCCGGTTCGCTCAATTCCTCCGAAGACGAGCTCAACTACGTGGCCCAGGCCAAGTGGAACCACTTCCAGTTCCAGCTGGGGCGCATGAGCGGCCTGGAGCGTTCGAGCAAGCAGATCCAGCTGGCCGCCACCCTCGACGAGGACGGCCGCGAGCTGCTGCCGGCGCGCACCCTGGCGTATGACACGCTGGTGATCGCGGTGGGCAGCAACACCAACGACTTCGGCACCCTGGGTGCGGCGCAGCATTGCCTGTTCCTCGACACCCGCAAGCAGGCCGAGCGCTTCCACCAGCAGTTGCTCAACCACTACCTGCGCGCCCACGCCGGCGACCTTGCCAGCGAGAAGATCAGCGTGGCGATCGTGGGTGCCGGTGCCACCGGCGTGGAGCTGGCGGCCGAGCTGCACCATGCCGCCCACGAACTGGCCGCCTATGGCCTGGACCGCATCCAGCCCAAGGACATGCAGATCACCCTGATCGAAGCCGGCCCACGGGTGTTGCCGGCGCTGCCCGAGCGCATCAGCGTGCCGGTGCACAAAACCCTGGAAAAACTCGGCGTGACGGTGCTGACCAACGCGTCGGTGAGCGAGGTCACCGCAGACTCGCTCAAGACCGCCAACGGCGAGGTGATCCACGCCAGCCTCAAGGTGTGGGCGGCCGGTATCCGCGCACCGGCGTTTCTCAAAGACATCGACGGGCTGGAAACCAACCGCATCAACCAACTGGTGGTGCGCCCTACCCTGCAGACCACCCTGGACGATGACATCTTCGCGTTCGGCGACTGCGCCGCCTGCCCGCAGCCGGGCAGCGACCGCAATGTGCCGCCGCGCGCCCAGGCCGCCCACCAGCAGGCCTCGCTGCTGGCCAAAGGGCTCAAGGCGCGCCTGGAGGGCAAGGCTTTGCCCACCTACGCGTACCGCGACTACGGCTCGCTGGTTTCGCTGTCGCGCTTCTCGGCAGTGGGCAACCTGATGGGCAACCTCACCGGCAGTGTGATGCTCGAAGGCTGGCTGGCGCGGATGTTCTATGTGTCGCTGTACCGCATGCACCAGATGGCGCTGTATGGCACCTTCCGCACGCTGATGCTGATGCTCGGCAGCCGTATCGGCCGCGGTACCGAACCCCGCCTCAAGCTGCACTGACGGCTACCCCCGTCCGCCCCGGCGCCCTGCCGGGGCCGGATGGGCGTCAGGCCACTGGCGTGCGGTTGACCCGGAGCGAGCTGTATTTCGACGAGGCGCGGATGCGCGCACTACAGCCCCCTGCAGGAGGTGCTGGGCATAGGCAGTACCGCCAGCTGGCTGCACATGCGCTAAACCCCGCGCAAACGAAAAAGGGCACCTTTTGCAAGGTGCCCTTTTTCTGAAGA
>NZ_QKRS01000001.1:0-21709 GCF_024261405.1 Pseudomonas sp. FBF18 | reverse complement strand
TTTGAAATTTGGCTCCGCGACCAGGACTCGAACCTGGGACCCAATGATTAACAGTCATTTGCTCTACCGACTGAGCTATCGCGGAACTATCAATTTCAAGTACAACTTGCTGCAATTTCGAAAACTGTATCGCTACCGCTTCGAACTCTTCGACCTTGTGCATCGCTGCGTTCATGTCTCTGAGGCGCGCTATTCTACAATCTTCAAAACCCTTGTCAACCCTTAATTTGCATTCAACACACTGATTTGCAACTTTTTTTCAGATTCCCACTTCTGCCGGAAACCTGCGGGGTGACATACAGCGGGGCGCACTTTACAAGCACTCGAAGCAAAATGCAAAGAAAAAAGGCCTCGAAAATCGAGGCCTTAGCGTAACCCGCCGAAAACTCAGGCAAAGACGATCTCTTCGCCCTCCAGCTTGGCGGTGATGCTGCTGCCCGGCATGAACCGACCCGACAGAATCAGTTGCGCCAGCGGGTTCTCGATCCAGCGCTGGATCGCCCGTTTCAGCGGCCGTGCGCCATACACCGGGTCGTAACCGACCGCGATCAGCTTGTCGAGGGCCTCGGGGCTCAGCTCCAGGCTCAGCTCGCGTTCGGCCAGACGGCTGCGCAGACGCGACAGCTGGATCTGGGTGATACCGGCGATCTGGTCGCGACCCAGAGGCTCGAACACCACCACTTCGTCGATACGGTTGACGAACTCGGGACGGAAATGCGAACCCACCGCGTCCATCACCGCAGCGCGCTGCGCCTCGCGATCACCCACCAGTTCCTGGATCTGTGCCGACCCCAGGTTGGAGGTCATCACGATCACCGTGTTGCGAAAGTCCACGGTACGGCCATGACTGTCGGTCAGGCGACCGTCTTCAAGCACTTGCAGCAACACGTTGAACACGTCCGGGTGGGCCTTCTCGACCTCGTCCAGCAGCACTACCGCATAGGGTTTGCGCCGCACGGCTTCGGTCAGGTAGCCGCCCTCTTCGTAGCCCACGTAGCCTGGCGGTGCACCAATCAGCCGCGCCACGGAATGTTTCTCCATGAACTCGGACATGTCGATACGCACCATGGCCTCTTCGGTGTCGAACAGAAACTCGGCCAGCGCCTTGCACAGCTCGGTTTTACCCACACCGGTAGGGCCCAGGAACAGGAACGAACCACTTGGCCGGTTAGGGTCGGACAACCCGGCCCGCGAACGACGCACCGCGTTGGCCACGGCCACCACGGCCTCTTCCTGGCCGATCACGCGCTGGTGCAGCAGGCTTTCCATCTTCAGCAGCTTTTCGCGCTCGCCTTCGAGCATCTTGGATACCGGGATACCGGTCCACTTCGACACCACCTCGGCGATCTCTTCCTCGGTCACCTTGTTGCGCAGCAGCTGGTTTTCGGCCTTGCCGTGCTGGTCGACCATCTGCAGGCTGCGCTCAAGGTCCGGGATCACCCCGTACTGCAGCTCGGCCATGCGGCTCAGGTCGCCCTTGCGGCGGGCGGTTTCCAGCTCCTGACGGGACTGCTCGATCTTTTGCTGGATCTGCGCAGAGCCCTGCACTTCGGCTTTTTCCGAGGTCCAGATCTCTTCCAGGTCGGAGTACTCACGCTCCAGCCGCACGATCTCCTCGGTCAGCTTCTCGAGGCGCTTGAGGGCCGCCTCGTCGTCTTCCTTCTTCAGCGCCTGGGATTCCACTTTCAGTTGAATCAGGCGACGCTCCAGACGGTCAAGCACCTCGGGCTTGGAGTCGATCTCCATGCGGATGCGGCTGGCCGCCTCGTCGATCAGGTCAATGGCCTTGTCGGGCAACTGACGATCGGTAATGTAGCGATGGCTGAGCTTGGCCGCGGCAATGATCGCGCCGTCGGTGATCGCCACCTTGTGGTGCACCTCGTAACGCTCCTTGAGGCCACGCAGGATGGCGATGGTGTCTTCCTCGCTCGGCTCCTCTACCAATACCTTCTGGAACCGACGCTCCAGCGCCGCATCCTTCTCGATGTACTGGCGGTACTCGTTCAGCGTGGTGGCACCGACGCAGTGCAGCTCGCCGCGCGCCAGCGCAGGCTTGAGCATGTTGCCGGCATCCATCGAGCCTTCGCCTTTACCGGCGCCGACCATGGTGTGCAGCTCGTCGATGAACAGGATGATCTGGCCTTCCTGCTTGGACAGCTCGTTGAGCAGGCCTTTGAGGCGCTCTTCGAACTCGCCGCGGAACTTGGCGCCGGCAATCAGCGCGCCCATGTCCAGCGACAGCAGGCGCTTGCCCTTCAGACCATCGGGCACTTCGCCATTGATGATGCGCTGGGCCAGGCCTTCGGCGATGGCAGTCTTACCCACGCCAGGCTCACCGATGAGCACCGGGTTGTTCTTGGTACGGCGTTGCAGCACCTGGATGGTGCGACGGATCTCGTCGTCACGGCCGATCACCGGGTCGAGCTTGCCGTCTTCGGCACGCTTGGTCAGGTCGACGGTGTACTTGTCCAGGGCCTGACGCGATTCCTCGGCGTTGGGGTCGTTCACCGCTTCGCCGCCGCGCAGGTTGCTGATGGCGTTTTCAAGCGCCTTCTTGCTCACGCCCTGGCCGAGCAGCAACTTGCCGAGCTTGCTGTTCTCGTCCATGGCCGCCAGCAGCACGAGCTCGCTGGAGATGAACTGGTCGCCCTTCTGCTGGGCCAGGCGGTCGGCCTGGTTGAGCAGGCGTGCCAGGTCCTGCGACATGTTGACGTCGCCGGTAGGGTTCTGGATTTTTGGCAACTGGTCGAGTTCTTTGCCCAGTTCCTTGCGCAGGCTGTTGACGTCGAAGCCCACCTGCATCAACAGGGGCTTGATCGAACCACCCTGCTGGTCGATCAGCGCCTGCAACAGGTGCGCAGGCTCGATCGCGGGGTGATCCATGCCAACCGCCAGGGACTGGGAGTCGGATAACGCCAGTTGCAGCTTGCTGGTCAAACGGTCTATTCGCATAACTTACCTTCCTTTAATGGGCAGGCCGGAGCGATGGACACACCTGATGAAGAAAAACCTGCCTGAGATACCCCTATAGATAAGGGTGATTGTGGAAGATTCAAGCGTAGCGGGCTTGATCCAGGTCAGCGAGGCGCCAGCCAGATCAGCGAAGCGAAGCGCCCGGTAACGGGGCAGCGACGGTAGGAATAGAAGCGTGGGTCGCTCACGGTGCACAGGCCGCCGCCATACACGGCAGTGATGCCACGGGCCGCCAGGCGGATGCGCGCCAGTGCATAGATGTCGGCCATGAACTTGCCGGGCTGCGCCCCCGCCACGAACGCGCTGGCACTTTCCGGATGAACGGTCATGAAGGCTTCGCGCACTTCGCCGCCCACCTCGAACGCCTGGGGCCCGATGGCCGGGCCCAGCCATACCAGCACCTCGCTGGCCGGTACGCCCAGCGCATCGAGCGTGGCCTCCAGCACACCACCCACCAGCCCGCGCCAGCCGGCATGGGCAGCGCCCACGCGGGTGCCGGCGCGGTCGCAGAACAGTACCGGCAGGCAGTCGGCGGTCATGGACGCGCAGGCGATGCCGGGGGTGCTGGTGCAGCTGGCGTCGGCTTCGGCAACCAGCGCCGGGTCGGCCTCGACCACATCGATGCCGTGCACCTGCTTGAGCCAGGCAGGCTGGATGCCGAACTGCCCGGTCAGGCGCCGACGGTTTTCGGCCACTGCGGCCTGGGCGTCACCGACGTGGTCGCCCAGGTTCAACGAATCGTAGGGCGCCAGGCTCACGCCGCCGCCCCGGGTGGTGACGCACGCCTTGACCCAGGCTGGCGCAGGCCAGTCGGGGGTCAGCAGGTGGTGCGTCAGCGGGCTCATCCGACGAAGGCCTCGCGGTCCTGCTTGAGCAGCGACAGCAGCCACACGAAGTCGTCCGGCAGGGACGACTCCCAGCCCATGCGCTCACCGGTCACCGGGTGATCCAGCTCCAGGAAGCGTGCGTGCAGGGCCTGGCGCGGGAAGGTCTTGAGCGCCTCGACCATGGTCACGCTGGCCGCCGGCGGGATGCGGAAGCGCCCGCCGTACACCGGGTCGCCGACCAACGGGAAGTTGACGTGGGCCATGTGCACGCGGATCTGGTGGGTACGCCCGGTTTCCAGCTTGACGCGCACGTGGGTGTGCGAGCGGAAGCGTTCGAGCACACGGTAGTGGCTGACGGCCTGCTTGCCGCCCTCCATCACCGCCATGCGCTGGCGCTGCTGGCCGTGACGACCGATCGGGGCGTTGATCTTGCCGCCTGCGGTAACCACGCCGATCACGATGCATTCATAGATGCGGCTGACGCTACGACTTTGCAACTGGGCTACCAGCTGGGTCTGCGCCTGAATGGTCTTGGCCACCACCATCAGACCGGTGGTGTCCTTGTCGAGGCGGTGCACGATGCCGGCGCGCGGCACGTTGATGATGTCCGGCACGTGGTGCAGCAGGGCATTGAGCAGGGTGCCGTCGGCATGACCGGCAGCCGGGTGCACCACAAGCCCGGCCGGCTTGTTGATGACCAGGATGTGCTCGTCTTCGTAGACGATGTCCAGTTCGATGTCCTGCGCCACCCACTCGCCCTGGGCTTCCTGCTCGGCGTCAAGCGCCAGCAGGGCGCCGCCATGGACGATGTCGCGCGGACGCACGACGTTGCCATCGACGGTCAGTAGGCCTTCTTTGATCCAGGCGGAAAGGCGCGAGCGCGAGTGCTCGGCAAACAGTTGGGCGGCGACTTGGTCGAGGCGTTGCCCGCCCAATTCGGACGGTACCTCTGCGCGAAGTTCAATTTTCTCGGACATGCTCGAATCAGGCGGAGGCACAGCCTTTGGTTTCAGCTGCACGCTTGTGGTTAAATACGGCGTCTTTTGCCCCGAGGGTTCCAACGGGGTGCTCATCATAACAGGACGGCCTCGCCCAAGACAGCAGCCGTCATAGGGACGCAAGCCGCCATGCAAGTGAAACACCTGCTGCTGATCGCCATCCTCGGACTCACCGCTGCTTGTTCTTCGAAGGAAGTCGTCGACGAAAACCTCAGCGAAACCGAGCTGTACCAGCAGGCGCAGGCCGACCTGGACAACCACAGCTATACCAGCGCCACCTCCAAGCTCAAGGCCTTGGAGTCGCGGTACCCGTTCGGCCGCTATGCCGACCAGGCGCAGCTGGAGCTGATCTACGCGAACTACAAGAACGCCGAGCCCGAGGCTGCCAAGTCGGCTGCCGAGCGCTTTATCCGCCTGCATCCGCAGCATCCGAACGTCGACTACGCCTATTACCTCAAGGGCCTGACCTCGTTCGACCAGGACCGCGGCCTGTTGGCGCGCTTCCTGCCGCTGGACATGACCAAGCGTGACCCGGGCGCAGCGCGTGACTCGTACAACGAGTTCGCCCAGCTCACCAGCCGCTTCCCCAACAGCCGCTACGCGCCGGACGCCAAGCAGCGCATGATCTACCTGCGTAACCTGCTGGCCTCCTACGAGATCCACGTGGCCGACTACTACCTGACCCGTCAGGCGTATGTGGCCGCCGCCAACCGTGGCCGCTACGTGGTAGAAAACTTCCAGGAAACCCCATCGGTCGGTGACGGCCTGGCGGTGATGACCGAAGCCTACATGCGTCTGCACCTGGACGAACTGGCAGCCACCAGCCTGGAAACCCTGAAACTCAACTACCCCGATCACCCGAGCCTGAAAGACGGCCAGTTCGTGCCGCAGCAGGACGAGGCGGACAACCGCTCGTGGCTGTCCAAGGCCACCCTGGGCCTGATCTCCAGCGCGCCGCCGCTGCCGCCAGGCCAGACCCGCGCCAACCAGGACGTGCAGAAGCAGTACCAGGACGCCAAAGACGCGATCCCGCAGGAACTGCTGCCCAAGGACGAAAATGGCGACGTGATCGAAGAAGAAAACCACGAAGCCGAAGGCAACAACGAAGACCGTTCGTGGTTCAGCTACATGACCTTTGGCGTATTCGACTGACACGCCATGCGGTGAATGAAAAAGGGAGGCCTGATGGCCTCCCTTTTTTGTTGCCAGGCCCTAAACTGGGGGCTCTTCATTCGACAAAGCTGGACACCATGGTTCGCCTAATTCTCTGGATTGCCCTGATTGCTGCTGCGTTCTGGTTGTGGCGCAAGTTCAAGGCCGGCACTGCTGCCGATACTCGCCCTACCCTCGATGACCCGCTGAAGATGGTGCGCTGTGCCCATTGCGGCGTGCACCTGCCCACCGACCGTGCCTTGCACCGGGGCCAGCTGTGGTATTGCAGCCCGGCGCATCTGGAGCAGGGGCCCAACGATACCCGCCAGGGCTGAGGGCCCCTTCGCCGGCCAGGCCGGCTTCCACATGCCTGCTGTTACAGCAGGCGCGGCCCCGGCGCGTACGGCGCCGGGTCGATGATCGGCGCACGCCCCAGCAGCAGGTCGGCGAACAACCGGCAGGACGCCGGCGCCAGCACCAGCCCGTTGCGGTAATGCCCGCAGTTCAACCACAAGCCTTCATGCCCGGGCACCTGGCCGATGTACGGCACACCTTCCGGTGAGCCAGGCCGCAACCCAGCCCAATGCCCGACCGGCGTGGCATCGGCCAGCGCCGGCAGCAATTCGATGGCCGAGGCCTTCAGGCTCGCCAGCGCCGCTTCGGTGGGCGTCTTGTCATAGCCTGCATGCTCCAGTGTGCTGCCGACCAGAATGTGCCCGTCACGCCGTGGGATCGCGTAGCGCCCCTTGGCCAGCACCATGCTCGGCAGGAAATCCTCCGCGCACTTGAACAGGATCATCTGCCCTTTCACCGGCTCCACCGGCAGCTCCAGGCCCAGCGGGCGCAGCAGGTCGCCACTCCAGGCCCCCGCCGTAAGCACCACCTGATCGGCGCGGATCGGGCCATCGACGGTTTCAACGCCGCAAATACGCTCGCCCTCGCGGCTGAACCCGGTGATTTCACAATGTTCGCGAAGGGTCACGTTCGGCAGGGCCTGCAACGCCGCCTTTAGCGACTTGACCAGGCGCGGGTTGCGCACGTTCGCCACACCCGCCATGTAGATGGCCCGCTCGAAACCCGGCCCCAGCACGGGCACCGCCGCATAGGCGCGGGCCACATCCACTGCACTCAACGAGCGTCCCTCGCGGGCCGCCCAGGCCAGCGCCTCGGCTTCATCCTCCAGGTCCAGCCAGTACAGGCCGGTGGTATGCACCTCGGGGTCTACACCGGTGCTGGCGAACAGACGCTCGCCCAGCTGCGGATAGAAGTCCTGCGACCAATGCGCCAGCGCAGTAACCGCCGGGCTGTAGCGCCACGGGTACAACGGCGACACGATCCCGCCCCCGGCCCAGGAAGACTCCTGCCCGAGCGCGCCCTTGTCGCACACCACCACCTGCTCGACATCGGCCGCCAGGTTGAACGCAGTCAGCAGGCCGATCACCCCACCGCCGACAATCACTACTTGCTTGGTCATCTATTGGTCCAGTACCCGTATGAAAGACGTCAGTTACCCCAGCAGCCCCCGTCCGCCTCGTTGCTGGCACCGGGGTTGCCGCGCACACCCTGGTGATCGAGCTCGAAGTCGCCACAGGCGTCGCCGGCCATCAGCCCGCCGGCATGACGCCGGGCCAGCAGGCTGAAACCCTCGGCCTCGCGGCTGGCGTGCAGGCTGTAATGGCCTGTGCCGGGGGGCAACGGGGTGATCACGGCGTCGGTATCGGCATACTGGCCCGTGCGGGCGCGGTGGCGCTCCAGGTGCTGCGCACTGTCGAACAGCAGCCCCACGACCTCGCTGCGTGCGGCTCTTTTCACCGTGTCGCGGTAGCTGGGGTAGGCAATGCCCGCCAGAATGCCGACCACGGCGACGACAATCAACAGTTCGATCAGGCTCAGGCCCTGATGAGTTCGCGGCATGTTGTGCGCCCCTAGTGGATCTGCCGCCACAAGATACGTTGCGCCGGCCACGCAGCCGGCACCGATGGCTGCGCCAGCACGCTCTCCAGCACCACCCGCGCCTGCTGCTGACGCCCCACGGCAGTCACCCGAAGCAGCTGCACCTCAAGGCCGTCGGGCAGCCGCGCGGGGCGCGAGCTGCGGCCCAGGTTCTGTACCAGGAAGAAGCCAGGCCCTTGCGCCTGCCAGCCCAGCCCGGAGCTTGGCCCCGCCCCGCCCTGCACACCGGCGGCGCGTACCCTGGGCGCCTCCGGCGGCGGCAGGCAGTACACGCACGGGCCCGGTGGCTCAAGCCCCGCCAGCACACGGGCCTCGGCGAGCCGCAACGTGGCTTCCGCCGCTTCGAACGCCTGCAATGCCATCACCAGGTTGCCGGCCATGCGTGCCTGCAAGGCGGCACTGTGCAGCACTGAAACGCCCAGCAGGCCGCACAGCAGCATCAGCACCAGGCACACCAGCAGCGCCATGCCCCGTTGCAGCTTCATGGCAGGCGGTTACGCACGGCGGCGACCATCTGATAGGTTTGCGCGCGCACCCGTTCAGCGGGGTCGTCCAGGGTCAGGCGCAGGCGGATGCTGCGAATGCGCGAAGGGTCGGGCACCGCGGTCATCCAGGCCAGCTCACCGCCCTCGCCCGCCACGCCCAGGTCAACCTGAAGCCGGCTGACATGTTCGATCAGCACCGCGTGGCTGCCACCACTGGTGAGCAGCAGTTGCCCGTCCACCAGGCGGTACACCTGCTGACGAACGGGCAAGGCGAACTGGTGTGGCCCGGGCAAGCGCTCGCCTGCCTGCACCTGGGCGGTGCTCAGGCAGTCGGTGAGCAGCGTCCAGTTGGGCGGGCCACCGGCCTCCCCACCCTGCACGCCAACCAGGCTCAGGCTGCGCAGGGTGCCGTCAGGCTCGAGGCTGACACTGATCGGCAGGGCAAATGCCGCGGCAATGGCAGGGTCGGCAAAGCTGATCGCCTCGCGCCGCAGGCAGCCGAATGCGCCGGCCATGCGGATGTCACGGGCCATGCGCTGCAGCGCAAAGCGCGCATCCTCCTGCAACTGCGCAAGTGCGCCCTGCGCCTGCCAACCCTGCAGCGCACCGATGAACAGACGGCTGCCGGCCAGCACCAGCAGCACGCCCAGGCTCAACGCCAGCAGCGCCTCGACCAGGCCGAAACCGGTGTCGCGCCTCATGGCCCCACCTGCCCCTGCACAGCAAGGCCACCGCCCTGCCAGTGCAGGTCGAGTGCGAGCCCATTGCCCGCCTGGCGCACCTGTGCCTGCGCGGACGCGCCGGCCACCTTTACCAGCTCGCGCTGCAAGGTGCTGGCCTCCCCTGCCCTCAGCCCGCCCGCAGCGCGCGCGCCTTCGAGCAGGGCCTGGGCCAGGTACAGCGCCTGGGTGGTACGCAGCGCGCCGTCGGTGCCGTGCAACGCCCGCCCTTGCAGCGCAGCCGCCGCCATTACCCCCAGTGACAGCACCAGCAGCGCCACCATCACTTCGATCAGGGTCATGCCCTGCTGCAGCCTCCTGGCCATGTTCGCCTCCTGCGAAATTTCCCCATGTGATTGCCTACCCGGCCGACTGGACGCCCAACCGAGCGGTACTGAATCTACAGAGAAGCACTTCCAGGGAGGGATGCACGATGGGGCAACAGGGCGTAACACTGATACAAATGATGTATGCGCTGGGGCTGACCGCGGCGCTGACGCAGTTAGGGCTGCCGGCCTACAGCGCCATGAGCGTGAGCCTACAGCGCGAGGCCAGCGCGCAGAACCTTGCCCAGGCCTTGCGCAGCGCCCGCAGCGAAGCCCTGCTGCGCAATCAGCGAGTCAGCCTGACGGCCCTTGAGGGCGACTGGAGCAAGGGATGGCGAATGAGCGCCGACGATGAAGGCTTGCTGCACGAGTACCGTGCCAGCGGGAAGGTTCGTGTGGTGGGCAATCAGCCGCTGGCGCGGCAGGTGCATTTCAGCGGGCTGGGGGTACCGCTGCAGGCGGGCGGTGCGTTCCAGGCCGGGACCCTGCACGTGTGCGAAAGTCCCGGAACCCGGAGCCTGCATCAGGTGGTGCTGTCACGCACCGGGCGGGTCAGCCTGCGCCAGCTCGCCACCGATCAGCCGCTGTGCGCGGCCGCCGGGTCAGATCAGTGAACGCACCCGTAGCTCCTTGGGCATCGAGAACGTTACATTCTCTTCGCGACCATCGAGCTCGTCGGCACCTGTGGCGCCCCATTCCTGCAACTGCGCGATCACACCACGCACCAGCACTTCGGGGGCGGAGGCGCCGGCGGTGATGCCGATACGCTCGACACCGTCGAACCAGCTGCGCTGCATGTCTTCTGCACCGTCGATCAGGTAGGCCGGGGTGGCCATGCGCTCGGCCAGCTCACGCAGGCGGTTGGAGTTGGAGCTGTTCGGGCTGCCCACCACCAGTACCACGTCGCACTCGTCAGCCAGTTGCTTGACCGCATCCTGGCGGTTCTGGGTGGCGTAGCAGATGTCGTCCTTGCGCGGCCCGCCAATGCTGGGGAAGCGCGTGCGCAGCGCATCGATGACGCGGCTGGTGTCGTCCATCGACAGGGTGGTCTGGGTCACGAAGGCCAGGCGTTCGGGGTCACGAACCTGCAGGTTGGCGACATCCTCTTCGTCTTCGACCAGGTAGATCGAACCGCCATTGCTGGCGTCGTACTGGCCCATGGTGCCTTCGACCTCGGGGTGCCCTTCGTGGCCGATCAGGATGCATTCCTTGCCATCGCGACTGTACTTGGCCACCTCGATGTGCACCTTGGTCACCAGCGGGCAGGTCGCGTCGAAGACCTTGAGGCCACGCCCCGCCGCTTCCTGGCGCACGGCCTGGGAAACGCCGTGGGCACTGAAGATGACGATGACGTCATTGGGCACCTGGTCGAGCTCTTCGACGAAGATCGCCCCACGCGCGCGCAGGTCTTCGACCACGAACTTGTTGTGCACCACTTCGTGACGCACATAGATCGGCGGGCCGAACACCTCGAGGGCGCGATTGACGATTTCGATCGCCCGGTCCACGCCGGCGCAGAAGCCGCGTGGGTTGGCGAGTTTGATCTGCATGGCTGACTCCTGGCTCAAAGGGCCTTGACTGCGAGGATTTCCACCTCGAAGTTCAGGGTCTTGCCGGCCAGCGGGTGGTTGAAGTCGATGGTCACTTGCGCGTCATCGAACGCCTTCACCACGCCGGGCAACTCGGCGTTGGCCGCGTCGTTGAAAATCACCAGCAGGCCCTCGGACAACTCCATGTCCTGGAACTGCGAGCGGGGAATGATCTGCACGTTCTGCGGGTTCGGCTGACCGAAGGCGTTCTCCGGTGCCACGCTGACGGTGCGCTTGTCGCCGGCCTTGAAGCCGAAGATCGCGGCTTCGAAGCCCGGCAGCAGGTTGCCGTCGCCGACCTTGAACACCGCCGGAGCCTTCTCGAAGGTGCTGTCGACAGTATCACCGTTTTCCAGGTGCAGCGCGAAGTGCAGGGTGACTTCGGTGTTCTGGCCGATACGGGTATCAGTCATGGACGGGTTCTCCGGACTTTTTGCTCTTGAACATATCCAGCGCCAGCATCACGGCGCCCACGCTGATGGCGCTGTCGGCCAGGTTGAAGGCCGGGAAGTACCAGCGGTTCTGCCAGTGCACGAGGATGAAGTCGACCACGTGGCCGAGCACGATGCGGTCGTACAGGTTGCCCAGCGCACCGCCCAGCACCAGGGCCAACGCAACGGCCAGCCAGGTGTCGTCGCGGCCCAGGCGCTTGAGCCACACCACCAGCACCGCACTGACCACCAGGGCGATCAGGGCGAACAGCCAGCGCTGCCAGCCGGAGCTGTCGGCCAGGAAGCTGAAGGCCGCACCGGTGTTGTAGGCCAAGGTCCAGCTGAAGTAGTCGGGGATGACCACGATCTGCTGGTACAGGCTCAGCGCACCTTCGAAGTAGTGCTTGCTGGCCTGGTCCAGGACCAGTACCAGCAGGCTCAGCCACAGCCAGGCGAGGCGCCCGAAGCGCCCCACGTTGGGGTTAGGCATAGTGACGCACCTCACCTTTGCCGCTGATGTTGTCGACGCAACGACCGCAGATTTCCGGATGCTCCGGGTTCACGCCCACGTCGGCGCGGAAGTGCCAGCAACGGCCGCACTTGGCGTGACCCGACTTGACCACCTTGAGCTTGAGGCCGGCCACTTCGGTAACCACGGCATCGGCCGGGGCTTCGACGAACGGCGCCACGCTGGCTGCCGAGGTGATCAGCACGAACCGCAGTTCGTTGCCCAGCTTGTTCAGGTCGGTGCTCAGGGCCTCGTCGGCGAACAGGGTGACTTCGGCTTGCAGGTTGCCGCCGATGGCCTTGGCCGCACGCTGGTTCTCCAGCTCCTTGTTGACCGCAGCCTTGACGGCCATCACGCGGTCCCAGTAGGCGCGGTCCAGCTCGATGCCTTCCGGCAGCTCGGTCAGGCCCTGGTACCAGGTGTTGAGCATGACCGACTCGTTGCGCTCGCCCGGCAGGTACTGCCACAGCTCGTCGGCGGTGAACGCCAGGATCGGTGCGATCCAGCGCACCAGCGCTTCGCTGATGTGATACAGCGCGGTCTGGCACGAGCGGCGCGCGACACTGTTGGCGCCGGTGGTGTACTGGCGGTCCTTGATGATGTCGAGGTAGAAGCCGCCCAGCTCCTGCACGCAGAAGTTGTGGATCTTGGAGTAGACGTTCCAGAAACGGTACTCGCCGTAGTGCTCTTCCAGCTCGCGCTGCAGTAGCAGGGTACGGTCGACCGCCCAGCGGTCCAGCGCCAGCATGTCGTCGGCCGGCAGCAGGTCGCGGGCCGGGTCGAAGCCGGACAGGTTGGAGAGCAGGAAGCGCGCGGTGTTGCGGATGCGCCGGTAGGCGTCGGCGCTGCGCTGCAGGATCTGGTCGGAAACCGCCATCTCGCCGGAGTAGTCGGTGGCCGATACCCACAGGCGCATGATGTCGGCACCCAGGGTGTCGTTGACCTTCTGCGGCTCGATGGTGTTGCCCAGCGACTTGGACATCTTGCGGCCGTTCTCGTCCACGGTGAAGCCGTGGGTCAGCAGCTCGCGGTACGGCGCATGGCCGTCGATGGCGCAGCCGGTGAGCAGCGAGGAGTGGAACCAGCCGCGGTGCTGGTCGGAACCTTCCAGGTACAGGTCCGCGCGCGGGCCGCTTTCGTGGCCGATGTTGTGCGAGCCACGCAGCACGTGCCAGTGGGTGGTACCGGAGTCGAACCACACGTCCAGGGTGTCGGCGATCTTGTCGTACTGGCCGGCTTCGTCACCGAGCAGTTCGGCGGCGTCCATCTTGAACCAGGCTTCGATGCCCTCGAGCTCGACGCGCTGGGCCACCTGCTCCATCAGTTCGACGGTGCGCGGGTGCAGTTCACCGGTCTGCTTGTGCAGGAAGAACGGGATCGGCACACCCCAGTTGCGCTGACGCGAGATGCACCAGTCCGGGCGGTTGGCGATCATCGAATGCAGGCGCGCCTGGCCCCAGGCCGGCACGAACTTGGTTTCTTCGATGGCGTTGAGGGCGCGCTTGCGCAGGGTTTCGCCGCTGTCAGGCTGCTTGTCCATGCCCACGAACCACTGCGCGGTGGCGCGGTAGATCAGCGGGGTCTTGTGGCGCCAGCAGTGCATGTAGCTGTGGCTGATGGTGTCGGTGAACATCAGCGCGCCGACTTCGGCGAGCTTGTCGACGATGTGCGGGTTGGCCTTCCAGATGAACTGGCCACCGAAGAATTCCAGCGAGTCGACGTACACGCCGTTGCTCTGCACCGGGGTGAGGATGTCGTCGTTGACCATGCCGTAGCGCTTGCAGGTCACGAAGTCGTCTTCACCGTAGGCCGGGGCCGAGTGGACCACGCCGGTACCGGCGCCCAGCTCGACGTACTCGGCCAGGTAGACCGGCGACAGGCGATCGTACAGAGGGTGACGGAAGTTGATCAGCTCCAGTGCAGAGCCCGGCGCGGTGGCGATCACCGAACCTTCCAGCGAGTAGCGCTTGAGGCAGGCTTCGACCAGCTCTTCGGCCAGCACCAGCAGCTTGTCGCCGACGTCCACCAGGGCATAGCTGAACTCGGGGTGCACGTTCAGCGCCTGGTTGGCGGGGATGGTCCACGGGGTGGTGGTCCAGATCACGATGGCGGCGGGCTTGGCCAGCGACGACAGGCCGAAGGCCTGGGCCAGCCGCGCTTCGTCGGCCACGTTGAAGGCCACGTCGATGGTCTGGGACTTCTTGTCGGCGTATTCGACCTCGGCTTCGGCCAGGGCCGAACCGCAATCGAAGCACCAGTTCACGGGCTTGAGGCCCTTGAACACGAAACCGTGCTTGACCATTTCGGCCAGGGCGCGGATTTCGCCGGCTTCGTTGGCGAAGTCCATGGTCTTGTAGGGGTTGTCCCAGTCACCCAGCACGCCCAGGCGGATGAATTCCTTCTTCTGCCCTTCGATCTGCTCGGCCGCGTAGGCACGGCACAGCTCGCGGGTCTTGTCCGCGGTGAGGTGCTTGCCGTGGGTCACTTCAACCTTGTGCTCGATCGGCAGGCCATGGCAGTCCCAACCCGGCACGTACGGCGCATCGTAGCCGGCCAGGGTCTTGGACCGCGAGATCATGTCCTTGAGAATCTTGTTGAGCGCGTGACCGATGTGGATCTTGCCGTTGGCGTAGGGCGGGCCGTCGTGCAGCACGAACTTCGGACGATCCTTGCCAATTTCGCGCAGCTTCTGGTACAGGCCAATGCTGTCCCAGCGCTGCAGGATCTGCGGTTCGCGCTGTGGCAGGCCGGCCTTCATCGGGAAGGCGGTGTCCGGAAGGTTTAGCGTGGCTTTATAGTCGGTCATTTCAGGCTCTTCGTTAGCGGTTGACCGTGCCAATGGGCACGTGCGGCGGCGATATCCGCATCGATCGCCGACTTCAGCGCCTCCAGGGAGGCGAATCGCTGCTCATCGCGCAGCTTGTGGTGGAATTCCACCGTGAGACGCCGGCCATACAGATCGCCGGCAAAATCCAGGAGATGCACTTCCAGGTGGGCGCGGCCATCACCTGCAACGCTGGGGCGCACGCCGATGTTGGCGACACCCGGCCACGCCTGGCCATCGAGTTCAACGCTGACCAGGTACACCCCGGTGAGCGGTACGCGATGACGCTTGAGTTGTATGTTGGCCGTGGGCCAACCCAGCTGGCGCGCCAGCTTCTGCCCATGCAGCACCCGGCCGCGGATGCGGAACGGGCGGCCCAGCAGACGCTCGGCCACGGCAAAGTCGGCACGCGCCAGTGCTTCGCGCACCTGCGTGCTGCTGACCCGCAGGCCCTCGAGCTCCACGGTTTGCGCCGCTTCCACGGTGAAGCCGTGGCGCAGGCCGGCCTGCTGCAGGAACGTGAAGTCACCCACCCGGTCGCAGCCGAACCGGAAGTCGTCACCGACCTCCAGGTGCTGCACGCCCAGGCCGTCGACCAGGATGGTGTCGACGAATTCGGCTGCGCTGAGCTTGCACAGGCGCTGGTTGAACGCCAGGCACAGCACCCGGTCGATGCCTTCGGCGGCCAACAGGGCGACCTTGTCGTGCAGGCGGGCCAGGCGCGCAGGCGCGGTGTCCGGTGCAAAGTACTCACGCGGCTGTGGCTCGAAAATCACCACGCAGCTGGGTACGCCCAGCGCTACCGCGCGCTCACGCAAACGCGCCAGGATAGCCTGGTGACCGCGGTGAACACCGTCGAAGTTGCCGATAGTGGCAACACAGCCCCGATGCTCGGGGCGAAGGTTGTGAAGGCCTCGAACCAGCTGCATAACGCGCTTCTTGCTCATAAAGTGGTCGATTATAACCACACCCGGGCGCCGACGACAGGCAGCAGCGCGATGCCAGGGCGTCTAAAACACAAAACCGACGCCTGACCCGCGCCGGCCATCAGTGCAGCGCCTTGCGGGCGAAGTCCCGTGGACGAAAACCAAACAGGTACAGGCAACCGAAATAGGTCACCACGCCTGCGCCAATCAGTACGCCCAGCCGCAGGAACCGCTCGAGCATGTGCCCCTGCTCCCAGGCAGGCATGTACCACATGCCGGCCACCAGCACACCGGCCATCAGCAGTACGGCCACCAGCAACTTGAGCAGGTAGGCGGTCCAGCCCGGCTGCGGCTCGAACAGGTTCTGCTGGCGCAGCTTCCAGTACAGCAGGCCGGCATTGAGGCAGGCGCCGACACTGATCGCCAGGGCCAGCCCGGCATGCTGCAGGTAGCCGATGAACACCAGGTTGAGCAGTTGCGTGGCCACCAGGGTGAAGATGGCGATCTTTACCGGTGTACGGATGTTCTGCTGGGCATAGAAGCCAGGGGCGAGCACCTTGACCAGAATGATGCCGAGCAGGCCGACCGAGTAGGCGATCAGCGCGCGCTGGGTCATGGCGGCATCGAAGGCGGTGAACTTGCCGTACTGGAACAGGGCCACCGTCAGTGGCTCGGACAAAATTGCCAGGGCAAAGGTGCAAGGCAACACCAGCAAGAAGCACAGGCGCAGGCCCCAGTCGAGGATGCGCGAATACTCGTGGCGATCCTTGCTGGCGTAGGTCTTGGCCAGGGTCGGCAGCAGGATGGTGCCCAGCGCCACGCCCAGCACCCCGGAGGGCAGCTCCATCAGGCGGTCGGCGTAGTACATCCACGACACCGAGCCGGCCACCAGAAACGAGGCGAAGATGGTGTTGATGATCAGCGAGATCTGGCTTACCGACACCCCGAGGATGGCTGGCAGCATCTGCTTGAGCACGCGCCATACCCCGGTATCGCGCAGGTTCAGGCGGGGCAGCACGAGCATGCCGATCTTTTTGAGGTGCGGCAGCTGGTACAGCAGCTGCAACAGGCCGCCGGCCAGTACCGCCCAGCCCAGGGCCATCACCGGCGGATCGAAGTACGGGGTGAGGAACAGCGCGAAGAAGATCATCGCGACGTTGAGCAGGGTCGGCACGAAGGCCGGTACCGAGAAACGGTTCCAGGTGTTGAGGATGGCGCCCGCCAGGGACGACAGCGAGATCAGCAATATATAAGGAAAGGTCACGCGCAGCAGGTCGGTGGTCAGCTCGAACTTCTCGGCGCTGTCGACGAAGCCCGGCGCGGTGACCCACACCACCCAGGGTGCGGCCAGGATCCCCAGCGCCGTGACCACCGCCAGCACCAGGGTCAGCAGGCCGGCGACATAGGCCACGAAGGTGCGGGTCGCCTCCTCGCCCTGCTGGCTTTTGTATTCGGCCAGGATCGGCACGAACGCCTGGGAAAACGCCCCCTCGGCAAAGATTCGCCGCAGCAGGTTGGGCAGCTTGAAGGCAATGAAAAAGGCGTCGGTGGCAACACCGGCGCCGAAGATGCGCGCCAGGATGGTATCGCGGACAAAGCCCAGCACGCGCGACACCATGGTGATGGAACTGACTGCAGCCAGGGACTTGAGGAGATTCATCGAAAGATTTTCATGCCATATGGATGAAGGAGAGGCCTAAACGGCATCCAAGTATGCGATACTCCGCCGCGCAAAGCAGACAGAGCAAAACTCCCGAGTTTACAGGTCATGCGCCAGAAGGGAATCATCCCCTCCAGCGAATCGACCGCTCAGCGGAACCTAACAAGCGCCCTTGACAACCGATCAACTCATCGGCATGATTCGCGGCCTATTTTGTTTGCTATTTACCAAGTCTTTCGAGGAGCTCGACGGTGGCCAACTCACCTTCCGCCAAAAAACGTGCAAAACAGGCTGAGAAGCGTCGCAGCCACAACGCCAGCCTGCGTTCCATGGTTCGCACCTACATCAAGAATGTAGTCAAGGCCATCGACGCAAAAGACGCCGAAAAAGCGCAAGCTGCTTACATCCTGGCTGTTCCAGTTATCGACCGCATGGCCGATAAAGGCATCATCCACAAGAACAAGGCTGCTCGCCATAAAGGCCGTCTGAATGGCCACATCAAGGCACTGAAGATTGCTGCAGCTGCCTAAGCGACGCTTGTTAAAAAACCGACCCTAGGGTCGGTTTTTTATTGCCTGCGATTTGATGATGGCGGGAAGACAGGGCCGCTCCCTTCGCCGACCAGGCTGACTCCTGCAGGAGACGTCCTGGTCGGCGAAGGGCTATGCCTTGCCTACTTGCCGAGCGGGATCTTCGGCGCCCATTGCAGCCATTCGTCCTCGGCCTTGTCGAACAGGGCAAAGGTCTGCTGCGGCAACGCTGCGTTGCCCATCTTGTCGCCGTCTGGCGTGGCGAAGGCAATGCCACCCTCGATCAGGGTCTCCAGCGACTCGGTACGCACCGTAGCGCCCTTGAACAGGCCGATATCGAAGCCGAAGCCACTGCTGTTCCAGAAACGGCTGCCACCGCGCACAAGCGAGGCGTAGCGTGGCTCGATCAGGATATGGATCAGCACGCGATCCGCTGTCTGCCCCAGTTCGTACCCCGTAACCTTGCCCACCGGCACTTCACGGTAGGTGACCGGCACACCGACCTTGATCGACCCGCGTCGAGCAGCGCTGAGCACCACCGGCAGGCCAGCCTCGCGAGCGGTCAGGTCCGGTGGCTCGGGCAAGGCCACGAAGTTGCGCTGCGGGCCCTGATTCTTCGCCGCCGGTTGCACTTCAAGGTACTGACCGGTGACCAGCGTCTCCAGGTTGGCCGTCTTGACGATACCCAGCGCCGGCTTGACTACCCAGAACTGCGTGCCCACACGCGCAATACGCTCGGGCACCTCGGTGATCTGCGCCTTGAGCGTCACCGACTGCAGGTCCTCCGCCAGGTCCACCGCTTCGACCTTGCCGACATCCAGCCCCTTGAAGCGTATGGGGGTGCCGACCTTGAGGCCGTCCGCACGGTCCACCTTGATGGTGATGCTGGTGCCCTTGCGATCCGCCGCTTCCTGGTTGGCCAGCAGGCGGAAGGTGGGGATACGACGCTTGAGCGGTACATTCTGTTTCGGCGTATCGAAGGCGATGCCACCGGCCATCAGGCTCTGCAGCGACTCGCTCTTGATCTGGATGCCCGACAGGCCGCCAGTCAGGGTAATGCCGCTGGCGTTCCAGAAACGCGTCGAACCATTGACCAGGTTGGCGTACTCGGGCTCGATGTGCACGCCAATCAGCAGGCGTTGCTGCTTCCTGGAAAACTGGTAGCTTTGCACGCTACCCACCTTTACCTGCCGATACAGGATCGGGCTGCCAACCTCGAGCGAGCCCAGGTTGTCGCTGAACAGCACAAGGTGCAGGCCGGGCGCCTTCAGATCGAGGGGCGGGGCCTTGGCCCGGGCTTCAAATTCACGCTGAGGCGAGGCGCCCTTGTCGCCGGGGCGAATAGCAATGTAGTTGCCCTTTACCAACGCCTCCAGGCCGGTGATACCCGCCAGGGAGATCGACGGCTTGACCACCCAGAACTGGGTGCCTTCGACCAGGTAGTCCTCGGCCAGCGGGTCCAGGGTCAGCTCGGCCATGGCGCTGGAGAGGTCGGCATCGACCTTCAGGGCTTTCAGCGAACCTACCTGTATACCTTTGTACATGACCGGCGTACGGCCCGCCTGCAGGCCCTCGAAGTCGCTCAGCTTGACCTTGACCCGGATACCCGCCTGGGCGGCGTCGAAGTCTTCGAAAAGACGGAACGGCAGGTTCGGGTCGGTGGGCGGGCTGTCCTTGCGGTGCTCGGGGGTAGCGAATGCGATACCGCCGGCAACGATGCTGGCCAGCGACTCGCTGCGCACCTTCACGCCCGACAGGTTGGCATCGATGCTCACGCCGCTGGCGTTCCAGAAACGCGTGTGCTTGCGCACCAGGTCGGCATAGCCCGGCTCGATGAACACCTTGATCTCGACCGTACCCTGGTCGTCGGAGAGCCTGTAGCTCTTCACCCGACCAACCTGGATCTGCTTGTAGAACACGGGGCTGTCACGGTTGAGTGACCCCAAGCGATCGGCCTTGAGGGTCAGATGCAGGCCGGGCACGCTGTCGGACATCGGCGGTGCTTCGCTCAACGCATTGAAACGCTTGCTCGGCTCGCCATCGCCCGGGCTCACGGCAATGTAGTTGCCTGATACCAGCGTCTCCAGCCCGGTAATCCCGGCCAGGCTCACGTTTGGCTTGACCAGCCAAAAGCGAGTGTTCTTGCGCAGGTGCTCCTCGGCCACCTGGTTCATCTCGATGGTGGCGATGACACCTTTGTTGCGGCCTTTGTCGTCAAGTACCAGGCTTTTGACCTTACCCACCGACATGCCCTTGTAGACCACCTCGGTCTTGTTGGCGACGATACCCTCGCCGCTCTCGAAGCGTACCTCGATGTTCACCCCCGCTTCACGGTAGGCCTGCCAACCGAGCCACCCACCGATCACCAATGCGATCAGGGGCAGTATCCAGATGGCCGACCAGTTCGAAGCTGGGCGGGTTTTAGCCGTAGGCAAATCACTCATGGTCGTCATCCGACTCCGTGTTATCCCAAATCAGTCGGGGATCGAAAGTTACTGCAGCAAGCATTGTCAGAATCACCACACTGGCAAAGGCGACGGCCCCCAGGTTGGCTTCGACACTGGCAATCCGGCCGAAATTCACCACCGCCACCAGGATCGCGATGACGAAGATATCCAGCATCGACCAGCGGCCGATGAATTCGATGAAGCGATACATCACGATGCGCTGGCGTGCCGACAGCGGCTGGTGGCGCTGCACCGAATACAGCAGCAGGGCGATGCCCACCAGCTTGAAGGTAGGTACCAGAATACTGGCGATGAACACCACGGCCGCGATCGGCAGCATGCCGTGCTGCATCAGGGTGATGACGCCGGACATGATGGTGTCGGGGCTGCCCTGCCCCAGGGTGCTGACCGTCATGATCGGCAGCACGTTGGCCGGTATGTACAGGATGGCCGCGGTAATCAGCAGCGCCCAGGTACGGGCCAGGCTGTTGGGCCGGCGTGCATGCACCAGCGCCCCGCAGCGTGTGCAGGCCTGGCTGCTGGCGCCCGCCTCCTGGCGGTTGAGCTCATGACACTCGGTACAGATCAGTATTCCTGCGTCAATCGCCCGCATGCACATCTTCTCCCGACAAGGCTACCCAGATCTGGTGGGGGGACATCACCACTTCCAGCCAGACCTGAACCAGCAACAAACTGACAAAGCACAGCAAGCCAAGCCCTAGGCTGAGTTCGGCCATATCCACCAGCTTGACGATGGCGACCAGTACGCCCATGAGGTAGACCTCAAGCATGCCCCAGTCGCGCATGTGGTGATAAAAACGGTAAAGAAGCAGGCCGTAGCTGCGGCCCCTGTTCAAGCGGATGGTCAGCAACACCACCAGCTGACACAGCAGCTTGAGCAGTGGAATGGCCATGCTGCACAGGAACACCACCACCGCCACGCCACCCATGCCGCTGTTGTACAGGCCGATCACACCGCTCCACACCGTGTCATCGGAGTTCTGGCCCAACAGATGGAGTTGCATGATCGGCAGAAAGTTCGCCGGCACGTAGAGCAGCAAGGCCGCCAGTACCAGGGCCAGGCTGCGCTCGACCACATTGTGCCGATGGGCGTACAACTCATAGCCGCAGCGCGGGCATTGCGCTTTTTCATCCGTCTTGAGCTCGGGCTTGCGCAGCAGCAGGTCGCATTCGTGGCACGCCACCAATTGATCCAGCGGCAAGCCTGCGAGTGAATCGCGATCGTCAGGGTCGGGCATAGAAGGGTTCTGAGTAAAAACGTCGGGGCCTATTCTAGTGTCGTTGCCCCAATTGTGGGAGCACAACCGCGCAGGAGCCAGCCTTGGCGCAGAACAGGCCAC